>JARXAK010000248.1 GCA_029865885.1 Rhizobium sp. | reverse complement strand
GGGTATGGGATTGGACGAATTCTACGCGGTGACACTGGTTGCGACGGCACTCGTTCTTCTGGCCGCCTTTTCAAGCCTCATCGCCTTTCGTTTCGGCGCCCCCTTGCTTCTTCTCTTTCTCAGTATCGGCCTGGCGACCGGTGTCGACGGTCTGGGCATCGAGTTTTCCGATTTCCCACTTGCCTATGTGGTCGGCTCGCTGGCGCTGGCCGTGGTCCTGTTTGATTCCGGCTATGGAACGTCGTTGCAGTCCTTCAAGCTGTCGGCGGCCCCTGCCCTGACACTCGCCACCCTTGGCGTGCTGCTGACGACGGGGCTTCTGGGGCTTGCAGCCCATCTGCTCTTCGGCTTCAGCGCGCTCGAAGCCCTGCTTCTCGGCGCGATCCTCGCTTCGACCGACGCCGCAGCCGTCTTCTTCCTGCTGCGCATCGGCGGCATCAATATCCGCGACCGCGTGCGCTCGACGCTGGAAGTCGAGTCCGGCACGAACGACCCCATGGCGATCTTCCTGGCGATTGCCCTGGTCGAACTGATCTCGACGGGAACCGGCAGCGATGGCTTGTCCTTCGAACTGCTGCGCCTTTTCGTCGAGCAGATGGGCATCGGATTGATCATGGGCATGCTCGGCGGCCTGCTGATCGTCTTCGTGCTCCGCCGCCTGCATATCGAGCAGGGGCTCGCCCCGATCTTCATGCTGGCGCTCGCCCTGATGATCTTCTCCTTCACCGGCATGATCGGCGGAAGCGGCTTCCTTGCGGTCTATGTCGCCGGCATCTATGCCGGCTCGCGCAAGCTGCCGGCAACGTCGGCGATCAAGCGCTTTCAGGACGGCATGACCTGGCTCTCGCAGATCGTGATGTTCCTCGTGCTCGGCCTTCTGGCGACGCCGTCGCAGTTTCCGGCGATCCTGTTGCCCGCGATCCTGCTCGCCCTCTTCCTGGTGTTCATCGCCCGACCGCTCGCCGTCTGGCTCTGTCTGCTGCCTTACGACTTCACCCAGCGCGAAACTGGCTTCATCGCCTGGGTTGGTCTGCGTGGCGCCGTTTCCATCCTGCTTGGCATCGTGCCTGTGGTCGGCAACATGGAAAACGGCGAAGTCTTCTTCAACACGGCCTTCATCGTCGTGATGATCTCGCTTGTCCTGCAGGGCTGGACGATCAAGCCGCTCGCCAAGCGCCTCGGCCTGATCATCCCGCCGCGTATCGGCGCCATCGACAAGGTCGAACTCGATCTGCCGGGCTCGGCCAATCACGAGCTGCTTGCCTACCGTGTCGTTGCCGACAGCCCGGTGCTGCGCGGCGAGCGCATCCCCCGCTGGGCCATGCCGTCGCTGGTCATCCGCGATGGGAAATCGATGCGCTACCAGTATGCAGGTCGGCTGCGGGAAAACGACCAGGTCTATCTGTTCATCGCCCCGAGCTATTCGAAGCTGCTTGACCGCCTGTTCGCCTCGGAGGCACCCGTGGCGGAGGATGATGGAGAATTCTTCGGGACGTTCGCCATCTCGCCTGCCACCCATGTGCGCAATCTCGATGAGGCCTATGGGCCTTTGTCGATCACCGATGGCGAGCGTGGCAAGACGGTTGCGGAGATGATCACCCAGCGCGTCGGCGGCAGGCCGGACTATGCAGACCGCGTTCGCCTGGGCACGATCGTCCTGATTGTCCGGGATATCGACGAGCATGGGCATATCGCCTCTGTCGGTGTGTCGATGGAGCCCGTCGAGCCGGCGACGACGTGGCCGATCTTCCTCAATATCCACGAACTTGCCCTTGCGACCCGCGATTACCTCCGCCACAAGCGTGCGGCGGCAATGGGCAAGGGTCCCAACGAAAAATGACGGCACTTGCCTTGCACCGTCACGCAAGCGGTGTAAGGTCCGCCCCGTCAGCCCAGTTCAACAGCATTCAAGACGGGTAGTTTCATGCCGGCTTTCAAGACACTCGACGATCTCACCGACATCGCAGGCAAGCGCGTGCTTGTCCGCGTCGACCTCAATGTTCCCGTCACCGACGGCAAGGTTTCCGACACGACGCGCATCGAACGCGTGGCGCCGACGATCCTCGAATTGTCCGAAAAGGGCGCCAAGGTTATCCTGCTCGCCCATTTCGGCCGCCCGAAGGGTGAACCGGTTGCCGACCAGTCGCTGTCGCTGATTGCACCCGCCGTCGAGGAAGTGCTCGACCAGCGCGTCGCCTTCGCCTCCGACTGCATCGGCGCCCCGGCCGCAGACGCCATTGCCAAGATGAACAACGGCGACATCCTGCTTCTCGAAAACACCCGCTTCCACAAGGGCGAAGAGAAGAACACCCCGGAATTCGTGGCCGAGCTCGCCAAGAACGGCGACATCTACGTCAACGACGCCTTTTCTGCCGCCCACCGCGCGCATGCCTCGACGGAAGGTCTCGCCCATCACCTGCCGGCCTATGCCGGTCGCACCATGCAGGCCGAACTCGAAGCGCTCGAAAAGGGTCTGGGACAGCCGACCCGCCCGGTCGTCGCGATCGTCGGCGGCGCCAAGGTCTCGACCAAGATCGACCTCCTGTCCAACCTCGTGACCAAGGTCGACGCTCTCGTCATCGGCGGCGGCATGGCCAATACCTTCATCGCCGCCCAGGGCATCAATGTCGGCAAGTCGCTTTGCGAGCATGACCTCGCAGACACCGCCCGCTCGATCATGGAAACGGCAAAGACCGCCGGCTGCGCTATCGTGCTCCCCGTCGACGGCGTTGTCGCCCGCGAGTTCAAGGCAAACGCCGCCAACGAAACCGTCGACATCAACGCCATTCCCGCCGATGCGATGATGCTCGACGTCGGCCCGAAGTCAGTCGAGCTGATCAACGGCTGGATCGAAAAGGCTGCGACCCTCGTCTGGAACGGCCCGCTCGGCGCCTTCGAGATCGCTCCTTTCGACAAGGCAACCGTTTCGGCGGCCCTGCATGCCGCCGAACAGACCAAGGCCGGCAAGCTCGTCTCCGTTGCCGGCGGTGGCGACACGGTCTCGGCGCTGAACCATGCCGGTGTTGCCGACGACTTCTCCTACGTCTCGACGGCAGGCGGCGCCTTCCTCGAATGGATGGAAGGCAAGGAATTGCCGGGCGTCGCAGTCCTCACCAAGGGCTGAGCCCGGCGACCAGCCGATTGAAACGACCATGAACCGCGTGTCCCAGGGCACGCGGTTTTTTCGTGGCGCCCGTCATTTGGCCGCGTGCATGAACATGCTAACATCGCAGCAAGGAACCCTGGCGATGCGAAAGGGTTGTTAGCCTGGGAGGCCTGAACCCGAAAACGGCGATGTGACGGGCAGCAAATCTACGCTGATTGAAACGCATTTAAAAATCTTTGAATTTTCAAACGATTGAAATGATTTCAATCGTTTCAATAGGTTAGGTGCCCATTTTCCCGCTGCTGAAGTTCTGTTATCGCCGAAGTCATCTCGGTCTGGAAAGGCCGAAAGGGTCAGGGAGTGACCGGCAAGGCCACAACGGCCTGCCGCAAACGCAAGACAACAGTCCGGCGCGGCGCGCGCCATGTTCAGGGATAGGAGTGAGATATGGTGGACGCGAAAATGTTGAACAAGATCACCTCGGCACCGGGTTTCATCGCGGCGCTCGACCAGAGTGGCGGTTCGACGCCCGGCGCCCTGCGTCTCTACGGCGTGCAGGAAACCGACTATAGCGGCGACGACGAAATGTACCGCCTGATCCACGCCATGCGCGTGCGCATCATGAAGGCCCCCGCCTTCTCCGGCGACAAGGTCATCGGCGCGATCCTCTTCGAACGCACCATGGATGGTGATGTCGACGGCGAGCCCGTTCCGTCCTTCCTCTGGCAGAAGCGCGGCGTCGTGCCCTTCCTTAAGATCGACAAGGGCCTGCTCGATGAGCAGAACGGCGTTCAGCTCATGAAGCCGATGCCGGAGCTCGATGCGCTGCTGATCCGTGGCCGTGAGAAGGGCATCTTCGGCACCAAGATGCGCTCGGTCATCGCCCATGCCGACAAGGCCGGCATCGCCGCCGTCGTCAAACAGCAGTTCGAGGTCGCCCGCCAGATCATCGGCCAGGGACTTGTGCCGATCGTCGAGCCGGAAGTCTCGATCAAGAGCCCGACAAAGGTGGAGGCCGAGGCCATCCTGCGCGACGAGATCGCCGCCGAACTCGACAAGCTGCCATCAGGCGACAAGGTCATGCTGAAGCTGACGATCCCGACGGTCGCCGATTTCTACGCCCCGCTGATGTCCCACGCTGCCGTCGTGCGCGTCGTCGCCCTCTCCGGCGGCTACACCACTGTCGATGCCTGCGACAAGCTCAGCCAGAATCACGGCATGATCGCCAGCTTCTCCCGCGCTCTGGCCGAACAGCTGCGCGTCTCGATGAGCGATGCGGAATTCAATGCAAGCCTCGCCAAGACGATCGACCAGATCTACGCCGCAAGCGTCAACAAGGTCGGCGCCATCGCCGCCGAATAATCGGCAGCGCTCCAAATCGGTCGAGGCGCGAAGCCGCAACCGAAACTTGTCATCAGGACACAAAAGCCCGGCCACGCGCCGGGCTTCTTGCGTTATCAGGGAGCAGCAAAACTCTCTGGAGCCGTTATGCCGACACACGCTCGCACCGTTCCCTTCGTCACCGTCGATGTCTTCACCGAGACCCGCTTCTCCGGCAATCCGCTGGCCGTCATCACCGATGCACGCGGGCTCGACCATGACGAAATGCAGCAGATCGCGGCAGAGTTCGGTTATTCCGAGACAACCTTCGTGTTGCCGCCGAGCGCCCCTGAAAACACGGCAGAAGTCCGCATCTTCACACCGGTCACCGAAGTCCCCTTCGCCGGCCACCCCAACGTCGGCACGGCGCATGTGCTCGCGGCACAAGGCAGCGTCTTTGGCAAAATGTTGGGCGATCGCATCCGCTTCGAGGAAAAGGCCGGGCTTGTCGAGGTTTCCGTCTCGCGCGATGCGGACGGGACAGTGATGGGAACGACCATCCGCGCGCCAGGACCGCTGGTGATCGGCGCCAGCATCCCGCAGGAGATCATGGCGCCCTGCATCGCCCTTGCAGCCGAAGACATCGAGACGAGCCGGCACCAGCCGGTCTTCGCCTCGGTTGGCCTGAAGTTCATTCTGGTCGAGGTGGCAAGCCTCGAGGCCCTGGCAAGAGCGGGGTCGCGCATGGAACCGCTGACAGCGCTGCGGTCCGCCCATGCGGATGAAGACTGCGACTGCGCCACCTTTCTCTACACCTGGGTCGGACCCGACCATGTCCGGGCCCGCATGTTCGCACCCTTCGACAATGTCGCGGAAGATCCGGCGACCGGCAGTGCCTCGGCAGCCCTCGGCGCCTTCCTGACGACGCTCGCCCCACCCGCTCCCGAGCGGCGCATTCTGGTCGAACAGGGTGTGGAAATGGGCCGGCGCAGTCTGATCCGGCTGACCGTGGCCACGAGAGACGGCGCGTTCGACCATGTCGAGATCAGCGGAAGCTCCGTCCTCGTCACGCGCGGCGAACTGGTGCTGTAATCGCCCACCAGAAGAGCAATCCTTATGCGTCTGCCGAAGACTTCAGGCAGACGCGCCTTGCCGTAAGTCGAGGTGCCGCCTATATCCTGCTGCGAGGACGACCTCCCCATTGAGGGCAAGATCAGCACTGCGGGACGACCCGCCTGTTTTCCCGGAGGGAAGAACATGCGCACAGCCGCAGACCGCATTCGCCACGCCATCAGCTTTGAAGTCATCGGACTTGCCTTGATCGTTCCGATCGGCAGCTGGGCCTTTTCCATACCCGCTTCCGACATCGGCATCGTCGGCGTTGTCAGCGCCACGCTCGCGACCGCCTGGAACTACCTCTACAATCTCGGCTTCGACCACCTGCTGCGGCGCTCCACCGGCACCACGCTCAAGACCATGCCGATGCGGATCATCCATGCCGTGCTCTTCGAAGCCGGGCTGCTGATGATCCTGATGCCCTTCATCGCCTGGTATCTGGGGATCAGTCTCTGGCAGGCCTTTGTCATGGACGTGGCTTTCGCCCTCTTCTACCTGGTCTACGCCTTCGTCTTCAACTGGGCCTATGACCGGCTCTTCCCCCTGCCCGAATGGCAAACGGAAAAGGCTGGCACCGCGAACTGACGCGGTGCCAAGTCAAGGCCTGATCAACAGCGTGATCGACCAGGTCACAAAGGCGACCACGGCCAGTTTCCAGAAGTCGCTGCGTCGTCTCAAGCCCGGCAGGCCGAGCGGCTTAATCACCTGGACGATCATCGCGAGAATCAGAAAGGCGGAGATGGCCTTGGTCATCGACATTCCCTGTGGAGCACAGGCGCGGCACCGCGCTTACGGCTCGTAAAGCGGCAACACAGCCACATCACTGTCACTTTTGCCCGTCAGAAGGATTTCCTGCAAGCACCAAGGTCGCATTCAGACAACGGTAGGAACATAGGTCTACTGTGATCGTGTCGGACTGCCTGGCTTCGGGCGCCACCCACTCCAATCGACAAGAATGCCATGAGACGTAACCTTCTGCCGGTAATGGCCCTGCTCCTGGGCACGCTTTTCCTGTTCCTCGGAAACGGCCTGCACGGCCTGCTGCTGCCGGTGCGCGGCGCGGCAGAGGGCTATTCGAACGAGGTTCTCGGCCTGCTCGGCACCACCTGGGCCGCCGGCTTCGTGCTCGGCTGCTTCGTGGCCCCCAAGCTGGTCATGCGGGTCGGCCATGTCAGGGCCTTCTGCACCTTCGTCTCGCTGATTTCCGTCAACGCCCTTCTGACCGGCATCATCGTCGATCCGACCTGGTGGGTGGCGCTGCGCGTCATCACCGGCTTCTGCACCGCCGGCACCTCGATGATCATCGAGAGCTGGCTGAACGAGCGCGCGACCAATGAGAGCCGGGGCATGATCTTCTCGCTCTACATCTCGATCACCCTGATCGGTGTTGTGGCGGGCCAGATGATGGTCGGGCCGCTCGATCCGCAGACGACTGTGCTCTTCATGGTCTGCGGCATCGTCTATGGCTTTGCCGTGATGCCGACGCTGATGTCGACGGCCGCCACGCCGCAGCCGCTGAAGTCGATCAAGCTCGATCTGCCGCTGCTCTATCGCAACTCGCCGGTCTCCTTCGTCGGCATCCTGATGATCGGCATCGCCAATGGCGCCTATGGCACGCTGGGCGCCGTCTTCGGCGCTCGCACCGGCCTCGATGCCTCGACCATTGCCCTGCTTCTGTCGGTGACGATCTTCCTCGGCGCCATCATGCAGTTCCCGGCGGGCAAGCTCTCCGACCGGATCGACCGCCGCTACGTGCTGGCCGCCCTCTCGGCAATTGCCGCCTTTGCCGCCCTCGGCCTCGTCTTCCTGACGCCCACCGACCCGCTCTGGATCTTCATTTTCGTCGGCATCTACGGCGCTGCCGCCAACGCGCTTTATCCGATCGCCGTTGCCCATGCCAACGACTTCGCCAAGCCGGACGAATTCGTGAAGGTCTCAGGCGGCCTGCTGCTGCTCTTCGGCATCGGCACGATCATCGGCCCGACGCTTGGCGGTCCGGTCATGACAGCCGCCGGCCCCTATGCCCTGTTTGCGGTCACGGCAATCTCGCATCTGCTGATCTCGGCCTATGCGATCTATCGCAGCCGCCTGCGCGCCGCGATCCCGGCTGCCGATCGCGAGAATGTTCCGAACCTGCCGATCTCCGCCTCGCCGATGAGCAGCACGCCGGAAGGCCTGAGCCTCGATCCGCGCGCCGCCCCCTTGCCGGAACAGGATGCTTTCAGCAATGATGCGCGTGATACCAGGTCTCGATGATCGGAACCGACAGGATCCCGACCATCGACACCTGGCATGAGGAGGCACGCGCATGATCATCGACGAGGAACCCCGCAAGCGCGGCACCGGCCACGAATTGGGCTGCGACCTCTCGGCCATTTCGGCCGATGAGCTGCGAAACCGCATCACGCTGCTGGAGGCGGAAATCGCCCGAATCAGAGGTGAGATCGACCGCAAGGAAGCGGGCAGGAAAGCCGCAGACAGCTTGTTTGGCCCAAGACTATAGTCACCGACGTCAGATCAGGCGCCCACGAGGTCTTGAAACGGGGCGAATTTCGACTTGGTGTTTACTCGTCGTTAAGCGTTTTCAGGGAAACTGAGGTCACCCCGATCTTCGGGCTCAGCTGGTTCTTTCATAGAGATTCCTCCTGATTTCTCCCTGTTTTACCTTGAGAGCCGCATTTGCGGCTCTTTTTTTGTCCATAGCGGCAAAGGTTTCACGAAATTGTGGGAATTAACCCTTCCTTAAGTTTCGCCTTGCGGATTTGGGCTATTGGTAGCATCGTAGCCTCACAAAATGCGGCAGGAACAAGTTTGTAGCGCTGTCGTTACATGCCTAAGTGATGCGTTTACAGGGAAACATCCATGTCCGAACTCGGTATGAATACGGTTAGCTTTGCCGGTCGTGTGGCAGCGTCCAGCCAGTTCAAGTCGACCTATGCCGAAGGCATGGGACTGGTTGAAGAAACCGCCGCCTATCTCGACGGCCCGGGCCGCGCAGCCGCCAAGGTTCTGCCGCGCCAGGCTTCCGTGCTCTACGCGGCGGAATCGATGCGTCTGACCACCCGCCTGATGCAGATGGCATCGTGGCTGCTGCTGCAGCGTGCTGTCAACAACGGCGAAATGAGCCGCGATCAGGTCATCTCGGAAAAGAGCAAGGTTCGTCTCGACGGCTTCAACGTCGACCGCGCTGCCCCTGGCTGGAATGATCTGCCGGAAGCTTTCCGCGACCTCGTCGAGCGCTCGCTGCGCCTGCAGAACCGCATCGCCCTGCTCGACCGTGAAATCTACCGCCCGTCTGAAGAGGAATTCCAGCCGGACAACGAAAACAGCGTCCAGGCCCAGCTGAACCTGCTGCGCACCGCCTTCAACGCAGGCTGATCTATCCGCAAGCACGACTTCAACCCGGCCAGCGCAAGCTGCGCCGGGTTTTTCATTGCTGCCCAGACCAAAAAGTGCATCAATCACATATTTACAACTTTAAATACTGTGCGACACTGAACCTGTCCATAAACGGGAGGTGTTCATGACCAAGTTCATCTTGTCGATCGATGGCGGCGGCATCAGAGGGGTTATTCCCGCAGCGGTGCTGACCGTGCTTACCGAAAAGCTTGCCAAGCGAGGCAAGACGCTGCCTTTGCACCGCTACTTTCATCTGATCGCCGGCACATCCACCGGTGCCATCATCGCAGCGGGCCTCACCTGCCCCCGCCCCGGCAAACCGACGGAGCCGGCCGCCGATCCCAAGACGCTGCTCGATCTCTACAAGAAGAAGGGTTCGCAGATCTTCGACATCGGCCTCTTCCGCAGGCTGGCCAATTTCGGCGGGCTGTTCGAAGAACGTTACAGCGCGGAGGCTCTCGAAAAGATCCTGACGGAAATGCTGGGCAAGCGGACGGAAGTCAAAGACGCGCTCGGCAAGGTGCTGATCACCGCCTATGACATCCATGCCCGCCGCGCGGTCTTCATCACCAATGCCGACAAGGACCACGAGCGCTTCTACTTCTGGCAGGCGGTGCGCGGGTCCTCAGCCGCGCCGACCTATTTCGAGCCGGCCCTGGTCGAGGACCTGGCAAAGACCGCCCACGGCCAGACCCCCATGCTGCCGCTGATCGACGGCGGGGTCTTCGCCAATGATCCGGCCATGGCCGCCTATGTCGAGGGATCGAAGCTCGGCTGGCGAGACAATGGCGACGAGATGGTGATCCTTTCGCTCGGCACGGGCTCCGCCAATCGCAAGATCCCGTATCAGCAGGCCAAGAGCTGGGGCGCGGGCGGCTGGATCAATCCCGCCAACGACACGCCGCTTATCTCTGTACTGATGCAGGGCCAGTCGAGCACGGCCTCCTATCAGCTCAACAAGCTGCTGAACCGCGAGCCGCCCTCCTTTGCCGATGGCGCGACGGTCGTCACGCTCGCGAATCGGCAAAGCCTCAACTACTTCCGCCTCGATGCCCCGCTTGTTGGCGTCAACGACGCGCTGGATGATGCAACGCCTGACAACATCCAGGGGCTCGAAAAGTTCGGCCGCGTGCTGGCCCAGAAACACGATCTGGCGCTGGAAGAGGTGGCCGATCGCATCACGGCCATCTGATCAAGCAATCGGCACTAAGCTCAAAACGGAAAAAGCCCGGCACGAAGGCCGGGCTTTTTCGTATGCAATCGTTCGAAACGATCAGAGGCCGAGGCCACCGAAACGCTTGTTGAACTTGGAAACGCGACCACCGCGGTCCAGCAGCTGCTGGTTACCACCGGTCCAGGCCGGATGGGAGTTCGGATCGATTTCGAGGTTCATGACGGCGCCAGCCGAACCCCAGGTCGAACGGGTCTCGTATTCGGTGCCATCGGTCATGACGACCTTGATGACGTGGTAGTCGGGATGGATGTCAGCCTTCATCGCTCTATTCCTGCTGTGCCGTGGGGTCCATATGCCGCAATTGCCTCGGCAGAACCTATTCAATAGATGAAGCCGCAGTCCGTCTGAGCTACGGCTTCCCAATTCGATGCCGTGCCTATACATGAAGGGCGCAGGGATAACAAGTGCCATGGCGCGAAAGCACGTCGGCACTGAAGGAGCATGACAGAGTGACATCGGAAGCTGAAAACACAGACAAGAAACGCCGCTCCCTGAAGCCTCTGACCAGCCTCTTCCCCTATCTGAAGCGCTACAGGGGCCTGGTCGCCGGCGCGCTGATCTTTCTGTGCCTGGCGGCCGCAACCACGCTCGCCTTGCCGATCGCCATCCGCCGCATGCTGGACCATGGTTTCCAGGCCGCCGACAGCGCCTTCATCAACAAATACTTCGCGATGATGATCGTCATGGCGCTCGTGCTCGCCGTCGCCAGCGCCCTTCGCTACTACTATGTCATCACCATTGGCGAACGGGTCGTCGCGGACCTGCGCCGCGATGTCTTCGCCCATGTGACGAAGCTGTCGCCGTCCTTCTTCGATATCAACCAGTCCGGCGAGATCGTCTCGCGTCTGACCGCCGACACGACCCAGCTGAAATCCGCCGTCGGCGCCACGGCATCGCTCGCGCTGCGCAACACCATCCTCTGTCTCGGCGCCGTCGTGATGATGATCGCGACCAGCCCGAAACTGTCGATCATGGTGCTCGCCGCAATCCCCGTCATCGTCTTCCCGTTGGTCGGCTTCGGTCGCTCGGTGCGCCAGCGCTCGCGTGCTGCCCAGGACACGCTCGCCGAGGCCTCGTCCTATGCCGGTGAAGTCATTGGCGCGGCACGCACGCTGCAGGCCTTCAATGCCGAGGAAGCCGCCCGCGGCCGGTACTTCTCCGCCGTCGAAAGCGCCTATGGAGCCGCCCGCTCCGCCATCCGTTCCCGTGCACTGCTGACCGGTGTCGCAATCGCTCTGATCTTCGGCAGCGTTGTCGGCGTTCTCTGGTATGGCGCTCAAAGCGTGCTGGCCGGCACCATGAGCGGCGGCACGCTCGGCCAGTTCCTCCTCTATTCGCTGATTGCAGCCGGCTCGCTCGGCACGCTCTCGGAAGTCTGGGGTGAACTCTCCCAGGCCGCCGGTGCGGCCGAGCGCCTGCATGAACTGCTTGCCGAAAACCCGGCGATTGCCGCACCTGCCGTGCCGAAGGCCCTGCCCGAGCCCGCCCAGGGCAGCATTGCTTTCGATAATGTGCATTTCACCTATCCCTCAACCAAAACAAAGTCGGCGCTGAACGGTCTGTCCTTTGCCGTCGCCCATGGGGAGACAGTGGCGATCGTCGGCCCCTCCGGTGCGGGCAAGAGCACCATCTTCTCGCTGATCCTGCGTTTTTACGATCCCGCCTCCGGTTCGATCCGGCTCGACGGCATCGATATTCGCGAAGCCGATCCTGAGGCCGTACGCGCGCGCATCGCCATCGTGCCGCAGGACACCACGATCTTCGCATCCTCGATCCACGACAACATCGCCTTCGGCTCCCCCGGTGCGACCCGCGCCATGGTCGAAGCCGCCGCCGAAGCCGCCCAGGCCAGCGAATTCATCGGCAGGCTGGAACATGGCTATGACACGATGGCCGGCGAACGCGGCGTGACGCTTTCAGGCGGCCAGCGCCAGCGGATCGCGATTGCCCGCGCCCTCTTGCGCGACGCGCCGCTGCTGCTGCTTGACGAAGCGACATCTGCCCTTGATGCCGAAAGCGAGACGCTCGTCCAGAAGGCGCTGGACGGCCTGATGCGCGACCGCACGACCATCGTCATCGCCCACCGGCTGGCGACCGTGCTGAAGGCCGACCGCATTCTGGTGCTCGACAATGGCCGGATCGTCGAGGAAGGCACGCATCAGAGCCTCATCCAGCAGGGTGGCCTCTACGCGAAACTCGCCCGGCTGCAATTCGAGACCGGTGGCCGCGATTTCACCGCCGCAGCGCAGTAGGCGCCATCGAGCGCTTGTATGACGGGTGGAAATCCACCCGCCAAAAGGCATCAAATGGGTGGATTCCCACCCGCCTGATGCCACCGCTCCTCATCCGAGGCCAATGACGCTCGGCCTCTGGTTGAACCCGCCCGCATGCCTGCCACACTCCCCGTCGTCCCGGTGCTGGAGGAGCAGCATCGCGGACATCAGACATTGGATGGAGGAGTACTCATGTCTTTCTACAAATCCCTTTTTGCCGGCGGTCTGATCGCCGGCCTTCTGCTGACAGCCCAGGCACAGGCCGCCTTCCCCGAGCGTCCGGTGACGCTCGTCGTGCCGTTTGCTGCAGGCGGATCGACGGATGTCGTCGCCCGCGTGATTGCCGAGAAGATGTCGGCAGATCTCGGCCAGCAGGTCATCGTCCAGAATGTCGCCGGCGCTGGCGGCAGCCTCGGCGCCGGCAATGTCGCCCGGGCCGAACCGGATGGCTACACCATCCTGATGGGCACCGTCGCCACCCACGCGCTCAATCCGCTGATCCTGAAGAACAAGCCTTACGACGCCGAAGCGGATTTCGCCCCCGTCTCGCTGCTGGTGCTGGTGCCGAACGTGCTCGTGGTCAATCCCGAGCTTCCGGCCAAGTCCGTCGAGGAATTGCTGGCGCTCCTGAAGGCCGAACCGGACAAATGGAGCTACGCTTCGTCGGGCAACGGCACGCCGCTGCACCTGTCGGGGGAGCTGTTCAAGTCCCTGGCCGGCGTGAGCATGGAGCACATCCCCTACAAGGGATCAGGCCCGGCGCTCAATGACGTGCTCGGCAACCAGGTGTCGATCATGTTCGACAACCTCCCCTCCTCGTCTGCCCATATCAAGGCAGGCACGCTCAGGGCGCTGGCCGTGACCACGGCCGAACGGGCGCCATCCTTCCCGGATGTCCCGACCATGGCCGAGGCCGGTCTGCCCGGCTATGAGACCTATACCTGGAACGCCCTCTTTGCCCCGAAGGACACGCCGCAGGAGGTCATTGACCGGCTGAACGCCGCAGCCGTCAAGGCCATGGCCGATCCCGGCGTCGCCGAGCGGATGAAGGAATTCTCCGCCACGATCGTTGCCTCGACCCCCGACGAGCTCGCAGCGCATGTGAAGGCCGAAGTCGCGAAATGGACGCCGGTGGTGAAGGACGCCAACGTCCAGATGGACTGAACCGATACCAGCACGAACGAAAAAGGGCGGCACGCGCGCCGCCCTTTTTCTTTGGCCTCCGCGCCCGATCAGCGCCCGACGCTTCTGCCTGCCACCCGGCCGGAAAACAGGCAACCGCCGAGGAAAGTGCCCTCAAGCGCGTTATAGCCATGCATGCCGCCTCCGCCGAAGCCGGAGACCTCGCCTGCCGCATAGAGCCCCGGCACCGGCTTGTTCTCGCGGTTGAGCACGCGGCCTTCCAGATCCGTGTGCAAGCCGCCCAGCGTTTTGCGGGTCAGGATATGCAGCCTGACGCCGATCAGTGGCCCGGCTGTGGGATCGAGCAGCCGGTGGGGCTTTGCCGTCCGCATCAGCTTGTCGCCCAGATAGTTGCGGGCACCCCGGATGGCGACGACCTGCGCATCCTTGGAGAAGCTGTTCTCGATTTCGCGGTCGCGCGCCTCGATCTGGGCACGCACATGATGCACGCCGAGCCGGTGTTCGCCGGAAAGCTCGTTCATGCCCGCGACAAGATCCTCAAGATTATCACGGACGACAAAATCCTCGCCCTTGTCCATGAAGGCCTGCACCGGTCCCGGCGGGTTCTTGCCCAGCCGCTTCAGCAGCAGCGGAATGTCCTTGCCCGTCAAATCAGGGTTCTGCTCGGAGCCGGAAAGCGCGAATTCCTTCTTGATGATCGCCTTGTTGAGGATGAACCAGGAATACTCGTGCCCGCGCGCCCGGATCGCCTTCAGCGTCGCGAGTGTGTCAAAGCCCGGCATGGCGGGTGCGGGGAAACGGTGGCCGTCGGCATCGCACCAGAAGGAGGACGGCCCCGGCAGAATGCGGATGCCGTGGTTCGGCCAGATCGGATCCCAGTTCTTCAGACCCTCGGTATAGTGCCACATGCGGTCGCCATTGATGATCTCGCCCCCGGCGGCCTGGGTGATCGACAGCATCCGCCCGTCGACATGGGCGGGAACACCCGCCACCATGTGTTTCGGTGCCGGGCCAAGCCGATCGACCGGCCAGCTCTTGCGGACGAGATCGTGATTGCCGCCGATGCCACCCGAGGCGATGATGACGGCACCGGCTCGAAGCTCGAAATCACCGACCACATTGCGGGAACTCGACCCGCCGCGCGGCGTGGCGTCACCGGCGAGAAGCACACCCGTTACCCCCGTGACTGCTCCGTTCGTCATGGTCAGACGATCAACCTGATGCCGGAACAGGAAGGTCAGCTTGCCCGCATCCGATGCGGCCTTTGCGCGTCTGACGAAGGGCGCCAGCACACCAGGACCGGTTCCCCAGGTGACATGGAAGCGGGGCACTGAATTGCCGTGACCATCGGCATGCCCGCCGCCCCGCTCGGCCCAGCCGACGACCGGAAACCAGCTAACCCCTTGGGCTTTCAGCCAGCTGCGCTTTTCGCCGGCGGCAAATTGCAGATAGGCCTCCGCCCATTGCCGGGGCCAGAAATCCTCGGTGCGATCGAAAGCAGCCGATCCAAACCAGTCCTGCCGCGCCAGCTCAAGACTGTCGCGGATGCCCATCCGCCGCTGCTCCGCACTGTCGACGAAGAACAAGCCGCCCAGCGACCAGAAGGCCTGGCCGCCGAGATTCTGCTCGCCTTCCTGATCGATCAGACCGACCTTCAGCCCGCGATCAACGGCCTCGGTGGCCGCCACGAGCCCGGCCAGCCCTCCCCCGATGACGAGTATGTCGAATTCCTGCATGCAACCCTCCCGAAGCGCATTTTCTTACTTTTACGCGCACGTAAGCCGGCCCGCAAGTTGTCTGACACACAAACAATCGTGCAGGATATCAGCGTTCGGTCAGCTTGAGTTCGATGCGGCGGTTCTGCGCCAGAATGTCTGGCGTGTCGCCCTCGGCAATCGGCTGGAACTGGCCGAAACCTGCCGCAACCAGCCGGTTCGCCGGCACACCACGGGAGATCAGGTATTTGACCACGGACGTGGCACGCGCTGATGACAGCTCCCAGTTATCCCGGTAGCGACCGGTCCCCGTCAGCGGAGAGGCATCCGTATGGCCGTCGACACGCAGCACCCAGTTGATCTCGGCGGGAATTTCCTGCGCCAGTTCGATGATCGCAGCCGCAAGCTTGTCCATCTCAGCCTGGCCGGCCGCATCGAGGTCAGCGCCTCCGACGGGGAAGAGCACTTCCGACTGGAAGACGAAGCGGTCGCCCACGATCCGTATGTTTTCGCGGTCGGAGAGGATCTCGCGCAGGCGGCCGAAGAAGTCGGAACGATAGCGGTTCAGCTCCTGGACACGCTGTGCAAGCGCCACATTGAGCCGCCGTCCGAGATCGGCAATGCGCGTCTGCGATGCCTGATCCTTGGCCTCGGACGCCTGAAGTGCCTCCTCGATGGCCGCGATCTGCGCACGCAGCGCCGCAATCTGCTGGTTCAAGAGCTCGATCTGGCTCATCGCCCGCGCGCTCACCTGCTTTTCGGCATCAAGCTCGTCGGTGAGGCGCCCGACCTTCTGGTTGGCCACGTCCGCAGAGCCTGCACCGCTGTCGAGCAATAGCTGCAGCCGGGAACGTTCGGTTTCCGACGTTGCCAGGGAAGACTGGAGGGAGGCAAGCGTGTCTTCCAGATCCTGCTTGCCGCTCTTTTCGAGCGCCAGCAGCTGCGTCAGCTCGGCGATCTGGCTGTTCAGCCGGTTCAGCACCTCGTCCTTGCCCGAGATCTCGCGGCCCAGAATGAACTGCGCCACGACGAAGACGGTGAGCAGGAACATGATGGCGAGCAGCAGCGTCGACAGTGCATCGACGAAGCCCGGCCAGTAGTCGATCCCGCGTTCGCGGCGACGGTTGCGCCCGAGCGCCATTTACTTCGCCCCGCCGATCTTGTCGTTCAGCCGATCCAGCGTCTTGCGCATCGCGCGCGCGTCCTCCTGCTGGGCCTCGATCCAGTCGCGCAGCATCTGCTGCTCGTTGCGCATGTTCTTGACCAGGCCCTGGATGCCCTCGGCGAGCCCGGCGATTGCGGCAACCGAGCGGTCGTTCCCATCCCGGTTTGCAAGCTTCTGGATCTCTTCCACCAGCAGGCGGATATCATCGCTCGCAACGGCAGCAGACGTATCCGACATCACGGGACGCTCGGAATCAAGATCGGTGACCGAGGAGAGCCAGTTTTCGAGCTCCGTATAGAAGCGGTTCTGCGCGCGCCCCGCCTGCAGATCGAGAAAGCCGAGGATCAACGAGCCGGAAAGGCCAAGCAGCGAGGACGAGAAGGCGGTTCCCATGCCGGCCAGCGGCGCGGTCAGGCCGGACTTCAGCGACTGCAGAATGTCATTGCTGTCACCGGAGGCCGGGTCGAGAGACTGGATGACTTCGTTGATCGAGCCGATCGTGCCAATGAGGCCCCAGAAAGTGCCGAGCAGGCCGAGAAACACGAGGAGGCCGATCAGATAGCGGCTGGTGTCGCGCGATTCGTCGAGGCGCGTTCCAATCGAATCAAGGATCGATCTCAGCGCCGTGGTCGAGATCGCCATGGAGCGGCGGCCACCGATCAGGGCCCGCATTGGCGCCAAAAGCTTGGGATCGCGGCCGACCAGCATGGCATTGTCACCGGCGGCGCGGAACGAATTGAACCAGCGCACTTCCGGTCGAAGCGCCAGCACCTGGGCAAAGACGAGGATGATGCCGACGGCGAGAACGCCGAGAATCAGGCCATTCAGCCCCGGATTGGTGATAAAGGCGGCATGCGCCTGGCGGTAGAGGATCGCCGCAATGAAACACACGATGATCAGAAAGATCACCATCGTTGTGAAGAAGGGCATCGGGCTGGAGAGCTTCTGGCCGTATGCTCCCGGACGGGTCTCGCCCACCTCGAGATCCTCCAACTTCACTTTCGCCATGATACGCTCAACCTCCGGGAATCTTGGACCCGGAGGCTAGTGCAAAAATGAGACGAATTGAAGCCGCGGACTTTGGGAAAATTTTCCCCTGAGCCGAAATCAGGCCTGCGGCACCGGGCGGTTGACGACCTCTTCCAGCGCCTTGCGGATGTATTCGTTGCCGGCCAGTACGGTGCCGTTCTCGAACATTTCCTGACCGCCCTTCATGTCGGAAACGAAACCGCCGGCTTCCTTGATCAGGAGAATGCCGGCCGCGATGTCCCAGGCATTCAGCTGGGCTTCCCAGAACCCGTCGAGACGGCCGGCAGCGACATAAGCGAGATCAAGCGCTGCTGCGCCCATGCGGCGAACGCCGGAGACTTCGCCCATCACGTGACGCAATTCAACGAGGAACTTGCCGTGCTGGCCGCGACCGAGATGCGGCACGCCGCAGCCGATGACGCAATCGGACAGCACCTTGCGGGCGCCGACGCGGATGCGGCGATCGTTGAGGAAGGCGCCACCGCCCTTTTCCGTCGTGTAGAGTTCGTCGGTCGCCGGATTGAAGATGACGCCGGCGACGATTTCGTTATTGCGCTCGAGCGCGATCGAGACGGCGAACTGCGGAATGCCGTGCAGGAAGTTGGTCGTGCCGTCGAGCGGGTCGACGATCCAGCGATGCGCGCCGTCGGTGCCCTTGATCTCTTCGCCTTCCTCGCCGAGGAAGCCATAGGTCGGGCGCGACTTGAGCAGTTCTTCACGGACGATCTTCTCGGCGCGGAAATCGGCCTGCGAGACGAAATCGCCGGGACCCTTCACGGAAACCTGCAGGTTCTGCACTTCACCGAAATCGCGCGACAGCGACTTGCCGGCCTTGAGTGCGGCCTGAACCATGACATTGAGAAGGGCTGAGCGGGCCATAGATCGAATTCCTTGAAACTGGGAGGCGCCGGAAGGCGGCAACGGACGAGCGCGCGACGACGGCGATGTTTGGCGCGTTCAAGACCACAATTGCCGCCGGAATTCAAGGGGGATGGCCATTCCGGTCATGCGCTGCCGTCAGACGTGACCTGCAGCAAAGGTGACGATGAGGCCGGCCGCAACAGCAATCAGCGAGGCGGCAGCCAGTCTCAGCGCAAATCCGCGGCTCCCGACAGCAGCGGCATAGACGACCTTGGCCACCATATTGGCCGTGACCGCGATGCCAACGGAGACGGTCGCCACATCGAGCGAAAGTGCTGGCAGCATGCCTGCGACCGTCACGCTTACCGCATCGACATCGGCAAGCGCCGTGAGCGCCGAAACCACGTAGAGGCCTCCATCGCCGAAGATCTGGCTCGCCGCCCGCGCGATGAAGGCGATGACCGTGATCAGCAGCGCCATCTTCACCACCTGCGACAGCTCGAACGGATTGCCGGGCACGTCCGCTTCGGCAGACGCGCCGGCCCCGGCGACGAGCACCACAGCCATCACCAGCATCAGGGCGCCCGCGACAAGCAGGCCCGGCAACAGGCGCTCACCCAGCGATGGGGCAAGGGCAAACATCAGGAATGCCGTGCGGATCAACGAGACGCTGCCCGCCGCGATCGCGCCAGCCGCCGGTGCAGCGGCATTCGTCGCGGTCTGGCTCTGGCGCGCCATGGCAAGCGTGGTCGCCGTCGACGAGACCAGCCCGCCCACGGCACCGGCCACGAGATCGCCGCGCCCACCACCGATCAACCGGACGGCGACGTAGCCGACATAGGAGATGGAGGCGAGCAAGATGACCAGGATGACGAGACTGCGCGGTGACACGCCACCAAACGGACCATAGGGATCAGCCGGAATGAGCGGCAGGATGACGAAACCCATGGCAAGCAGCACGACGGCCGAGCGCAGCTCGACCCAGGTCAGTCGCCGGATCGCGCCATGCAGGAATTCGCGGCTGGCAAGCAGCGCGACCATTGCCGCACCGGCAGCCGACGCCACCGTCATATCCCCCATCACCGAAAGGGCCCCGAGACCGAATGTGGTGATGCCGGCGATCACGGTGGTCGCGCTGAACGAGCCTTGCGCCCGCGCCTCCATCAAACCGAAACGCAAGAGGACAACGGCAATCGCGATCAGGAAACTCGCAACGATCAGTCCGGACAGGCCATCAGCCGTGAAGACGCCATCCAGAAGTCCGGCAATGCCGCCGGTCATGCCGATCAGCGTGAAGGTGCGGATGCCGGCAATCCGCGCCCCTTCCGGCTCGTCACGCTCGCGCCAGTGCCGCTCGACGCCGACGGCAGCGCCGATGGCGATCGCAAGCCCCAGCCGCTGGAAAATATCGATGAGATCCATGACCGCCGCCCTCCCCTTGAAGCGGCAGAGGGCGTGATCGGCTCAGATCCGCCTGAACCGGTTGGCGAGATCAATCGCCTGTTTCTGCTGCTCTTCGTTGAGGCCGAGATAGAAATCTTCAAGCGCCGGATCGGTCAGCCCCGCGCGGCGCGAGAGCACATACCACTTGGCGGCCTCCACCGGATTGGGCGGTGTGCCGAGTGCATTGATATAGAGATGCGCGATGCGGTTCTGCGCCACGACATTGCCGCGCGCCGCCGCAATGCTCAGCCAGCGATAGCCGGCCTCGTAATCGCGCGGGCCGTTATAGCCGTTGACCAGCCAGAGGCCCATGTCGAGCTGGGCCGTATCGAAACCGGCGCGTGCCGCCCGCATCATCCACTCGCGCGCCCGCGCCTTCTTTTCAGCCGGCACGTCCTTCAGCGCCGAATAGACCTGCGCCAGGGCATATTGCGCATCCGCAATGCCCTGCTCGGCGGCCTTTTCGTAATAGGGCATGGCAGCCGTCAATCCGCGCACACCGGGGGTCGCGGCGACCAGGATCTGCGCCCAGTTGAACTGCGCCGATCCATTGCCGGCATCGGCAGCCCGGCGCATGTATTCGTCCGCCTTCGCCTTGTCCTGCGGGACCTCCCGGCCCTCCATCAACAGCAGGGCATATTTGAACATGGCGGAGGGATCTCCGCCTTGGGCCGCCTGGCCATACCAGAAGGTGGCCCCTTTCAGGTCGCGCTTGACGCCGAGCCCGCGTGACATGACTTCGGCAAGCAGGGTCTGGGCTGCGGGATCGCCGAGCTGCGCCCTTGGCAGCGCCTTGTCGACCGCCGTCAGGAAGAGGCCGCGCTGAAAGGCGCCGTAAGCCTCGTCCGGCTTGCCGTCGAAAGGCTTTTCCGGCGGCAGGTCCGGCAGCGGTGCGCCCATGCGCAGATAGATATTGATGCCCTGCAACTCGTCCGGCTTGTCGCCCTTGGTCGGCTTGGCGCCTTTGGTGACGGGAGGTGCAGCATCCCGATCACCGCGATCAAGCGCGTTTGCGTCTCCCGAGGTGCTGCTGGGCCGTGCGCCCCGCTCGATCTCGCCAGCATTGGACGGATCGGCCGGCATGATCGCCGGCGCATCGCCGATCTCGAGCCCATCCTCGCTCTCCTGCGCCGACGCGGGACTGGCCATGGCAAGGCTTGCCCCGGCGAGCGCGGCGAGAATCAGGCGATGGTGGGACGAGATTGAACGCATGAGGCGGTTCAATCTTCAAACCGTGGCGCTTTTTCGTCAAGCTCGGCATTCACCCGGGTCACGATTGCGGCAGCCTGGGAGGGATCGTCGAAAACAGCCTTGCCGAGGGCCACGAATTCCACGCCGCTTTCGGCAACCACGACCGCCGAAGAGGGGTCGCTGCCGCCCATGACGATGGCAGGAATCTCGATCATCGACGACCACCATTCGCCAAGCGCGATATTCTTCGAATGGGCCTCCGGCTTGATGTCGCCGTCGAGCTTGCCGAAAAAGATGTAGTCGGGCTGGATCTCGCCCATTTCCAGCGCATGATGACGGTCCATGGCATTGCCACCACCGACGATCAGCTTGGGCGAGTGCTTCTCGACCTCTTCGGCAAGGGCCGCAGCATTGCCCGAAATATGCAGGCCATCCGCCTTCACACGGCCGGCGACACGGCTGTTGTCGACGACAAGAGCTGCGGCCCCCACATCCTGGATGACCGGAACAAGCATTTCGGCATGTTTCTGGAAGACGGTATCGTCGAGCCCGTATTGCGGAATGATCACGGAGGCGACGTCGCCGCCGCGCAGGGCATTGCGGAGCGCCTCGGCCCGTTCGGCGGGATCCGCCATGTCGGGAACGATGAGGACGAGGCGGCAGCGGTTTTCGGTCATGCGCGGTGTTTCCGTGTGCGGGACAGGTCCGTTTCGACGGATTTCGTCCTCGTTTTCTCTAGACAAATCCGATAGACCGCTCTTCCGAAAGGATCAACTGCGCAATGCTGACAGACCTGAACTTCTATGCCGTCGCCATTCCCGCCGTTGCCCTTGTCGGCCTGTCGAAAGGCGGCCTTGGTGGCGCATTCGCGCTGATCGGCGTGCCGCTGCTGGCCTTTGCCGTTCCGCCGATGCAGGCCGCCGCGATCTTCCTGCCGATCCTGCTGGTCATGGACGCCGTGGCACTCTGGGCCTGGCGTCATCACAACAACCGAGCGACCCTGATTGCCATGCTGCCGGGGGCCGTGATCGGCATCGGCCTCGGCTGGGCCACCTCCACCTATGTTTCCGCAGATGCCATGCGCCTTGTGCTCGGCGCCATCTCGGTCGTCTTTGCGGCGAAATACTTCCTGGAAAGCTGGCTCGCCTACAAGGGTCAGGAAACCGAGCCGGTCGGCCAACGGCCTGTGGCCGGTTCCTTCTGGGGATCGCTGGCGGGATATGCGAGCTTCGTCGCCCATGCTGGCGGCCCGCCCTTCCAGATCTATGTCCTGCCGCTGAAACTCGATCCGCGCACCTATACCGGCACCTCGACGCGCTTCTTCGCCATCCTGAACGCGATCAAGGTCATCCCCTATTTCGCCCTCGGCGAACTCGACAGCACCAACCTGACGCTGTCGGCGGCCCTCCTGCCCGTAGCACTCGTCTCGACGCTCGCCGGGGCGCGCCTTGTCCATTTCCTCAAGCCGAAGGTCTTCTATCCGCTGATGTACGGCATGGTCCTGCTCGCGGGCGGCAAGCTTCTCTATGATGGAATTACCGGCGTCTTCGGAGCCTGAGGCCAGGGCCGCAGCCAGAGCATTTGCTGCGCCGCATGTCGGCCCTTGTCGCAATGCGAGCTTTGCCCTAACGTTCAACCATGACGAACGTAGACCCGTTCATGGCGATCGCAGACCCAAACCGGCGACACATCCTCGAGGATCTGCGTCGGGGGGAAAAGACGGTCAACGAGCTTGCCGCCCAGCTGCCGATCAGCCGCCCGGCCGTCTCGCAGCATCTGAAGGCGCTGCTCGACAGCGGCCTCGTTGATGTGCGCTCCGAAGGCACCCGCCGCATCTATGTCATCAACCGTCCGGGTTTTGACCGGATGAACATGTGGCTCGACCAGTTCTGGTCCTGAGCTCCCTTCGATTTTCCATCGGACAAAAATAAAGGCCCCGAAGTCTTATCAACTCCGGGGCCGAGGGTGGGATATTGGCTGCTTCATGAATACATCGGGATCGGTCTTTGGGTCCGCCAGACCCCGGCACAGCCGGAAGGGTGGTATCAGTGGCGTGTGGAAGCCCTCAGGCGTTCCATTTCATCCTTGAGGCGCAGTTTGAGGCGCTTCAGTTCGGCAATATGCCGATCATCGACGGAGGGAGATGCAAGCGCATCATGGAGCTGTTCCTCGAGCGCTCCATGCTTCTTCTGCAGCGATTCAAGATGAGCCTGTATGGTCATTTGATGCGTCCTTCCTTATCGCCTACCTCCAGCCCTCATCCGCTGGAGTTTCAGGCTTTGCAACGATAATGTGACATGAGAAATGCGGTTTGTCGAAGGCGAACTGGTGTCGAAAGACCATCAAAATCGAAGACAGGGATAACTTCCCGTTACCGGTATTTGGTGATAGGAGCTTGCGCGAATCTTCCGGGCATCCTTAAAGGATGGGCCACACGGCGATAATGGGGAATAAGCATGGCCGATCAGGAACAGGCTGACGTCAGGCTCTCGCTGGCACGGCTTCGCCAGGAGCATGAAGACTATGATGCCGCGATCAACGCGATGATCACAGTCGGCTGCGATGCCCTTCGGATTCAGCGCATGAAGAAGAAGAAACTGTCCATCAAGGACAGGATCACCGCGCTCGAAGACCAGATCATTCCCGACATCATCGCCTGACAGCACAACATGACGGCATAAGGATAGCCTGATGACAGCTGAGTGCCCGCCCGTCGCCATCATCATGGGAAGCCAGTCCGACTGGGAGACCATGAAAAATGCCGCCGACACGCTCGACGCACTCGGCGTCTCCTATGAAGCCCGGATCGTTTCGGCACATCGCACCCCCGACCGCATGGTCGCTTTCGCCAAGGGCGCCCGCGACGAGGGCTTCAAGGTGGTGATTGCCGGCGCCGGTGGTGCTGCCCATTTGCCCGGCATGGTCGCTTCCATGACCACGCTTCCCGTCTTCGGTGTCCCCGTTCAGTCGAAGTCGATGTCCGGCCTCGACAGCCTCTACTCCATCGTCCAGATGCCGGCCGGAATTCCCGTCGGCACGCTCGCCATCGGCCGTGCCGGTGCGGTCAACGCCGCCCTGCTTGCAGCCCGCGTGCTTGCCGTTTTCGACGACGAACTGGCAGACCGCCTCGACGAATGGGTCGAGCGCCAGACGGCATCGGTCGCAGAATACCCCGTGGACGAGGCCCCATGACCATCCGCACGATCGGCATCATCGGTGGCGGCCAGCTCGGCCGCATGCTGGCCATGGCCGCAGCCCGCCTGAATTACCGGACCGTGATTCTCGAGCCCCAGGCTGACAGCCCGGCCGCTCAGGTCGCGAACCAGCAGATCACAGCCGCCTATGACGACCCGGCAGCACTGGCCGAGCTCGCCCGCCTTTGCGACGTCGTCACCTACGAATTCGAAAACGTGCCGGTGACGGCGGCCGAGACGCTGGCTGCACGCGTGCCTGTCTATCCGCCGCCGAAGGCGCTTGAAGTCGCCCAGGACCGCGTGACGGAAAAACGCTTCCTCAACGCATCCGGCATTGAGACCGCCCGCTTCCACGCCGTCGACAGCCAGGCCGATCTTGAAGCCGCACTTGCCGACTTCGACGGTGAAGGTGTCCTGAAGACCCGCCGCCTCGGTTACGATGGCAAGGGCCAGAAGGTCTATCGCAAGGGTGATTCTGCTGAAGGCGGCTACGAAGCCCTCGGCTCGGTCCCGCTCATTCTCGAAAGCTTCGTACCTTTCGTCCGTGAGATCTCGATCATCGCCGCCCGCGGCACCGATGGCGAGGTCCGCTGCTATGACCCGACCGAGAATGTGCACCGCAACGGCATCCTGCACACCTCGACCCAGCCCGCAGCCATCACGCCCGAGACGGCAGCGGCGGCCCGCGAGGCGGCGACCAAGCTGCTCGACGGCCTGACCTATGTCGGCGTCGTCGGCATGGAGTTCTTCGTGCTCGCAGACGGCAGCCT
Source organism: Rhizobium sp. (assembly GCA_029865885.1). GTDB lineage: Bacteria > Pseudomonadota > Alphaproteobacteria > Rhizobiales > Rhizobiaceae > Allorhizobium. The sequence goes on along the minus strand of JARXAK010000248.1, from coordinate 217 downwards.
GATCGCCAACGAGATTGCACCGCGCGTCCACAATTCCGGCCACTGGACGGAGGCTGCCTGCATTGTCTCGCAGTTCGAGCAGCACATCCGCGCGGTCGCCTCCCTGCCGCTTGGCGACACCGTGCGCCACTCCGATTGTGTGATGACGAATCTGATCGGCGACGACATCGATTCTGTCCCGGCATGGCTGGCAAAGCCGAACGTGCTCGTCCATCTC
>JARXAK010000144.1 GCA_029865885.1 Rhizobium sp. | reverse complement strand
CCCGAGCCCGTTGCGCTCGGCATTGGCCGCAGCTGTCCTCAAGGCATCTTCGGAAATATCGATCCCCGTGGCCTCGGCCTCAGGGCATTCGTGCAGTAACGCGAGCGCGATCGCTCCGGTTCCTGTTCCCAGATCGACAATTCTCGGCTTGCGACCTTGGCCGATCATGGACCTGAGATGCGGCAGGATCGCCTCGACCAGGATCTCCGTATCCGGGCGAGGCTCCAGAGTTTCAGGCGAAAGCGTCAGCTCGAGACCATAGAAGTCACGGCGCCCGAGGATCCGGTGCACCGGCTCGCGCGCCAGCCGCCGGGCGATTGCCTCTTCCACGCGCGCCACCACCTCAGGGGATTGAGGCTTGTCACCGTGAAGCAACAGCGCCGTCGGGCTGAAGTCGAGGAGCCCGCAGATCAGCACCCGCGCATCCGTCGCGGCATCGCCAAGTCCTGCCGCCTCGAAGCGCCGCCGCGCCTCGGCCATCAGCAATTTTGCGGATGGCGCACCGCCGCTCACTGGTTTTCGCCCAGTTGGGCGAGCTGGCCTGCCTGATAGTCGGAAATCAGCGCATCGAGCATCTCGTCAAGATCGCCTTCGATCATCCGGTCGAGTTTGTAGAGCGTCAGGTTGATGCGGTGATCGGTCACCCGCCCCTGCGGGAAGTTGTAGGTGCGGATGCGCTCCGAGCGGTCGCCCGAGCCGACCTGGCTCTTGCGGTTCGCCGATCGCTCGCTGTCCAGCTTCTGCCGCTCGATGTCGTAGAGCCTTGAACGAAGAACCTGCATCGCCTTGGCGCGATTCTGGTGCTGCGACTTCTCAGAGGACGTCACGATCAGCCCGGTCGGCAGGTGGGTGATGCGCACGGCCGAGTCGGTCGTGTTGACGTGCTGGCCGCCGGCGCCCGAAGCGCGCATCGTATCGATGCGGATATCCTCGGGCTTGATCTCGATGTCGATATCTTCGGCTTCCGGCAGAACCGCAACGGTTGCCGCAGACGTATGAATGCGCCCGCTTGCTTCCGTCTCCGGCACGCGCTGGACCCGGTGGACGCCGGATTCGAATTTCAGCTTGGAGAACACACCCCGCCCGCTGATCGTGGCGATGACTTCCTTGTAGCCGCCGGCTTCCCCGTCACTGGCGGAGAGCACCTCCACCTTCCAGCCCTTGGTCGAGGCGAAGCGTTCGTACATGCGAAACAGGTCACCTGCGAAAAGGGCAGCTTCAGATCCACCCGTTCCGGCGCGGATTTCGAGGATCGCACTCTTCTCGTCGGCGGCGTCCTTTGGCAAAAGCAGGATCTGGATCTCGCCTTCGAGCCCCTCGATCCGGCTCTCGACGTCGGGCAGTTCCATTTCAGCGAGATCGCGCATCTCGCGGTCCGTCGCCTTGTCGGAAAGCATGGCGCGCAAGCCGTCGGCCTCGTCGATCGCAGCCTGGTATTCGCGGATCTTCTTCACGACCGGCTCAAGCTCGGAATATTCCGATGCCAGCTTCACATAGACGTCGGCTGCCGGTCCCGCCGACATTCGCGCCTCGATTTCGCCGAACCGGCGTTCGAGCTCGCGCATTTTCTCGACAGGAAGCTTCGCCACCCTTTACTCCAAGGTCAGTCGCCAGAATCAGTCGTCAAAGTCAGACGGGGATATTGTTGTCTTCCGCATGGCGGACGAGCAGGTCGCGCACTGACACGCCCGGGGTATCGTCGTCAAGCGCAGCCATCAGAACCTCGGACAACCGACCGACATCGAGCCCGAGCAGCATCGCCTTGACCGGACCGATCGCCGTCGGCGACATCGAGATCGAACGGAAACCGATCCCGAGCAGCGCCATGGCCGAAAGCGGCTTCGATGCCATCTCGCCGCAGAGCGTCACCGGCGTCTTGTTGCGCTCGGAAGCCCTGACGATGTCTCTGAGTATGCGCAGGAACGGCCGCCCGAGCACGTCGAAGCGGTCCGCGACCCGGGCATTGCCCCGATCCACGGCCATGGCGAACTGGAAGAGATCGTTCGAGCCGACCGAGACGAAATCCACCTCATCCATCAGCTCGTCGAGCTGCCAGAGCAGGGCCGGCACTTCGAGCATCGCGCCGAACTGCAGCTTCTTCGGCAGCTGATGGCCGAACTTGGAGATATGCTGGATCTCCTTCTGCATCAGCTCGCGCACCTGCCGGATCTCCGAGACCTCGGTCACCATCGGCAGCATCATCTTGAGCTCGGCGCCGGAGGCCGCCTTCAGCAGCGCCCTCAACTGGGTGCGCAACAGGCCGGGCCGATCAAGCGACAGGCGGATCGCCCGCCAGCCAAGCGCCGGGTTCTCTTCTTCTTGAGACCGGAAATACGGAACGACCTTGTCACCGCCGATATCAAGGGTGCGGAAAGTCACGGGACGACCGCCCGCCTGCTTCAGCACATTGCGGTAGAAGCTCTCCTGTTCCTCGCCCTTCGGCATGGTCGAGGAGATCATGAACTGCAATTCGGTCCGGAACAGCCCGATGCCATCGGCGCCGGAATCGGCAAGCTGCGGCAGGTCGACCAGCAGACCGGCATTCATCTGCACCTTGATGCGATGCCCGTCCTTGGTGACCGGCTCAACATCGCGCAGCGCCCGGAACTGCTCCTGCCGCTTGGCCCGAAGCTTGACCTTTTCTTCATAGGCCCGCTGCAAGTCGGTAACGGGGCGCACATGCACCTTGCCGTCGTCACCATCGATGATCACAGGGTCGCCGTTTTCGGCAAGCGCCACGGCACCGGCCGCCTGGCCGACGACGGCTATGCCCATGGCGCGTGCAACGATGACGACATGGCTTGTGACAGCCCCTTCTTCGAGCACGAGGCCACGCAGATTGGCCCGCGGATAATCGAGAAGTTCGGCAGCCCCCATGGCGCGTGCAAAGACGATTGCGTCGTTCGGGAAACCTTCGGTAGCGCTATGCGGCGAAAAGCCGGTGAGCTGGCGCAGCAAGCGGTTCGCCAGATCGTCGAAGTCGTGCATCCGCTCGCGCAGATAAGGATCGGTCAGGCGCATCATGCGCGCCTTGGTGTCGCTCTGCACCTTCTCGACAGCCGCTTCCGCCGTCAGGCCGTTATGGATCGCCTCTTCCATGCGCCGCACCCAGCCCTGGTCATGGGCAAACATGCGGTAGGTTTCGAGCACGTCGCGATGCTCGCCTTCCATGGAGACTTCACGCCGCGATAGCATGTCGTCGATCGAAATGCGCAGCGACCCAAGTGCATCGGCCAGCCGGCGGATTTCCGTCTCGCTGTCTTCGTTCAAGAGATTGGTGACGACGATGCGCGGCTCATGCAGCACGACATAGCCAAGGCCGATGCCTTCGGAATAGCTATCCCCGTCAATCGAGACCGGCCGCGTCAGGTCGAGTTCGAGGCCGGGCCGGGTGATCTTCTTGAGCTCGCCGGTCGCGATCATCTCGGCAAGCACCATCGCGGTCGTTTCGAGCGCTTCGAGCTCGTCTTCGCGATAGTTCCGCTGCGCCTTGTTCTGCACGACGAGAACGCCGAGGCTTCGCCCGGCACGCAGGATCGGCACACCAAGGAAGGAGTGATAGATCTCTTCGCCGGTCTCCGGCAGGTAGCGGAAGGCAGGATGCGCCTGGGCATCCGAGAGATTGAGCGACTGGGCAGAGGCCGCGATCGTACCGACGAGACCCTGGCCCATCTTCAGCTGGGCCAGGTGAACCGCGTCCTTGTTCAGACCTTCGGTGGCATAGAGTTCGAGAACGCCGTCGGAGCGGAGGACATAGGCGGAGCACACCTCTGCGACCATGTTGTTCGCAATCTGGCGAACGATCCGATCCAGTCGCTCCTGCGGCTCGAGCGGCTCCGCCATCAGTTCGCGCAGCCGCTTGAGGAGGACGCGGGGACCCGCAGAAAGGTCTCTCATCCCGATTTTGCTCCACTTCCCATTGGTCAGCGGATTGTTACCCTTACCTTTTCAGGGGTCGGGTCACGCGTGTCCGCTCTCAGGAATCAATTCTTATCCAGACCGTAGCAGGAATGCAAAGTCCGAACCGCAAGCTCGGCATAGGGACCGTCGATCAGGATGGAGATCTTGATCTCCGACGTCGTGATCGCCTTGATGTTGATGCCCTTCTCGGCCAGCGCCCTAAACGCGGTCGCTGCAACGCCTGCATGGCTGCGCATGCCGATCCCGATGACGGAAACCTTCACGAGACCCTTCTCGCTCTGGACGACGTCAAAGCCGATCTTCTCCTTGTTGGAGCCGAGTACGGCCAGCGCCTTGTCCACGTCGCCGGAGGGCACCGTAAACGTCATGTCGGTCTTCGAACCATCTTCCGAGATGTTCTGGACGATCATGTCGACATTGATGTGGGATTCGGCGAGCGGTCCGAAGATCGCAGCCGACACACCCGGCCGGTCGGCCAGGCGGCGCAGCGAAATCTGGGCTTCATCCTTGGCATAGGCAATACCGGTGACGACTTCCTGTTCCACGATCTCTTCCTCGTCGCAAATCAATGTACCGGGCGGGTTCATCAGATCACCCATGCCCGGCGCATCGGGATCTTCAAAGCTGGAGCGCACGAAGGTGCGGACCTTGTGCACCATGGCGAGTTCGACGGAGCGGACCTGCAGCACCTTGGCGCCGAGCGAGGCCATTTCGAGCATTTCCTCGAAAGCGATCTTCTTCAGGCGACGCGCCTTGGGCTCGATGCGCGGATCGGTCGTGTAGACGCCGTCGACGTCAGTATAGATGTCGCAGCGGTCAGCCTTCACGCCGGCGGCAATCGCCACGGCCGAGGTATCAGAGCCGCCACGGCCGAGCGTCGCGATCCGGTTATCGGGGCCGATGCCCTGGAAACCGGCGACCACGGCCACCTGGCCCTCGCCCATGCGGCGAATGATTTCGGCGCCGTCAATCTCCTGGATACGGGCAGCACCATGCGCGTTGTCGGTCTTGATCGGGATCTGCCAGCCCTGCCAGGAGCGGGCATTGATGTCCATCGACTGAAGCGCGATGGCCAGCAGACCGGCAGTGACCTGTTCGCCCGAGGCGACGACGGCGTCATATTCACGCGCATCATAGAAAGGCGAAGCGGCACCGGCGACCTTGGGCATGTTCTGCACCCAGTCGACCAGCTCATTCGTCTTGCCGGACATGGCCGACACGACGACGGCCACTTCGTGACCCGCATCGACTTCGCGTTTCACATGGCGCGCGACGTTATAGATGCGATCCAGATTGGCGACGGATGTACCGCCGAACTTCATGACGATGCGAGCCATAGACTTAAACCGTATGCCCTTGAAAGACGCCGGGAACCCCGGCACAGAAACACCGGCCTGGGCGGAAAGCCTCAGGTTGCGGGGCTTTTAGTCTATATGTTCCCTGGGCGCAACGGCCACTTGCCCCCCAAACGGTACGGTAAAGCGCGGATTTTCGGCCGCAACAGGCATGCGGGAACCCTGCCTTAATTTGGATCGAATTCGGGCGCCAACCATGAGGCGACGCCCGGGCTGGGAGGCTGGATCGTCATATGTTGGTCGATCGATACCGGATAGGGTGTCATGAAAGCATTAGACGCGTTTCCCGAGCCTGCCCTCAGCGACAACCTCCCGCCGCCCTCCTTCTTTAACAGACATGCGAAGTCGATCGCCGCAGTCGCGGCACTCCTCGTCTTTGCCGCCGTCGGTTATGCCGTCTACCGGCTGACGGAGGAGGTCACCTATGCCGACGTGATCCGTTCCCTGGAGGCGACAAGTGCCTCCTCGATCGCACTCGCCGTGCTTTTCACGGCACTGAGCTTCGTCACCCTCTGCTTCTATGATCTGAACGCCCTGTCCCATATCGGCCGCAAGCGCCCCTGGCCGGAGGTGGCGCTCACCGCCTTCAGCGCCTATGCCGTGGGCAATGTCGCAGGCTTCGGCGCATTGTCGGGAGGTGCCATCCGCTACCGCGCCTATTCCCGCGCCGGCCTCTCGCCCGACGAAATCGGCCGCATCATCGCCTTCGTCACTGTGTCCTTCTCGCTCGGCCTCGCCCTGCTGACCACAGGCAGTCTGGTGCCGATGGCCGGCGAAATCGCACCTTTGCTCGGGATCTCCTCCACAACGCTTGCGACGGTCAGCACCATCATCCTCATCGCGATCCTGCTGCTTCTTGGCATCGCCCGCCGTGGCGGACTGAAGTTTGCCGGCCGCACGCTGCGCCTCCCCGATACCGGCACGCTCTCGCGGCAATTCCTGGTGACCCTGCTCGATGTCGCCTTTGCAGCGTCGGTGCTCTATGCCCTTCTGCCAGCAGAAGCGCAGATTTCCTGGCCCGCCTTCTTCGCCGTCTATGCCGTCGCCATTGGCATCGGTGTCGTCAGCCACGTGCCCGCCGGCCTTGGCGTCTTCGAGGCCGTGATCTTGGCCGCCCTCGGCTCTGAGGTTCCGGGTGACGCGCTGCTTGCCTCGCTCGTCGCCTACCGCGCCATCTATTATGTTCTGCCGCTGGTCATCGCCATCCTCGTGGTCACGGCAACCGAACTGCGCCAGCTGTCGGCAAGCCCGCTCGCAAC
>JARXAK010000208.1 GCA_029865885.1 Rhizobium sp. | reverse complement strand
GGTTGCAGATGTCCGCGAGAGACGGGAAGCTGGCGCTGTTTGCCTTGGGAGTTGACCTTTGAGGCACATGAACGCCCGCAGACCCATTGAGCGAAAAGATCATGTCGCCCGGACGGCTTCGGCCAATATGGCGGTAGATCCGGTCAGACTTGGAAATCGGTGTGAAACGACCTTCAGCACTGCCCGCTGTTTCCGTGGCACCGAGAAGCAGGATGCCGCCTTCGCGCAGCGCAAAGTGAAAGTGAGAGATCGCCTTTGCCTGACCTTTGGGGTCCAGATAGATCAGGAGATTGCGGCAGGAGACCAGGTCGATGCGGGAAAACGGCGGATCGGATAGCACGTCCTGAACGGTGAAAACGATCATCGACCGGATATCCGGGTTCACGCGGTAGCCATTGTCCTCCTTGAGGAAGAACTGCGAAAGCCTCTCGGCGTCGATGTCAGCCTTGACCGTTTCGGGGTAAAGCCCCTCTCTGGCCGCGGCCACTGCATCCTCATCGACGTCAGAGGCAAAGATCTGCAGTTTGACGGGAGAGTTGCTGGCGGACAGCGCTTCGCGGAAGAGGATGGCGATCGAATAGGCCTCTTCGCCGCTGCTGCAGCCAGCAATCCAGATTCGCATGGGCTGATCGGAGGGATGCGCCTTCACGAGGTCGGGAATGACGGCGTTTTCCAGAGTTTCAAAGACCGCGCGATCACGGAAGAAGCTGGTGACATTGATCAGCAGATCCTTGGCCAGATCGTCGCGCTCGCCCTTATCCTCTTCAATCAGCGCAAGATACTGATCCATGGCGTTAGGGGATAATCCCTTCATTCCCATTCGCCGCTCGACCCGACGCTGCAGGGTGCCAGGTTTATAGGACGTGAAGTCGTGCGCCGTTTTTGAGCGAAGAACCTTGATGATATCGAGCAGTGTCGCTGATGTTGTCGGAGACTGAGCCTCCATTGCGGGAACTGGTGCTTCTGCGAGATTTCGGACGAATGCCGCGATCGCGTCTGGCATTTTCTCCAGGGTCAGGATCTTGTCGGCGAGATTGGTCGCCACGGCACTCCGGGGCATCCCGTCATAGCCGGCTTCCTCGGGCTCCTGAACGAAGACCATGCCGCCTTGTTGTTTGATCGCGGCAAGTCCGATGCTCCCGTCTGTGCCGGAGCCTGAAAGAATGATCGAGAGCGCTGATGCACCTGCGTCCTCTGCAAGTGAAATCAACAGCGTATCGAACGGCAACCGCGCGCCATGCGGCGGATTGATTGTTGCCACCTGCAAGATGCCGTTCTTTACCGTCAGCACGGTGCCGGGCGCGATGACATAGACATGGTCACGCTCAAGGGCGACCTCGTTGCGCGCTTCCACCACGGTCATGGGCGTGTTGTCTGTCACGAGATCAACGAGGAGACTTTCGTGGTGCGGATCGAGATGCTGCACGAAGATGAAAGCCGCCCCACTTGGTACAGCGATGCCATCCAGAAGCTTGCGAAATGCGTCCAGGCCGCCTGCGGACGCACCGATGGCGACGACAGGAAACCGCTTTTGCGGAGCGCTCACGCTTTGCATCTCATCCGGACGAGCGGGCACCGGCGGTCCGTTGCCGCTGACTGTATCGGCAGCCTTCATGGTATCGATCCCTTCGTGCTCCTGGAAAGAAGCCGTTGCAAAGACCAATGATACCCCTATGGGGAGCATTCCAACCTGATCGATGTCAAAGACATGGTCACCTTTGCTCCGGTGGGTCAATGCGGCGCCGGCCGACTTGCCTGAATGAGTGTTTTCCGAGCCTCTGTTCGAAGGCTGGCATGAATTATGGTTCCGAAAACAGTCAGAAAGCCGGGGAGCTATGCTCCGGCTGACTGACTTGCAGATGTTGCGTCCTGCGGCATCGCAACCGATGATGCCAGGAACTCATGCCATGCGCCCCACCCAGAACAGCTTGCCGGAGAACGTTCGCGCCCAGTCCACGTTCACCATCAATAATCATCTTGCCGCAGCGCTCGATCTTCATTCCCACATCAAGCAGGCGGAATGGAACGTGCAGGGCCCGAATTACGAGGGAATGCGGGTGATCTTGCGCTCAGCCGCCATGCTGGTGGCTGGACAGTGCGATGCACTTGCCGACAGAAGCGGGGCGCTTGGTGACATCGCATTCGGCACCGTCAAACTCGTGGCTGCCCGCTCGTTCCTGCCTGACTATCCCGTCCTGATCGCGGGAGAGCAGGAGCATGCATTTGCGGTCTCCAGGAGCATTGCCGCTTATGCCCACTCGATGCAGAAGGCGATCGCCTTCCTGAACGCGATAGGCGACCCGGTGACGGCCGGCCTGTTTGCCGGCATCACCGGCGACACCGAAAGGCAACTCTGGCTGTTCGAGCGGTTTCTCACGCCTCTGTCATTTCCGTCCCTGATCAACGCCGGGCCGGATGTGTGTCCGGTAAAAGCGATTGTGTGAAACGATGGAGAAACTTCGGATACTGCTGGCGGAAGACGAGCCCCTCATTTCCATCTTCTTCGCAGAACTGCTTGTGGAAATGGGATACGAGGTCTGTGCCATCGAAGTGACGGAGGACGCCGCCGTCGAAGCGGCGGCGCGGCTGAGGCCAGACCTTCTGATTGTGGACAGGCATCTGAAACAGGGCAGTGGCATCGTTGCCGTCGCCAGGATCCTGCAAGAAGGACCGGTGCCCTACATTTTCATGACTGGCGATAGGCTGGTCAGAGAAGAAGTCCCGGCGAATGCCATCATATTGCAGAAGCCATTCCTTGATGCGGATGTCGGTGAGGCGATCCACACCGCGATGCGGGCAACAGGCAGGCCATTTTGAAAACACCTTCGCGAGAGCCACCAGATCGAAAAGGACCAGGCTGTTCTCGCGAAGTTCACGTTTTCCTTTGACCTGCTATGCGGTCGCTTTCAGATCCGTTTCGGCTGCACCTGAATGCGTGTCTAGCTTCGTCGGCTTGACGGCGTCGAGGACCTGCCTTGCATGCGAAAGCTCTGTTTCGGATCCATGGGCCATCACGAGAAAACTGTCGGCCTTCACCGCGGCTTCGTATTCGATAATGCTGTTCTTGGGCACGCCGAGACTATAGAGCCCGGCCGCAAGACCACTCAGTCCGCCGACCACGAGTGCGCCTTCGAGTGCTGAAGCCACTGTTGCTGCGAGCGAACCCAGGATGAACACATATCCGAAGAGGGGGACGGTCAGGATGAGCCCGCCAAAGAACAACCCCCACAATCCGCCCCAGAAGGCGCCTTGGGAACCCCAGACCTTGATCCGGTCGCCGGCATTGTAAAAGCCGACGACTTTTTCCTCCGTGTGGTAGCCCTTGCCGACGACGCTGAGGTTCTTCATGTCGAAACCGGAGGCCGTCAAATTCTTGATGGCTGTTTCGGCGCTGTTGTGATCGGGAAAAACAGCGATCACTGTGTCAGTGGTGTCCATGGCATTCTCCTTTGGGAAATCGAAGTCGAGAGGCCGGCAGCAGCAGGCTCTCGAGCACTGACATCTGGTCGTTGCCAGATTGCGCTCGGTTCTACACGCTCGTGTGCTGGAGGATCAGGATCGGAAATCACCTAGAGCCTGTACGGCGAAAACCTGATCGCCCAACATGCTCTATCTCCTTGTTTTAACGCAGTCCGGACGCACTTTTGCTGGACGTGCTCTAGTCGCTTCGCGGCGCAGAGTGTCCGGCAGCATCCATGGCATGGCCGTCGCAAGCCGACAGGGTAGGGCTCTGCACACCATCGTCCATCACCCGTCGGTCAGGTTCCTCACCAGGGCGATCAGGGCCTCTTCACTGGTGATGCCCCGTTCAAATGCATGGCTGAGCACGATCGCAAGATCGGAGCCATCTTGACCATCTGGCGAAAACCCGTGCTGCTCACAGGCCTTGGTGAAGGCGGCCAGGAGGTTTGCATCGGATGCTCCGTCAATCAGTTTGTCTGGGATTGAGGTCATGCATTCCTCCACAAGACCCGCCACGAATCGACCGGGCTCACAATAGAGAGGGATGGGGCAGCATGATGAGGGCCGGAATATACCTATGGTTGCTCAAGCTGGAACGTGTCCGGCGAAAATCAGATCGGTGCACATGCTCTATCTCCTTGTTTTCACGCAGTCCGGACGCAAAACCGCTGACGCACTTTTGCTGGACGTGCTCTAGGTAGAATCCGTCCCTGGCCCCGGTCGGCAGCAGCCGTGATGTTGCACTGACAGCGATCAAGGTCGCTTTCCGTTGTCAACCAGCGGCAATACTCCTCCATCCATCCGGGATCTGTAACAAATTGCGCCTCGTCATGCTGGCACTTCTCACCCTCGCGATTGGCGGTGTTCTGGGCATCCTGCTCCTGAAATTCTACTTTCCGAGCGCAGGCGAGACGACCGTCAGTCAGCCCCTCTACGCATCGCCCGAACTGACATTCGGGAACGATTGATCTTCGGATCAACGTCTCTCTCCGTCTGGTGTCGCGCCCGCCCCGAAATCAGGAACACGACATGTCCCTCAATGAAATGATCAACACGATTGCGGACAAGGGAAAGCTGCGCGTGCGCATTTCGGTGATGAAGGCGATTGCCGCGCGGGCAGAGGAGATATTGAAGCGCTCAGACCAGGCTGACTACAACTGGGACGTCATCTCGCTCTACTTCACGCCTGAGGACGGCGGCTATGAACAGAAGGCGAGTTACGATGACGCGGATGCGGCATTGTTTCTGACCGCCTGGCGAGGAATGAAAGGCACGACCTCCAGCACGACGATCTCAAGAGGGCTGCAAGGCCTTGAATACATTATCGATATGACACGTGATGGGGTTGTCACCGATGTCACAGCACTGACGCGGGACATCAGTGCTGAGTATCGTCACATCGGAAGCCCCGTCGACTAACACCGTTAACAGTCGTCGCTCAGCGGTCAGGAATGGCGCAACGTCTCTCTCCGGTCAGACCCTCGCGGACAAGGGATGCCATTGTCGCAAAAGTCGGCAGGATGGCGAGCCAGAAGCACATGATGACGGTGAGCAAGATTGCCTTGCTGCTCCGGCCTCCAACGGATCGTGTCCGTCTCGGCAACATGAGTATCTTCCGATCCTGTTGCCGCAAGCGCGCAGGGCATATGTGAACGACCATGAAGCACATCTGTCCTCGCGGCCCCAGAGACGTGACCCATGCGAGGTGCGCCTCCGCATCCGCCCGCATAAAACGTTCACGCAGTCGGGTCCTGTCCGGTCGCTTTTGGCGGAGAGCGTCATGAAGATTGGGCCTAAGCTTATCGCCGGGACGATCTGTGCCACCGTCATCGCCACAGTCGGCGTCTACTTTGGCATTCCCTTCGTCCTGGGTGAGAAGGTCGCGGCAATCTCGGTTGTCCGCAGCACCATCGTCCAGACGGTCGTGGCGAGTGGCCGCGTCGAGACACCATCGGGTGTCAATATCGGCAGCCAGATCATCGGAACCGTGCTCACCGTCCTTGTGAGGCAGGGTGCCGCTGTTCGCAAAGGCGACGCGCTGATCACCCTCGATGACCGGCAGGCAAGGGCTGCCGTCGACCAGGCCGCCGCATCCCTGTCAGAGGCGCGAACGAGCCTCCGACAGGTGGAGGAACTGACGCTGCCACTGGCCGAGCAAACCTTGATCCAGACCAAGGCGACCCTGCGCAATGCCGAATCCCAACTGGCCCGTGCCTTGCAACTTGCCGAGCGTTCGATTGCGACCGGCGAGACCGTTGAGGATCTTCAGCGCGCCTTCGATATTGCCAAGACGGAGGTCCGATCAGCCGAGTTGCAGGTGAAGAGTCTATCCGTCGGCGGCAGTGGCCATGCGGCAGCAAAGGGTGCCGTCGTCCGGGCCGAGGCGGCGCTCAGGGCCGCGCAGGCCGGCTTGGGCCTGACACTGATCACCGCCCCCGTCACGGGCGTCGTCATCCAGAGAGCCGTCGAAGAAGGCGCCATCGTTCAGGCGGGGACGCCGCTTCTTGTGCTCGCGCCAGACAGATCCAAGCAGCTTGTCGTGCAGATCGACGAGCGCAATCTCGACGTGATCCGCATCGCCCAGCCGGCCCTTGCCTCGGCCGATGCCTATCCGGAGGAGAGTTTTCGCGCCGCCGTTGCAACGATCAGTCCGACTGTCGATGCCGACAAGGGCTCCGTCGAGGTCAAGCTCTCGATCGATGCGCCACCCAGCTACCTCAAGGAGGACATGACCGTGTCGGTCGACATCGAGGTTGCCCGCCATGAGAATGCGCTGGTGGTCGCCAATGCGGCTGTTCGAGACGCCGCCAGTGCCGCGCCCAAGGTGCTGCTGATCCTCGACGGGCGGGCCGTCGAGCGGCCCGTCACCCTGGGCCTGAGGGGGATCGCCAGCATGGAGATCCTCGATGGACTTGTTGTCGGCGACCTCGTCATTCCCTCGACGGTCACGACCATTGTGGCGGGTGCGCGCGTCCGCGTCGCTGACGTTGCGCTATCCCCATGAAAACCTGGTTGCCGTTCGAACTGATCGCCGCTTTCCGCTTCCTGCTCGAGGGGCGGATGCAGACCCTGCTGACCATTGTCGGGGCGGCGGTGGGTGTTTCCGTCATCGTTTTCATGTCTTCGTTGCTCGCGGGTGTTCAGGCCAATATCTTCAGCCGGGTCCTTTCCACCCAGGCCCATATCGTGATTTCGCCGAGCGAGGAGGTGGCCCGGCCCCAGCGCACGGCGACAGCTCTCCAGACATTCGCGATCGTACAGAAACCGGCGCAAAGGCTGCGCTCGATTGACCAATGGCAGGCGATTGCCGCCCAGCTGACAGCACGTCCTGATATCGTCACCGTGTCACCGGCGGTCGTCGGTGCCGCCTTTGCCGTGCGCGGCGAGGTCGCCGATGCGGTCTCGGTGACCGGGATGGAGCCGGACGCCTTTTACCGGATCATCGCGCTGCCCGAAAAAATGATCTCCGGCTCGGCGACACTGTCGCCCAATGGCGTGCTCATCGGCATTGAACTTGCAAGCGATCTCGGTATCGGGGTTGGCGAAAAACTGCGCATCCGCACCACCAGCACGAAGACCACAAGCGGCTCCGACCAGACCTTCATCATCGGCGGGACCTTCGATCTCGGCAACAAGGAGGTCAATCAGCGCAGCGTCTTCGTGTCCCTGCGATCGGCGCAATCCCTGCTCGGCCTGGCAGGGGGCGTGACCAGCCTCAGCGTCAATCTGATCGACGCCTATCAGGCGGAAGTGGTGGCCACCGATCTGCGCTCGGCTCTCGGCGTCAATGCCGAGAGCTGGATCAAGACCTTCGAGGAGTTGTTCACCGCACTCAAGACCCAGTCGATCGCCAATTACGTCATCCAGTTCTTTGTGGCGATCGCGGTGGCGCTCGGCATATCCAGCGTGCTGGTGGTGTCCGTTGTTCAGCGATCCCGCGAAATCGGCATCCTCCGGGCCATGGGGGCGTCGCGCACCCAGGTGATGCGGGTCTTTCTCGTCCAGGGGGCCGTGATCGGCATGCTGGGATCGCTGGCCGGGTCGGCACTCGGGGCCGGCTTCGTTCTCGTCTGGCGTGCCTTTGCCAGGAACCCCGACGGAACCGAGTTCTTTCCGATTGCGCTTCAGCCGTCGCTCTTTGTCGCCACCGCTGTGGTTGCGACCCTCACCGGTCTGGTGACCGCCGTCCTTCCGGCGCTCAGTGCCGCCCGTCTCGATCCGGTGGATGCGATCCGTGGATAGACCCGCACCGACAGACAAGACCGTACTGCGCCTCGAGGCGGTCACCAAGTCGTTCGGCGTCGGGACGGAGATCGAGACGGAGGTGCTGCATGGCATAGACCTGGTCCTCCAGGAGGGGGAGTTCTGCGCCCTGATCGGTCCCTCCGGATCCGGCAAGAGCACGCTTCTCAACATCATCGGCCTGCTTGATCGTCCGACCTCCGGCCGCATGCAGATCGAAGGCGAGGATACGGCAGGTCTCAGCGATGCGGCACAGACCAGCCTCAGGGGACACAGCATCGGCTTCGTTTTCCAGTATCATCACCTGATTTCGGCCTTCACTGCGGTCGAGAACGTGATGATGCCGATGCTGCTCGACAAGGGCTGGCCCAGTCAGACAATGCGGGAGCAGGCGGGTACCCTGCTCGACAAGGTGGGGCTAGCCCCGTTCAAGAACAGCCCCGCCAATCGCATGTCCGGCGGTCAGCAACAGCGGGTCGCCATCGCCCGTGCGCTGGCCATGAACCCGGCTCTGGTGCTGGCAGACGAGCCGACCGGCAATCTCGACAGCCAGTCCGCCGACGAGGTGTTTGCGATGATGCGCGACGTCAACCGACGGGAGAAGACGACCTTCCTGATCGTGACACACAATCTCGACCTTGCGCGCCGGACGGACCGCATCATCGAAATCGTCGATGGAATGATCGTTGCGACAAAGCCCGAAGCCAAGACCTCGGCCGCCTCTGTCGTTACAGAGAGCGGAGAGAGTTCAGATACCTGACCATGATTGCCTTGCCGTGTTCAACCCGGTCAGAGGCAGGCTCGATGGCAAACAGCCATGACCAGGAAGCTCTGTCTAGGGCCCGAAGGTTGCCCAGCGCCGATTTGGGGTTGGGCATCAGGTCGCCGATGAGGCCAAAACGGGATCCGGCACGACGGAAAAACATGAGGATCAGGGCTTTTGGGGAGAATTGCCCGGATGGCCTGGATTATCGCATGATTTCAATGGCTTCGAAAGTAATCCCCTGACTTTCCTTTGTTTTCCCGCCGCGAGCGCCCGTGGATGGCACCTTTTGGCCCTGGCTTTGGGCTGACGTCAACATGGCTGGAGAGCGGCAATAATTTCCGCTTGGGCGCGCCAAGCTGCAGGTGAGGCGAATATGGTCGCGTGGCAGCTTTGCGCCCTCCAAGTTGGTTCTTCAGACCCACTACGAAACGCAAAAAAGCTGTCGCCCGATGCTGCGCTAGAAGAGCCGTGAGGTGGTTGCTGCCGTAGAACCCAGCCAGGGGAATGCAGGAGGCTGATTTTTGGCAGACGCAGAATCGAAGAGCCGACAGCGCGCCAAATCACTTGGATTTGCAGTAGCCGATGTCTGGCTGGTTGATTGTTGCTCCCGATGATGGTGGCCAGCCAGTGCTCAGGCTTCATACAATTTGCGCAGAAAAAACGCTGAACCAAGCAGAAGCGCAGCCGATTTCTTCAGGTTTACTAAAATTAAAGCCGCCCAGCCAATTCGTGGAGTCACGTCTGCAGAACGTCAGCAGGCTTTCAATCACCGACTGTCGCAAAGGGTCTGGCTATGCAACTCTTTAATACCACTTCCCAGCTTGTCTGGACGGCTCTCAACAAATCGCTGGCTATCATCGAGTTCGGAATGGACGGTGTGGTTCTGGGAGCGAATGAGAATTTCTGCAGGCTGATGGGCTATTCTCCCGCCGAGATCGTCGGCTCCCACCACAGTATGTTTGTTGATAAGTCGGACGCACTTTCTCCCGACTATCAGAACTTTTGGGCGAAGCTCAACAAAGGTGAATTTGACCATCGTCTGTACAAGCGCATTGCCAAAAACGGCCGGGAGGTTTGGATCGAGGCCTCGTACAATCCGGTCATGCGCTCCGGTAAGCCCATCAAAGTTGTTAAGGTCGCGTACGATGTGACCGAGCGTCAGGTTCGCGCGGCCGACCATGAAGGCAAAGTCAACGCAATCGAGCGTGCCCAGGCTGCGATCGAGTTCACCCCGCTGGGTGTGATCCTCGATGCCAACCAGAATTTCCTCGACGCAATGGGTTACACAGCAGAGGAGATCAGGGGGCGCCATCACTCCATCTTCTGCCAAGCAAACTACACTGAAAGCGATGATTACCGCACCTTCTGGAGCCGGCTGGCACAAGGAAGTTACATCGCGGACGAATTCCTGCGGATCGGAAAGAACGGCAAGAAGGTTTACATTCAGGCGACCTACAACCCGATCTTTGATGCTTCAGGCAGGGTCTACAAGGTTGTTAAGTTCGCGACCGACGTTTCACAGCGTGTCCAGGACGTCGAAGCCTTGGCGCAAGCACTCGGGGGGCTTTCCGGCGGGGATCTGACGCAACGCCTCGAAGTTCCTTTTATCCGCGCCCTCGAGCCACTGCGGACAGACTTCAACCTTGTGACCAGAAAGTTGCATGATTCCATGTCTGCAATCGCGGAGAACGCCTCGGCGATCGCGGCAGCGTCCCAGCAGATCAGGAATGCATCCGATGACCTCTACCGGCGGACCGAACAGCAGGCCGCTTCGGTAGAAGAGACAGCCGCAGCACTTGAGGAGATTACGACAACGGTCACCGATTCCAGCCAGCGTGCCCACGAGGCTGGAACTCTGGCCCGGATGACGAAGGAGAACGCGGAGCGCTCCGGAATTGTCGTCGGTCAGGCTATCGAGGCGATGGGGCGGATAGAAAGCTCCGCCAGCGAGATCGCCAACATTATCGGCGTGATTGATGAGATCGCCTTTCAGACCAATCTGCTGGCACTGAATGCCGGCGTTGAGGCTGCAAGGGCCGGGGATGCCGGCAAGGGCTTTGCAGTGGTCGCGCAAGAGGTGCGCGAACTTGCCCAGCGTTCCGCGAAGGCAGCCAAGGAGATCAAAGGGCTGATCACGGCGTCCAATGAGCATGTCAATCACGGCGTCGCCTACGTCAATAACACGGGCAAGGCGCTGTCCGAGATCGTCACGCAGGTTGTGCAGGTCGATTCCAACGTTGCAGCGATCGTTGATGCCTCACGCGAACAGGCGACCGGCTTGCAGGAGATCAATACCGCCGTGAACACAATCGATCAGGGCACGCAGCAGAATGCGGCCATGGTCGAAGAGACCTCGGCGGCATCGCACTCCCTCGCCAAAGAGGCCGAAGAGCTGTTCCAGCAACTGAGCAAGTTCAGGCTTCACAACAGCATTCGGCATCACGATCGATCCGCGCCGACCATGCAGCAGGGGCCGCAATCCAGGACATCAGATGCGCCACGCCTGAGGCCAAAACTTGTTCGGGCGCATTCGGGCAACAACGCTTTATCGGCCGAATCTTGGGAGGAGTTTTGATCCCGCCTGTGAAACGTCATGGGCGCGGGGCGTAACGCTTGCCATCGCACCAAATCAAGGTCGGACCGAACACAGGCAATCGGCGTGTGTTCGGTCACATACCGCGCTCTGCCAGTCTCTCAAACTTGCAGGCGGCTGCTTCAGCCGCGGCACAAAGAAAGCCTCTGTGCGACACGTTGGTTCAAGGCATCAGGCGTTCTTCGGCCGCCGCAGGCGTTACTTCCGAAGTAAATGAGCGAATATATGAAATATAGTTTCATGAGTCTGCAATCTGCAACAGTGAACGAGCTCTGCAGTTTTTATGGCAATAAAAGATGCGGCGCCTACGTTGATCATGAGGGACTGGGGATGGCGGAGATTCAGGATCTCATCTGTCTCAAATTTGACGGTTTCGACTATCTACAGGCAGACTACACGCGGCAGGTCGACATCAGGATCGATACGCCCGAGGATACGCTGGTCTTCTATTTGCCTCTTCGAGGCAACATGGAGATCGGTCAGAAGCATGGTCGCATAGTTACTGGAACAGGACCGACTGCGGTTGCCGCTCGTGACTGCCGTGTGGTTCGCTTCACGCCACAACGGCGCCATATCCGAATTGCCCTTGCGCGCCGAAATCTAATGGCGCGTCTGCACAGCATCAGGAGCGTGGCAAACCACGCACCACTGGCGTTTCACCAAAGCCCCGGAGCCAACCACCTGCCGCGTGTTCTGGGCAGCTTGGTTCTGACCAGCTTCGCGGCAGTGTCCGGCAGCAATGGAGCGTCTGAAGAGCGCCTTTCGGCGCTTGGTGGCATCATCGAATCGGCGGTTCTGTACCTCTGGCCCAACAATTACATCGACAACATCAGGTCCCAAAGCCACGCCATTCTGCCAAGACAGGTGAAGCGGGCAATGGATCTCATCGCCGCCGATCCGTTCCGTCCCCTCGCAATCGTTGATATTGCGCGCGAATGCGGGGTGAGCATTCGAACCCTTCAACACGGTTTCCGGACCTTCGCCTCCTGCACGCCCCGGGAGTTTGTGTTGCGGGAGCGCATGCAGCATCTCGAACGGTGCGGACGCGATCAGGCAGATCTCGGGAAGCTCAAGGCGAGAGTGGGATGGGACTTGCTTCGAAGTCTCAATCGTCAACACGAGAAAATGCATGGTCGGCTTCTTGTTGAGTGGTTCCACCTCACACCCGGGGCCGGCGAATGAAAACCAGTGCAAGGCTGGCGCTAGCGCGGCCCATCCCGTTTCCCTACCTGGTGCGTGTTGTTCCATCCGACGACCAGGCCCCCCCTGACGCGCCGGACCCTGGCTGGTTGCGTTTCCGCTTTCTCAGGTCCGCAGACAGACCGGCACCTGGCTTCAGATCTGCTGCTTGCGTGACCTATGCGCTCCCGCCCAATCCTGCGTTTCCCGACGATGGCGAAGTCCTGTTGGACGTCGGATATGAGGCGCTCATGTCCGCCGCCGCCGCCTTGCTCCAGCGCAGGGTCTTCTGCGCGCCCCAGTTTGTGGATCGGCCCGACGGGATGCTGGCTCCTTTGGAAGCTGTCGCGAACATCCTCCATCTTGCCGCAGGTCTGGCGCACATGGGGGAAGAGCCACATCAGATTGATTTAGCTCCATTCTTCGAGAACGTCACTCGGCTCATCATCCTCTATTGGCCCAACAGCGAAACAGCAGAAATCGAACTTGGAAGCGCGAGGCGTCCGCCACAAGCGCTGCGACAGGCGCTGGCTTACATTCTCTCGAAGCGCGGAATCGTAGAGAGCGCAGCATCGGTAGCCAACAATTCCGGCACCGGACTGCGAACGCTTGAGAACCTGTTTTGTCGCTGGTTGGGCGTTGGTGTCGCGCGGTATGCCAAGATCCTACGCATAAAATTTTTGAGGGAACTGCAGGAGAACACGAAGTCGGATCTCGCTTCGTTGGCTGAGGTCTATCGCTTCTCCAACGTCTCCCGGCTCCGGCACGAAATCTTAAACCTCGATCTGAACACGACGGCAGCTCTCTTGCCGCAAAACTTCTACCAGGAGCTTCTGGACGGCATGGCCGGACAAGATCTCGTGGTTGGCTCGCTTGCCCAAGCTGCCTGCGTGAAAGGAAATTACAATGCTTGATCTGTCGATCCAGGAGGGAGCGCCGAAGGTGAAGCCGGTCGTGCTCGTGGTTGAAGACTCACCGGCCCTGTCGCGATTGCTGCGTCGTTCGATTTCGGCAAAGCTCAGCTGCTCGATTATCGAATGCAAGTCACATGCCGAGGCCGTGGCAGCGATTTCGGCTACACCGGTTACGGTCGCTGTGACGGGGCTCAATCTGCCGGATGCGCCAAGCGGCCAGATTCTCCATCTGCTTTCGGAGAACAAGATCCCAACAATTCTGTTTTCCGCCTCTGTGGTTGAAGATCTGGTACACAATTATGCGTCGCGCCGACTTATCGACTACATTGTCAAGGATGGCCCGGGGGCGGTAGATCGCGTCGCGGTCACGGTCTGCAGGGTGATCGATAACGGTTCAACCTCGGTTCTCGTGGTTGACGATATGACTGCCGCGCGTTCGGAGCTCGTCTCTTTTCTGCGTCGACAAAACTTCAGGGTATTTGCGGCCCGCACCGGACGCGACGCGCTCCAGATCCTGTCCGAAAACCCGGGTGTCGAGATCGTCGTAACCGACTACTTCATGCCGGACATGGACGGTTTTGAACTCACCAAGCAGGTTCGGCGGCGATACGCATCAGACCGCATGCGGATCATCGGCGTTTCGGCATCTGGTGATCGCCATTTGTCAGCTTCGTTTCTGAAGGCTGGGGCGTCAGACTTCATCTATCGCCCGTTTCTTCCGGAAGAACTGCAGTGCCGGATCGACAACAACGTCGAGACCTTGCTTCAGCTTAAGCGCTTGAGATATCTCGCCGAGCGCGACCCATTGACATCACTTTACAATCGACGTGCCTTTTTCGAACGCGCGGAAGCACATTTGAGAAGCTTGACCCTTGCCCAGGCGGGCGGAAAGACCGGTGCGGTCGCGATTGTCGATATCGACCACTTCAAATCAATTAACGATAATTACGGCCACGAGATCGGAGACATTGTGTTGAAGACGCTCGCCGCGACCTTCCAGGAACTCTCCCATTCCGAAGAGGTGGTCACGTCGCGCTTGGGCGGCGAAGAATTCGCCTTCCTCATGAGGAACCACACCCTGGCGCAGGGTACCTCGATCTTGGAGAGGATGCTGTCGGGAATACGCGAGATACGATTTGCCTCAACGAAAGGCGACTTCACGGTGACGGCATCGGCCGGCATTGTTGAAATCGAGGTCGGTGAAAGCCTCGATAACCAGTTGAATGCCGCCGACCAGATGCTTTATCTAGCCAAGAAGCTGGGGCGGAACCAGATCTGTAGCAATCTGCTTTTTCGCCCGTCCGAATAGACTTAAAGACACCTGCAGGCGCAGCAAATAATCGCAGATGATCCCAGCTCCGCTCGGTTGTCTGACGCAACACGTTTCACTTGACTGTGCGCCCGCGGGTTACTTCAGAGATCAAGCCTAGACAGCGCCATAAACACGGGCGCTGTTTAGCTCCCTAAAGGCATCATTTTTTTAACCTTGGCGAGGTTGCTTCTGGAGACCGGAACTTGGCCCCCGGAAACCAGTGAAATTTTCAGATTACGGCCATCACTTACAATAGTTTCGATCGCGGAATAGGATATCCAATGGCTTCTGTGGATGCGCAATCCCAGATGACCTGGAAGCTGCGATAGAGCCGTTTTCATGGTCGCAGCCTCAAAGTAGCTTGATTGGGCAGTGTGAATTCTAACGTAGTTGCCTTCTGCATGTATATGAAGAATGGAGTTGGCTGGAATTCGCGATCCTCCAACCACTACGATATCACTTTGATTGCTGACACTCCGCGCCAAAGCCGGATGTTCATCCGGCACGGCCTCCTGATTGCTTTTATTTGTTTTGATTTCGTCATGGATCGGCTCTGAGGATACAAATTCATCCTTTAAACGTAATTGAAATAGGATGCGCGGAATAACAACGCTCCACAAGAATATGCTGACATGCACAATTATGACGATGTAAAAAGCATATAGGAGTGCGCTCGAAATACTGAACAGGTCTGGGCGTTCGCCATACACACCCACCAGGCAGTATGTGGTGAAAAGGCTCATAAGGGCGCCAGTTAGATCAAAGATAATTGAATGAACCCGGCGAATGAGCCGCCATGTGACCGCCCATGACAAGGCCATCAGTGTCACCCATGCCATTGGCAGGCCAGCGACGCTGGAGACAAAGTAGATTGCGGTGCGCAGCCACACGGGCATGCCCAGCGTCCACGGCTGCTGGTTCATCGCGACGGTGAAAAGCGACAGCGCTGAATATGTCAACAGGATCCAAGGGTGCAGGAATATACGCGTCACTTCTTGGCGCGAAAGACTGATGGCCCTGCCTGTGATGAGGGTGACCTCAAACCGTTCCAAGGGATTTCGTTTCTGCATCTCCTGACCGCTTCAGCAAACGTTTCAACCCGGTATTTCAATTGACACTAATGCATGGAAAGCAAGGAAAAACTGACAAGGCTCGCCCAGGCGTTGGCTCGCTATCACATCTATTCGATGCCGCGCAATAATCGCAGGAAGAAACACAGGAGCCGAAAAAAATACAACGAGAAATTGGAGGGGCGCAAGGAGTTATAACGCCGGGCCGCTGAATCGAAAACATAAATGTTGGCTGATATTTCCGAATTGTATATTTTAAAAATCAGTGGGTGGAATGGGTCGATCTCACGCTACGGACGTTTTTTTAATTTACCCTCTCGAATGAGGTCGTAAATTTCCCACGGATATAGTGTGCGCGTGTGGTCTGTTGCATGTTCTTTCAGCTCTTTACGCAATCTCGCGACATTGGAAACGCCGAATTCGGAAGCAATTTGAGTCAGACTCTGAGTGTCCTTTTGGACCTGTTCCGAGATTTTTCTGAGCATGATGCACTTGCAATACCGCTTTATGCCGATACCAAGCCGGTCGGTGAAGCTCGTCTCAAGGGCTCGGAGACCCACATTGGTATGAGAGGCAACGTCATGCACGCTTTTGACCATTCCTCTCCTCGAGTAAATGTAGTCTAGGGCCAAACGTATTGCGAGCGGTGGTCGGTCGGTCGGAGAGAGACTTAACTCAGGGCTGTTTGTATTGGGCCAAACATAGGCGACATGCCGGACGAGATTGTACAGCATGGTGTTTGGCAGCAAAGAGGCGTGGTTTTCGCCGTCAACCTTGCCGATGAGCCGCCGAAGGATCGCAGCTATCGGCTCGATATAGGGTGAGATATACGCGACATTCGTTTGAAAAACAGGCACCGCGAAGATTTTCCGATTGAGTATCTCTGAAAATACATCGCGCATTTTGTCGTCGGAGGCGGTCAGCCGAATTTGAGATCCAGCCGACCTGAAAACAATCTCGCCCCGCGCAAATGCGATGCCCGCAGTTTCGTGTGAGGCGAGACCCCGCTCGGAAATTCCAGAAAAATTGAACAGAAACTCTGTGTTTTCCTGAGATCTGGATACGCTGAAGTTGATGTTTTGTGCAGTCAAAACCATGTCTATATGTGATGCGTTTTCCGGCAACTGAGTATTTTCGGAGCTTTGTATATTGAAATATTATCGATCTAAAATATTTCTTCCGTATATTATTCGGTGCTCAAGATTGAGATTTTTGAACGCGCTTAGGCCGATCCTGCTGCGAACGGATTCGATATATTCTGGATCGCACACTTTGCTTTGCATTATGCTTAATCGCGATTGAGTTATAAATTCTGAGATCGAGAAAGAGGTGAACTGACGGAAGCCGTTCTGAAGCGTACGCACACTAACGTCGCAGGCTTCGGCAAGGGCGGGAATGTTGAACGTGGTGAAGGGGTCGGCACGGATAGTCGCGATTGCCGAACGAACATGGCGGGGTGCAATACGCGCGGCGCTGTCGATGTTGTTGTGCCACAGGTTGTTTGGCCAAACGGCCAGAAGACAGATTTCCAGAGCCTCAATTCTGTGGGCCAACAGCGCTCCAGAGAGATGGGAGGTCCCGACGTCGTGGAACACGGCGTCGATCATGCCGACGAGGCAGTCCAGCATTCGGGCGTCAAGCTTCGGCGTTTCATCAAATTTGATCGACGTTTCGAACGCCTGGCCGTGAATTGCCTGAATGTGCTTGTGAAATCGACGGCTGGGAATGCCGAGGCGAAGCTGCCTCTTTCCTGCTTCGAACTTTATCTCGCGGCAGTGAGATCGCGGAACCGCGATCGCGCCGTTCGAACGAAGGATCCTTCTGGATCTCAGCAACACCTCAGCCTGTCCGTCTGATGGCAAAAGAAAAGCGATGATATCGTCCGAGTGACGTATCGAAATTCGGGTCTCGGTGAGGTGCGTGGCGCTGAACATCTCAAAGCCCTGCCATTGGAAGTGCCTCACCTCGCTGAGCAGCGTCTGATCCTCCCCTTCAGGGGCCTGAACCTTGAATTGAATATCTCCGTAAACCTCAACGATCTCTCTTGATGTCGCCGTAGGCATGGCGTGATATTGGATTTTTTCCATATTTCTATTGTTCATGGCTGGACGCCTCGGATTGCCGCTGCCGTGCTCATCGGCGGGTCGACCGGTTGACTGTTTGGGGTATCGGATCTCGACCGTTTGCCGCGCAGATCCCGGCGGAAGTTTCCCGCTTGCGGGTCGTTCTCGATTGTCTTGATCTCAAGAGCTCGCTGCCCGTGCCAGCCAAATCTTTCAAATCGCAGCGAAAATTCGTGAACGGGAAACCTGGACCGTTCGTCATGGACGAATTGGCCGCGGAAATTGATGAGTTGCCGTCAATTGCCTGTCGCCGGCCTTCAGGCCGGGCGGTGCAGCTCGTCCAGGGCGCAAGGGCAAGTCGTTGCTACGCTTCGAATATCGACGATGCGCATGTGATTCTGCTGCCGTTCGCATTTTCTCCAAGTCTGGGACGACCTGATACGTGCGGGTGAGCGCCGTGATCTCAGCGGTCAACGCCGCCTGAAAAACTTAGTCCGAACAATGAAGGGTCAATGAAAGCCGGCTGCCGGGTTGGCAGTGAATGACGGCTGCTGGAATGCGTGGCCGCCAGTCGAAGATGTTTCCCCGGCGGATGAGATTTCCGACCCCGTGGCGGACTGCGATGACGAAGACACCCTGTATCAGGCCCGAAGGTCACCCCGTGCCGATATCGGCTTGGGCATCACATCTGGCCATCAGGTCGCCAATGACGCCAAAACGGGATCCGGCACGACGGGAAAACATGAGGATCAGGGGTTTTTGGTAGATTTGGTTGGGGAGCCTGGATTGTCACATAACTTCAAAGGCTTAGAAATATAACCTTTGATTTTCCTGTGTTTTCCCGCCGCAAGCGACCGTGGATGCCATCTTTGTGCCCTGGCTTTGGGCCGACGTCAACATGGCGGGCGAGCGGCAATAATTTCCGCTCGGGAGCGCCAAGCCGGAGGTGAGGTGAGCATTTCGCGTGACAGCTTGGCGCCTTCAATTCGGTCGTACCCGTCGGCATCCTCCCACCAAGAAGCGGACATCTCGCTTAAGCGGGATAGGGACTATTCCGTGCTCTGAGCACCACCGGCTATGGATCTCCAGCCAGCCCTGCAGGTGCCTCCTTATCTTTTCTTTACGCCCCTCACACTTCTTCCCAATCGAAGCCTGACCCGAAGCGGACTTAATCCTTCTTCTGTATCAACAGGAGAAACGGACATGTCCGACCTCATCTTCATCGCGCTCGGCGCGGGCACGCTTCTCGTGCTTGCTTTTTATGCCCGCGCGCTCGACCGGCTGTGAGGGCAACGCAGATGCTTGAACCCCTCTTCGGCCTCTTCGTCGCCATTGCCCTTGGCATCTATCTTGTCGTGACGCTGCTGCGTCCCGAGCGTTTCTGATCGGGAGCAGATCCATGACACTTGTCGGATGGCTGCAGATCAGCCTCCTCTTCCTCGCCGTCCTCCTCGTCATCAAACCACTCGGCCTTTACATGGCGCGGGTGTTTTCCGGCGAGCGGACCTTTCTTTCCCCCGTGCTCGGTCGAGTGGAGCGGGATCTCTACCGCGTCAGCGGCATCAACCCCGAAAAGGAACAGAGCTGGCTCGGCTATACCCTTGCCATGCTCGCCTTCTCGCTTGCCGGCTTTCTGAGCCTTTATGCGATGCTGCGGCTGCAGGCCTATCTGCCGCTGAACCCGCAAGGCTTTCCCGGCGTACCCGCCGATCTCGCCTTCAACACTGCGGTTTCCTTCGTCACCAACACCAACTGGCAGAACTATGCCGGTGAAGCGACAATGAGCCATTTCTCCCAGATGGCCGGCCTCACCGTGCAGAACTTCCTCTCGGCCGCGACCGGCATGGCGCTGGCTGTTGCCGTGACCCGTGCGCTTGCCCGCTCCAAGGTCGCCACACTCGGCAATTTCTGGGTCGATATGACCCGGGCGACGCTTTACGTGCTGCTTCCGCTGTCCATCGTCGTAGCACTGGTCTTCGTCGCCATGGGCCTGCCCCAGACGCTCGATGCCTCGGTCACGGTCACGACGCTCGAAGGCGCCAATCAGGTGATTTCGCTCGGCCCCGTCGCCTCCCAGGAAGCGATCAAGCAGCTCGGCACCAATGGCGGTGGCTTCTTCAACGTCAATGCCGCGCATCCCTTCGAGAACCCGACCGTCTGGTCGAACTATCTCAACATCTTCGCCATGCTGTCGATCTCGTCCGCCCTGGTCTACACCTTCGGCCAGATGGTCGGAAACCGCCGGCAGGGCTGGGCGCTGATCTCGGCCATGGCGATCCTGCTCATCGCAGGCCTTGCCGTCACCTACTGGGCCGAGGCCCAGGGCAATACCATCCTGACGGCGATCGGTGTCGATCCAGCACTCGGCAACATGGAAGGCAAGGAAGTCCGCTTCGGCCAGGCCATGACCGCACTTTATGCGGCGGTCACGACTGGCCTCTCGAATGGCGGCGTCAACGGCATGCATGGTTCGTTCACGGGCCTGGGCGGCCTGGTGCCGATGTTCCTCATCCAGCTCGGCGAAGTGCTGCCCGGCGGTGTCGGCTCCGGTCTCTACGGCATGCTGGTCTTTGCAATTCTGTCCGTCTTCGTCGCCGGCCTGATGGTCGGGCGCACGCCGGAATTCCTCGGCAAGAAGATCGAGGGGCGCGAGATGAAGTTCGCCATGCTCGCCGTGCTCATTCTGCCGCTGGTCATCCTCGGCTTTACCGCCATCTCGGCCATGCTGCCCTTTGCGGTGGCAAGCGTCGGCACGGCTGGTCCGCACGGTCTGTCGGAAATCCTCTATGCCTATACCTCGGCTGCCGGCAACAACGGCTCGGCCTTCGGTGGCCTGACCGGCAATACGGTCTGGTACAACACCACGCTTGGCATCGCGATGCTGCTTGGCCGCTTCGCCTATGTCGTGCCGGTCATGGCAATTGCCGGATCGCTCGCCGCCAAGGTGAAGTCGCCTTCGTCTGCCGGGACTTTCCCGACCGACGGCCCGCTCTTCGTCGGCCTGCTGATCGGCATCATCCTCATTCTCGGCGGCCTGCAATTCCTGCCCGCACTTGTGCTCGGCCCCATCGTCGAACACTTCGCCATGCTCGCCGGCCAGACTTTCTAAAGGACCCATCATGTCAAAAGACCATAAAGCTCCCGGTCTTCTCGACCCGTCGATCCTGTTTCCGGCGATCCGCGATGCGTTCGTCAAGCTCGATCCGCGAAAGCTGTTGCGCAACCCGGTCATCTTCGTGACCGAGATCGTCGCCGTTGTCGTGACGATCCTCTTCATCCGCGACCTCGCCTCAAATCCCGGCGAGGCCGGCTTCTCCGGACAGATCGCCGCCTGGCTCTGGTTCACCGTGCTCTTCGCCACCTTCGCCGAAGCCGTGGCCGAGGGCAGGGGGCGTGCCCAGGCCGACAGCCTGAAGAAGACCAAATCCGAACTCGTCGCCCGTCGTCTTGCCGCCAACGGCAAGACGGAATCGATCCCGGCCAGCAGCCTCAGGATCGGCGATATCGTTCTCGTCGCAGCCGGCGAACTGATCCCCGGCGACGGCGAAGTGATCGAGGGTGTCGCCTCGGTCAATGAAAGCGCCATCACCGGTGAATCCGCCCCTGTGATCCGCGAATCCGGTGGCGACCGTTCGGCGGTCACGGGCGGCACGCAGGTTCTCTCCGACGAGATCAAGATCAGGATCACCGTCCAGCCGGGCTCCTCCTTCGTCGATCGCATGATCGCGCTGATCGAAGGCGCCCAGCGCCAGAAGACGCCCAACGAGATCGCGCTCTCGATCCTGCTTTCGGGCCTGACGCTGATCTTCCTGTTCGTCTGCGTCGCGATCTGGGGCCTTGCTGGCTATTCCGGCACAGTGCTCTCCGTCACGGTGCTGGCAGCGCTGCTGGTCACGCTGATCCCGACCACGATCGGCGGCCTGCTCTCGGCTATCGGCATTGCCGGCATGGATCGCCTGGTGCGCTTCAACGTGATTGCCACCTCCGGTCGTGCGGTCGAGGCTGCGGGCGACGTCGACACGCTGCTCCTCGACAAGACGGGCACGATCACCTTCGGCAACCGCATGGCGAGCGACTTCCTCGCCGCTCCCGGCGTCACGCCGACTGAACTGGCAGAGGCAGCCCTCATTGCCTCGCTGTCTGATGAAACGCCCGAGGGCCGCTCGGTGGTGGCGCTGGCGACAGGTGAATTCGATGTGCCGATGCCGAAGGCCGAGTTTGATGCCGTCATCGGCTTCACCGCCGAAACCCGCCTCTCCGGCGTCGATATCGGTCAGCGCCGCCTGCGCAAGGGTGCCGTCGATGCCGTGCTGAAATTCGCAGGCCTCACCGAACAGGACGCACCGGCCGAATTCCGCCGGGCCGTCGATCAGGTCGCCCGCACCGGTGGCACACCGCTCGGTGTTGCCGACGGAGACCGCCTGCTCGGCGTCATCCACCTCAAGGACGTGGTGAAACCCGGCATCAAGGAACGTTTCGCGGCGCTCCGCGCCATGGGCATTCGCACGGTCATGGTCACCGGTGACAACCCGGTCACGGCAGCCGCCATCGCCTCCGAAGCCGGCGTCGATGATTTCCTCGCCCAGGCAACGCCCGAGGACAAGCTTGCCTATATCCGCCGGGAACAGCAGGGTGGCCGCCTGATCGCCATGTGCGGCGACGGTACCAACGATGCCCCGGCGCTCGCCCAGGCCGATGTCGGGGTCGCCATGCAGACCGGCACCCAGGCCGCCCGCGAGGCCGCGAACATGGTGGACCTCGATTCCAGCCCGACCAAGCTCATCGAGATCGTCGAGATCGGCAAGCAGCTCCTGATGACACGCGGATCGCTGACGACGTTCTCGATCGCCAATGACGTGGCCAAATACTTCGCCATCATCCCGGCCTTGTTCGTTGCCACCTATCCGGCGCTCGAAGCCCTCAACATCATGGAGCTGACGTCACCGCAGTCGGCCATCCTCTCTGCCGTCATCTTCAACGCGCTGATCATCGTGGCACTGATCCCGCTGGCCTTGAAGGGTGTCGCCTATCGCCCCTCGGGTGCCGCAGCGCTGCTCCGCCGCAACCTGCTGGTCTACGGCGTCGGTGGCCTGATCCTGCCTTTTGCGGGCATCAAGGTCATCGACATCGCTATCAGCGCTCTCCATCTGGTGTAACCATGCTCAACCATATCAGACCCGCACTCACCCTCGTTGTCGCCATGACCGCACTCACCGGTCTTGCCTATCCGCTTGTTATCAACGGCATTGCCCAGGCCGTCATGCCGGCGCAAGCCAATGGCAGCCTCATCGAACGCGACGGCAAAGTCATCGGCTCAAGCCTGATCGGCCAGACTTTCACTTCGGACCGCTACTTCTGGCCTCGCCCCTCGGCGACGGGACCAGACCCCTACAACGCGGCAGCCTCCTCCGGCTCCAACCTCGGCACGACCTCGGTCAAGTTGAAGGATCGTGTCACTGCCGATGTCGAGCGGCTGACTGCAACCGGCATCGCGCAGCCGGTGCCGGGCGATGCCGTCACCACCTCGGGCTCCGGTCTCGACCCGCATGTCTCGCCGGCCTTTGCCGAAGCCCAGGTGGCGCGTGTCGCAACGGCAAGAGGATTGGCGCCAACCGCCGTAGCGGCACTTGTTGCGCAACATGTCGACAATCCCGACTTCGGCGTTATCGGCGAAGCAAGGGTCAATGTGCTAGAGCTCAACCTGGCACTCGATGCCCTTTGATATGTGAGACCTAGATGGCGGATGACGACCGCAGGGACGATAGACGTCCCGATCCCGATGCCCTGCTTGCTCTGGCGAATAAGGACCGCCGGGGCAAGCTGACCGTTTTTCTGGGCGCTGCTCCCGGCGTCGGCAAGACCTATGCCATGCTGTCACGGGCCAAACGCCTGAAGGCCGACGGCGTGGATCTGGTCGTCGGGCTTGTCGAGACCCACGGTCGCGGCGAGACGGCAGCACTGCTTGAGGGACTCGAGATTCTGCCACGTCGCAGGGTGGCCCATCGCGGCCGGATGCTGGAGGAATTCGACCTCGATGCGGCGCTGGAAAGGCGTCCCCGGATCGTCATCGTCGACGAGCTTGCCCATTCCAACCCGGAAGACAGCCGCCATCCGAAGCGCCACCAGGACATCGAGGAGCTGATCGCAGCCGGTATCGATGTCTGGACGGCGCTCAACATCCAGCATCTCGAAAGTCTCGCCGATCTCGTCGCCCAGATCACCGGCGTGACCGTGCGTGAGCGCGTGCCCGATACCGTGCTCAAACGGGCCGACGAGGTGCTGCTGGTTGACCTTGCGCCATCCGAACTCATCGAGCGGCTGAAGGACGGAAAGGTCTATCTGCCCGAAAGCGCCAACCGCGCTGTCGACCGCTTCTTCCGCCTCGGCAATCTGACGGCCCTGCGTGAGCTGGCGCTTCGCCGTACCGCCGACCGCGTCGACGACCAGATGGTCGATTATCTGAAGCAGAATGCCATCGACGGTCCCTGGGCGACCGGAGAACGCCTCATCGTCTGCGTCGGCTCGGATCCCCTCTCGGAAAAGGTCGTGCGCGTCGCAAGCCGTCTGGCCTCGGGGCTCAACGCACCCTGGCTGGTCGTCTCGATCGAGCGGGCCGACCGGGAAGTCGAGACGCCGGAACGCCTGCAACGGATCGAAACGCTCTTCCGTCTGGCCGAGCAGCTTGGCGCGGAGACGCGGCGCGTCATCGGCAATGACTTTGTCGAAGAAATCCTGAAACTCGCACGGCGCGAGCACGCCACCCAGATCGTGATCGGCACGCGCAAGCGGAACCGCTGGCAGACGCTCGTCACCCGCTCGCTGCCGGATGCGCTCGCGCGCAGGGCGTCAGGTCTCGGCATCCATATCGTTACGCCGGAGAGTTCGACCACGGAACGCGTGCGGCCATTGTTCCGCCTCCCAGGAGTTTCCGCGTTCAGACAATCGGCCCTCTGGGCTTTCGGTTTCGTCGCCCTGACGACGGTCCTGGGCAAGGGGATCGACGTCTTCGTCGAACTGCCGAACATATCGCTGCTCTTTCTCCTCGCCGTCCTCGGCGCCTCGGTGGTCGGCGGTTACGCTTCGGCATTCCTCGCAGCACTCCTCTCGGCGCTCTCCTACAATTTCTTCTTCATCAATCCCCGCCACACGTTCACGATTGCCGCGCCGCACGAGGTCTTCGCGCTCTTCGTCTTTCTCGCTGTGGCCATCATCGCCGGCGGTCTGGCCTCTCGCATCCGCGAGCAGGCGGAGATCGCGCGGGTCAGGGCAACGGCCCTCCAGTCGCTCTTTGATTTCTCCCGCAAACTTGCGAGCACGGCCAAGGGCGAGGATGCGATCTGGCTCGCCGTCTCGCAATTGCAGGCGAGCCTCAAGCGCAAGGTCGTGCTGCTCGTGCCGCGCAAAGGCGATCTCAGCGTGGCCGCCGCCTGGCCGCCGGATACGGAACTCGACGTGACCGACCTGACGGCCGCCCGCTGGACGCATGACAAGCGCGAGCCGGCGGGCCATGGCACGGGAACGCTGCCGAACAGCCGCTTCGAGTTTCGACCCTTGCTCGGTCCACACGGCATTGTCGGGGTCTGTGGCATCGAACATGCCGGCAAAAGGCTCGACATCAATGCCGAGCGCTCGCTGACAGCCATCCTTGATCAGACGGCGATTGCGCTTGATCGCGCGCGCCTGGCCGTTGAGACCGTCGAGCAGGCCGCAAGGCTTGAAGGCGAGCGCTACCGTGAAGCGCTCCTATCCTCGATCTCCCATGACCTGCGCACCCCGCTGGCAACAATCACCGGTGCCGTGACCGGCTTGCGCCAACTCGGTGAGCGCATGACGCCGGAGAACCGTGACGACCTGTTGCAGTCGATCGAGGAGGAAAGCGGACGCATGAGCCGCTTCGTCGCCAATCTGCTCGACATGACCCGGATCGAGGCCGGCACGCTGAAGCCGAAACAGGATTGGGTAGATGTCGCCGACGTCGTCCAGTCGGCAGTCGAGCGGACGCGCAAACACGCGACAGGTCGCATCATCGAGACCGGCATCGCGGCGGATCTGCCACTGATCCGGGGCGACAGCGTGCTGATCGGTCAGGTCCTCTTCAACCTTCTGGACAATGCGGTGAAATATGGCGGCGACGAACCGATCAATGTTTACGCCCGCCGCGACGGCAAGGATGTGCTGATCTCGGTCACCGATTACGGCAAGGGCATCCCACCGGAGGATCTGGACCGGATCTTCGAAAAATTCTATCGCAGGGGTAAGCCGGACGGTCGCTCGCCGGGCACCGGGCTTGGGCTTTCCATCGCTCGCGGCTTCGTCGAGGCCATGGGCGGCAGGATCCATGCGGAGAGCCCGGCTCTCAAGAAGCGGGGCACGCGCATCGTCATGCGGTTTCCCGGAAGCAATGAACCAAGGGGCGATGTCCGATGAACCAGTCCCGTATCCTGGTGGTGGATGACGAGCCGCAAATCCAGCGTTTCCTGAAACCTTCGCTGACGGCTGCGGGCTATGAGGTCGTCGAAGCTGCCACGGGCGCCGAAGCGCTGAAGGCCGTGGCCACCCAGGCACCCGATCTCGTCATCCTCGATCTCGGTCTGCCGGATATGGACGGCAAGGAGGTGATCGCGAGCCTGCGCGGCTGGTCGGACATCCCGATCGTCATTCTCTCGGCCCGCGACCGCGAGAGCGAGAAGATCGCGGCACTCGATCTGGGCGCCGACGATTACATCGAGAAGCCATTCGGGATCGGCGAACTCACCGCCCGCATCCGGACGGCACTGAGACATCGAGGTCGCAGAGACGCCATCCCGGCCATCATGGAAATCGATGGCCTGACGATCGATCCTGTCAAACGCCTCGTCTCGCGCGGTGGCGAGATGGTCCATTTGACGCCGAAGGAATACGACCTGCTCCTGCTGCTCGCTCGTCATGCCGGCCGGGTCGTCACACACCGCACATTGCTGACATCCGTCTGGGGCCCCGCCCACGGCGACGACCTGCATTACCTGCGCGTCTTCATCGGCCAGCTCCGCCAGAAGATCGAACGCGATCCGACCCAGCCCCGGATCGTGCGCACGGAACCGGGCGTGGGCTATCGGATGGCGGAGCAGGACTAAAACCTGCTACCGGGTCCCCAGCTAATTTTGCGAGACCCGCTTGAGCACGACATTTGAGGTGAAGAACGGCAGCCAGGATTGCTCAAGTTGTTGAGAAGGCGTCGCTTTTTTCTGTGAGAAACAGTCGCTGATTTTGAGCGGAAAACCGACCTAAAATGGCTCGCCTGGAGAGCCTGGATTCTCACATGAATTCAGAGACGTAACAAAATTTCCTTTGATTTCACTATGTTTTTCTGCCGCGAGCGACCGTGCATGTCATTCTTTGTGTCCGGGCTTTGGGCTGACGTCAACATGGCGGGAGAGCGGCAATTATTTCCGCTCGGGAGCGCGCTGCTGACGGCTGATATTGGCGACCTCGGATGAGGTGATTAGCGTAAGGAAAGGCTCACCATTATGGGGGCCGGATGGGTACCAGTTTACGCGCCGCGCCGCCACCAGCCTGCTGACCTTCTTCGTCCCATGGCAGGTGTGGGGCTGTTCCGCTACGGGCTTTGGCAAGGGTAGGTGCCAGCCATTCACATCGTTGGGCTAATGACGATGGTCCTCGTCTCGCGGGCACAACAGCCGATAATCCGCTCCACCAAGCTCGCAGCTTGCGCGGCAATTTCCGGGACGCCTGTCAGCTCACCGAATGCTGGGCGAGCGGGCGGTCCGGCGACGAAGAGCGTGGAGTTCGGTGTTCCTGCAACAGTGAGGGCTCTGCCAGCAAAGTCGCAAGCAAGGCCGAAACCGAGCGGATCTGAATGGATGAAGCCATCCCGATACATATCCAGTAGAAACCGCTGGTGGGCCGCATAGTCCCGGAAATCAGGACCAGTCGCCAAAAGGATGTGGTGACAGCGAAACTCAGTCCTTCCTTCGCGGGTGTTTACCGTTGCATGGAGGCCTTGCCTGTCTTCAGTGATGGAGACGAGATCGCCCGTTTCCAGTCTGACCCGACCAGTGTCGATGCCCAGTTCGAGGATGGCGGCCCCTTGGGGTGGCATGCGGTACCGATGAACATCGTACCAGCGGCGGAGGCGCCTCAGGATTTTTTGTCGCTCGCGCATCGGCAGCGCTTGCCACAATGACGGTGCATCCTGACGCAGAGCATCGAACACGGACTGCCAGGGTATGCCCTGCGCCTGCGCATCTCTGATCGTCGCTCGCACCTTCGACAGAAGCTTTTTGGCCGACGCGAGGTCGGTGCTACGGAAGTCACCAAAGGGGGAAAAGCCACCGCCAGCATGCGGTCTCGGTATAAGGCCCGTGCGGGACAGAAGGCTGACGGTCCCGGTGTGGCCAAGGGCCTTCAGGCGGCAGAGGGCATCAATTGCGGTAAGACCGGAGCCGACGATGAGGACGGGATCGCACTTTCCGATTTCGTTGAACGCATCAGCGGCAAGGCTATCTTTGACACGGCTTGTTGCCAAAGCGCTCAGCCTGTCGACGACGGGTGGTCTAGAGGCGGGAGGATGCCCGGTCGCAAGGATCAGAATGTCGGCCATGACGATGGTGCCGTCAGCCCCGCAAATCTGCCACTGCTCATTCTGTCGCTCGACAACCCGAACGACATCGCGGATGTGTCGCACCGCACCACTGTCGAGATGGGGCGCAAGTTGTGCCTGCATGAACCGTCCGAAATCGCGGCGCCGAGCAAAGATGCCTTCCGGGGTCACGGCATCCGGATCGACGGTGAGCGTTCCGCTGGTCTGCAGCCAGTGGAGGAAGGCTGTCGGAGCGCCGGGGATGGCGCGCATTCTGTGTGCCGCGACATTCAGGCGGACATCGATGTTCTTGACATCATAGGCAAGGCCACATCCGAGCTGCTCGCGGGGCTCGAAGACCGTCACCTCTTCAATGTCCCGGACCCCGCGCTCGACGAGAAGTTTGGCAATGATCGCACCCGTATATCCGCCGCCGATGATTGCGACGCGGGAGCCGGGGCGCGGCGTTTGCGCCTGCAGTCTCGGCGACGACATCCTGATCTTCAACATGGCAGTCTTCCTTCCGGTTCGCGGGTGGCAGATCTGGGCATATTTTCTATAAAATATATGGAGATTAAAAACGCTTGTCTACTGCTTCGGTTCCTCAGCTGTTACCCATGCTTCATATCCAGTCTGCACGGAGAGGTCAGATGAACGTTTTTATCGCGAGTGAATTCAGTGAGCCGCGCCTTCGCCCAGCGTCAGATCGACTGTTGTCCGATAGACCAGCCGACGCGGCCGGTCTGAAGGAGGCCTTGAGAACGCTGGGTGGCGGTGTCAGCGTGATCACGGCAGGTGAAGGTGCTGAGCGCTCAGGCGCCACGGTCACCTCTGCGACGGCATTGTCCGTCGATCCCCCGCGTATGCTGGTGTCCCTCAACAGATCCTCCACCACCTGGCCCGTCGTGGAGCGTTACCGCCATTTCGCGGTCAATGTGATTGGTGCGGCCCATCAGGAGATTGCAAACCGCTTTGCGGGCATTGGTGGATTGAAGGGACCCGAGCGCTATATTGGAGCAGAATGGACGAGGCTTGCCAGCGGAGCGCCAGTGCTGGAAGATGCGGTTGCAGCACTCGACTGCGAAGTTGAGGAGGCGATCGAGCGACACAGCCATGTCATCCTGATCGGTCGCGTCCTCTCGATACGCTTGAGCGGTGGGAGTTCACTCCTGTATCAGAATGGCAAATACCACGCGGTGACGTAACTCTGGCTTGAGTGGAGGAGGGTCTGTTTGATGGTGGTATCGACGGCTGATCGATTGCGACCCGTACCGGTTGCCCTGACGCGGGAGGCCGATGTCTTGGCCGCGCTCGATCGCTTAGGACCCTCTGCGACAGGTCACAATCCGGATCAGGCCTCCAATCTGCCTACGAGCGGGCTTCTCGCCATGTCCATTCCCGCGAGCTTCGGGGGAGCGGATATCTCGAACCTCATCGTCGCCGAGGCCGTTAGCCGACTGACCACCTGGGATGCAGA
This sequence comes from Rhizobium sp., assembly GCA_029865885.1. GTDB lineage: Bacteria > Pseudomonadota > Alphaproteobacteria > Rhizobiales > Rhizobiaceae > Allorhizobium. Next base: position 11,246 of record JARXAK010000208.1, on the reverse strand, counting down.
AGCGGCGCAGAAACTGCTCCGACATCTTGTCGCGTTGGAACTGGTCCGCACCAGCGGATCGGCAGAACAGCGCAAGGCGATTTACGTACGCGTTGTGCTGGGCGATGTCTTCGACTTGAGCGCTCGTCGCGAGGGTGTTTCGCCACCGAGGCTCGTACAGTCGGGTCTGGCTTTCGCCTTGGACAATGGCGGGTCGGATTTCGAGATCGGTGCTGCGGACTGGCAAATCATAAGGGCGTCTGGATCAGGTTCTGAACCGATGGCCGCCATTCTGGACAGCAAGCGCGTGTCACTCCGCGGCGAAGATTCGTCATCGGAATTGACCGTCCATCCCGATTACATTCTCTCCCTCGGTGTGAATGCGGACTGTCTGGCGCAACTGATGACAGCCTTTCTGATGGCTGCCGCAGCCCACGGACGAGTTAGCGCGAAGACACTGACCTCAGGGGCAGATCCTTCTGCCGCAATCGAACTCGAACTCCTGGACGCGATGATCCAGAAGGCAGCCTCTCTTATCGATGGCATTCAGGTGGACGATCCCCCGATCGATCTTGCGCAGATCGATCTTTTCTGCCTCGCACTGGACACGGCGCGTTTGCGCTGTTCCATGGATCACTCGCCGGCGATCAGATCCTGATCGGGCTGTTCCGACGCCACGAATTGCGTCAGCGTCATTGTGTCGAGAACGGCGGCCATGGCATCGCGAACCTGCGTCATGGAAATCCGGATCTGGCATGATGCTGGGTCCCGGCAATCGTCGCATGCTTCGAATGCCGTACGACTGGCGCAGCGGATTGGCGCAAGTGGCCCGTCAAGGGCGCGGATGACCTGGCCGATCATGATCTCATCTGCGGGTTTTGACAGCGCATAGCCGCCATTCGGCCCCTTCTTCGAGCGCAGGAAGCCGTTGTTGCGCAGCTCCAGCAGGATCGTATCGAGGAACTTCTTCGGAATATTGTTGCGTGTCGCGATGTCGGTGACGAACGCCGTTTGCCCTGGCTCCAGACCCGCGAGGTCGACCAGCGCTTTCAGACCGTATTTGCCTTTGTTGGTGAGCATTGCGGAGATATCCGGCCGAAGGGCCCAAAGGGTTATTTTGCTCATCGTACATAGTTTTTATGAAGTAAGCGTTCAAGCCGTTTTCCGGATCGGGTGAGCCAAGTGCGTTAGCCTTTTTGCTTCCGCGTCGCGGATGTCTCAGATCGGCGTCACATTCGAAAATCCATTCGCCGAGCGGCTGAAATTTCGCAATCCCATTTCTCTATGTAAATTATAGACAATGTAGGCTGACCTCATTCGATAATCGAGTGAGAGAGGACCAGCCATGACACGCAAGATCAGACTAGGGGCATTCCTTCCCGGCGGCGGACAGCATATCGCCTCCTGGCGGCATCCGGATCAGCCGGCGGATGGTGCCGTCAGCCTCGAGTTTCACAAGCAGTTGGCCCTCACCGCGGAGAGGGGGTTGTTCGACGCCTACTTCCTCGCCGACGGTCTGGCCGTCGGCTTCGGCGGCGCGCGGGAAGGCGGCAATGCAAGGGTCGCCGGCTTTGAGCCCGTGACGCTGTTTTCGGCGCTCGCTCCCTTCACCACCCATCTCGGCTTCATCGCGACGGCTTCAACGACCTATGAGGAGCCTTATAATACGGCGCGCAAGTTCGCCTCGCTTGATCTGATCTCGGACGGTCGCGCCGGCTGGAACGTCGTCACGACAACGGGCGATGCCACGGCGCAGAACTTCAACCGTGATCAGCAGCTCCCGCATGCCGACCGCTACAAGCGCGCCGCCGAGCATGTCGATGTCGTCAAGAAGCTCTGGGAGAGTTTTGAGGACGATGTCTTCATCCGCGATAAGGAAACCGGTGTCTTCTTCGATCCCGGCAAGCTGCATGATGCCGCTCACAAGGGCGAGCACTTCAGGGTCAAGGGACCGCTCAACGTCTCGCGCTCGCGCCAGGGGCATCCGGTCATCGTCCAGGCAGGCCAATCCGATGACGGCCGTGGGCTGGCCGCCGCAACAGCGGAGGTGATCTTCACCGCCCACCAGCACATCGACACGGCACAGGAATTCTATCGCGACATCAAGAACCGCGCTCGCGGCCTCGGGCGCAACCCCGACCACGTGCTGGTCATGCCCGGTGTCTCGCCCTTTGTCGGCCGCACCGAAGAAGAAGCGCGCGAGAAATACGATCGCCTGACCTCGCTGATCCTGGAGGAAGACGGCATCGGCCTGCTCAACGGCCTGACGGGGGGCACGCTCGATCTGAGGGGCTACGCTCTCGACGGTCCACTGCCACCCGCGCCCCCGACCGAGGGCATGAAGAGCCGGCAGGCGTTGATCCGCCAGATCGCCGACGAGAACAATTTCTCGATCCGCCAGCTCTACCAGTGGGTCGCATCGGCGCGCGGTCACTTCACCATTGTCGGAACGCCCGTGCAGATTGCCGACACGCTGCAGCAATGGTTCGAAAATGAAGCGGCTGACGGCTTCAACATCCTGCCGCCCTGGCTTCCGACTGGTCTCAACGACTTCGTCGATCTCGTCATCCCCGAGCTGCAACGCCGCGGGCTCTTCCGCACCGCCTATGAGGGCCGGACGCTCCGCGAAAACCTAGGCCTGCCGTTCCCGATCAACCGATATGCCGCCGACCATCAGGTCGTGCAGGCTGCCGAATGAGGAGGTCGCCCATGTCCTACGAAGACATCCATCACGGACGGGCCTATGGCCTCGATCTCTCACCGAATGTTGACACCGCACCCCGCTGGCTCAGTCAGGCAACGGCAGCAATCACGCCTTTACTTGGCCGCTATGGTCTCGTGATCGCCTTCCTCATCCTCTGGCAGGCCTCGTCAAAACTCGGCTGGGTGAACGCATCCGTCTTCCCGCCGCTCGATCAGATCATCGGCGCTTTGTGGAAGGCGCTCTCCTCGGGCGCCATCGTCGATGACATCGCGATCAGTCTGCAGCGCTCCGGCATCGCCTTTGCTGCCGCCGTCGGCCTTGGCATTCCGCTCGGCCTCTTCATGGGACAGGTCAGGGCTGTCGAGCGGGCACTCGATCCGCTCTTGCAGTTCTTCCGCCAGACCTCGGCGCTCGCCCTTTATCCGGTCTTCATCCTGCTTCTCGGTCTCGGAGAAGCCTCCAAGGTCTTCGTCATCTTCTGGGCGACGCTCTTCCCGATCCTCCTGTCGACGATCGGTGGGGTGAAGGAGGTCGACAAGAAGCTAATCGAGATGGCTCGCACTTATGGTGCTGGCTCTCTGCAGATATTCCGTCGTGTCGTGCTTCCAGCCTCGGTGCCCGCCATCTTCGTTGGCCTTCGCCTTTCCGCGACGACGGCGCTGCTGCTCCTCATCGCGGCCGAGATGATCGGTGCCAACAAGGGCATCGGCTTCCAAGTGATGAATGCCCAATACAACTTCCAGATCCCGCTGATGTTCGCGGCCATCCTGCTTCTCGCGCTGCTTGGCCTCGCCGCGAACGCCGCCCTCGTCCTTCTGCAGCGGCGACTATGCCGCTGGGCCTGACCAGACATCGCACGCATCCTCCATCACGTTATCCAAGGAAACTCCCATGACCTTCCACTCCCGCAAGCTCCTCCTCTCCGCCGCGATTACCTTTGCGCTCTCAGGCTCCGCCTTCGCTGCCGAGGAGGTCAAGTTCCGCTATCTTGCCAGCCAGGGCGGACTGTCCGCCCACGAGCTTGCTGCCGAGCTGGGCTATTTCGATGACACCGGCATCACCATCGAGAATGTCGGCTATGCAACTGGCGGCCCGGTCTCGCTGATTGCGCTGGCCTCCGGCGATGTCGAGATCGGCAGTGCTGCCACCTCTGCTGTCTTGAACTCGATCATCGGGGGCAACGATTTCGTCGCGGCGTATCCGTCGAACGGCATCAACGACGAAGTCCAGTCGATTTTCTACGTGCTGGAAGACAGCCCCATCCGCGACATCAAGGACATTGCCGGAAAGACCGTCGCAGTGAACACGCTGGGTGCGCATCTCGACTACACGATCCGCGAGGCTCTGCATTCCGTCGGGTTGCCGTCGGATGCCGCCAACCAGATCGTCGTTCCTGGCCCGCAGCTCGAGCAGGTCCTGCGCTCCGGCCAGGTCGACGTATCGGCATTTGGCTACTGGCAGACGACCTTTGAAGGTGCGGCGAAGCAGAAGGGCGGGCTCCGCGCGATCTTCGACGACACCGATGTTCTGGGCGAAATCGCCGGTGGCTTCATCGTCTTGCGCCGCGATTTCATCGAAAAGCACCCGGAAGCCGCCAAGGTCTTCGTCGAACAGTCCGAGCGCGCCCTCGATTATGCCCGCGAAAACCCTGAGGAAACCAAGGCGATCCTTGCCAAGGCTCTGGCCGAACGCGGCGAAAACCCTGACATCGCCCAGTTCTTCCGAGGCTATGGTGTGCGCCCCGGCGGCAAGGCGGTCGAGCGCGACCTGCAGTTCTGGATCGACGTTCTGGTTCGAGAAGGCAAGCTGAAGGAGGGCCAGCTCTCGGCCAACGAGATCCTCTATTCCCCCGAGACGGCGAGCAACTGACCATGGCGCTCGCTCAGTCGAACAGCATTCGCGGAGAGGTGACGATCCGTCACCTCTCCAAGACCTACACTCTCAACGATCAGCCGCTGCCCGTCTTGAAGGATCTCAACCTCACCATCCGCTCCGGCGAAAGCCTGGCGATCGTCGGCGCAAGCGGTTCGGGCAAGACGACGCTTCTGCGCATTCTTGCCGGCCTTGAAGATGCGAACAGCGGCGATGTTCTGATCGACGGCCGTCGCATCCGCGGCGTTGGCACCGAACGGGCCGTCATCTTCCAGGAACCGCGCCTTCTGCCCTGGCTGACCGTCATCGATAACATCGGCTTCGGCCTTGAGACGAGGGGCCTCTCCCGCGAAGAGGCGCGCTTCATCTCGCAGCGTTACGTCGATCTTGTTGGCCTCAAGGGCTTCGAAACCGCCTATCCGCGCCAGCTCTCGGGCGGCATGGCGCAAAGGGTCGGGATTGCCCGCGCGCTCGCCGTCCAGCCGGAAATCCTGCTGCTGGACGAACCGCTGGGTGCGCTGGATGCCATGACCAAGATCGGCATGCAGCAGGAACTGGCACGGATCTGGAAGGAGGAAGACGTAACGACGGTGCTAGTCACCCACGATCTCGAAGAAGCGATATTCCTCGCCGACCGCATCCTGATCCTCCCCCGCGAGAAGGGCGGTGAACCCCGGCTGATAGACATCGACTTGCCCCGGCCGCGTGATCGCAGCGCTTCTGGTTTTGTGCGCCAGCGAGAGGAACTGCTCGGGCTGTTTGGATTGCATTGAAATGGCTGAGCAGAAAGGAGGACGCGCGGTCTTTGGCTGCGCTTCTTTCTTCGCCTTTAGCGGGCGGTAAGCGAGGGCGAGGCTCCAAACTGTAGGAGCTATTCCTAAGCGATGCCGATAAAAGGACATTCCGCTTGCAGCCTCCGTTTCGGAAATCATTTCCGCTCCGGGCCCAACTCGAACAACGGCACCAGATCCTCTGATGTCCGCTTCCGGCCATTTCGAAACGCAACTTGCCGTCCAATATACAAGGAAAACAAAGCTGCACTGCGACTGAACAACGGAGTTGTCGGTTCGAATCCTCTTAAAGCGGTAGATCGCTTAAGATATCCTGCGGAACGAGAAGAATGGGTCTGGCAGGATCGATAGGGTTCTCCGGAAGCATTGCATTGAAGTAATCCGTGAACTGACGCACTGGCACTCCGTTCTGTTTGCAGAACTCTTCAGTGAGCGCACACAACGCAGGCAAAATGGCGAGTGTAGTCAAGTCACTGATTGTGTCGGGTCCAACGCCTTCTTCGAACATCCCCATAAGAGAGATGATCTCGGGATTGTCCTCGCCAAGCTCTATAATCTGCTTGGTGGTGGTCAAGATCCTTTCTCTCAACTCCTCTGATCTGGAGTTTCCACTGATACTTGACCCGCCGTATCCTAGGCAGGTTTCGGATCTCTCCTTCAGATCCAGTATCCGACGAGCTGCCTTCCACGCAGGATCGTTGACGGTTCTGCTTGCTGCCAGAAGCTTCACAGCCTTTTCGAAGTGCTTGCGAAGTTGGTCATATGCGGCAGTCATGTGGGGGTTGTCGCTGCCTTCCAGCAGCAGCGGCTCGATGAAGAGCTTGCTGTCGGAATTGAGGACGGGATCGAAGAGACCAGCTTTGTCCAAACTGGCTGCCGTGCCCTAAAACACCTGAGAAAACAAATACGGTCTTACAAGCTTCTTCGCAGCGCGTGCCATACAACTCTCCTCCCAACCCACACGGAAAGGTAGTGGTTGCGGCGGTTGGGCGCAAGAGAGTGACTGTACACCCGGAATTGTTCCGACAAGCACGCTGGCGCCGAATTCTGACACACTTGATTAGTCCGCTTGAGTGTAACACTTAGCGTCACCAAATTTGGTTTATGTCCTTGAATTTATTGATAAAAAGAAGGTTGGCTGCGCGTTTATTCATGCCTGTCGGTGCCTGCTGCGGGATTTGTGGTCCCAGATTTGATGTTGAGGCCAAGCATCTAGTGATTTCAAAGATGTAGGTAATCGGGCCGTTGAAGATTGCGGGTTGGAACTGTCATCTTCTGCGGTTGCGGCTTGGTGGATCGCGCGAAGCTTGGGCAGATCGATGATCCGGGTGGGCTATACATATGCGATTGTATTGTCGTTGTGTGATCACGAATTGTCGTTTCGCTGTAGTGAATTGCAGTTAGTCGGTACAGCTTTGCATTGAGTTGAGGGGAGGCGGTTGTTTCGCGGTTCAGGCCCAAATCGGGAAATTGAGAGCATCCGTATTGCTCAACAAAGAGGGGGATCTCACACGGCGAGGGTTCAGGATGGGTCCCTGACTGAATGTGTGCGATCAAGCAGCCATACCCTTGCTCGGGTGATATTGAAGTTCCCACCCAGCCTTGTGAAAATCTCAGTCCACGCCACAGCAACTATGTGTTTCATTGCGGAATTGCGCAATCCCCTGGGCGATGCGCCGCGCAATAGAGTGCCACGCCGGAATTGCAGGCCGGTTTCCGGTCCATCGCGTTTCGCCGGTGCCTCGCCTATCACCCACTCGATGGTGACGAGGTTCGTATTGACGTATCTTGCAAGACGAACGAGCGAGTTTGACCACCGTCGTCGAGGATGAAGAATTCTAAGTTTATGACCATGCTTTCGGCCTTCGGTGTGTGACGCAAATCCGCAAAACATCGCGCGGCGCGCGCCTCGATATACCTCTTGCAAATATTTGAAATCATGACAATATTTTTGCAATTGTCGCTGTTTCATGGCGCTTTTTTACCGGGAATGCCGCTGCAATCCGTGCTTTCCTGGCCTTTTGGCAGCAGGGATTTGGAATAAAATTCTCCATTTCGGTCGATTTTGACCCGCTTTGACAGCCTTGCATTTGAAGATCCCTAAAGGCCCCCTAAAAGGGCCTTCAAAGGGTGTTTGAAGCCTATATTAGAAACAGCTATTTTGCGTGAAACACTTTTGCTTTCGATCCGCACCCCGTTGAGGGGCTGGCCTGTTCGCGGATAGTTTCATCTCAGCGGCGCCGCACTGAAGTTCAACAAACGCAAACCACACTCTCACGGAGAATGCAGATGCATTTGCCAAGCGAACAGTCGTGCGCGATCGACACGCTTATCCCCTATGCTGATAATGCCCGTACTCATTCGAAGAAGCAGATCAGTCAGATCGCCGACAGCATCAGGCGGTTCGGATTTTGCAATCCTGTTCTGATCGCCGACGACCATACCATCATTGCCGGTCACGGTCGCGTTGCTGCTGCCAGGATGATCGGTATGACAGAGGTGCCGGTACGGATACTGTCGCATTTGTCGCGCGACGAGGTGAGGGCTTACATCCTTGCCGACAACAAACTGGCGGAGAATGCCGGCTGGGATCGCGATATCCTGGCGATCGAGATGCAGGGCCTGATCGATCTCAACTTCGATATCGAACTGCTGGGCTTTTCCACGACGGAGATCGACTTCATCATTGATGGGGAGCAGCGCTCCTCGGTGGATGATAGGGCCGATGCCATAGAACCTGTCGCATCAGGTCCGGCCGTGTCGCGGGCTGGCGATCTGTGGGAACTCGGTCCGCATCGATTGCTGTGCGGTGATGCGCGCGCTCAAGAGGGTATCATACGTCTGTGCGCCGATGGAGCGGCTGACCTGCTCTTTACCGATCCGCCTTACAACGTTCCAATTTCAGGCCATGTGAGCGGTCTTGGTCGCGTCAAGCACCGGGAGTTTGCCGTGGCCTCGGGGGAAATGGACGAGGCGGCCTTCACTGGCTTTCTCCGCGATACGCTGACGGTGGCGGCGAGCCAGTTGCGCGATGGTGCGATCGCCTTCGTCTGCATGGACTGGCGCCACATGGGGGAACTGCTGGAAGCCAGTCGTGCCGTCTTCGATGAGTTCAAGAACCTCTGCGTCTGGAACAAGACCAATGGCGGCATGGGAACATTTTATCGTTCCAAGCATGAACTCGTCTTCGTGTTCAAGAAGGGCCAGGTCCCGCATATCAACAATTTTGGCCTTGGGGAGACCGGGCGCTATCGCACCAATGTCTGGGACTATCCTGGCGTTAGCTCGCTTGGGGCGGAGCGAAGTATGGAACTCGCCATGCATCCGACCGTCAAGCCAGTGTCCATGATCGCCGATGCGATCCGCGACTGCACGCGGCGCGGAGACCTTGTCCTCGATACCTTCGGCGGTTCTGGCTCGACGCTGATTGCGGCGGAGCAATCCGGCCGCGTGGCACGGCTGATCGAACTGGATCCCCTCTACTGCGACACGATCATCAGACGCTTCGAGCGGGTCGTGGGCGAGCCAGCACGCCTGGCGGAACGGGGAGCGACATTCTTGGCGGTCAGCGCCGAGCGCTGCGGCGAACGACCTGAGGCAGGCCGCGAAGAAGATGCACCGGCCGCAGCACGGCAGAAGGCCAGAAAGGGAGCATCTCGATGAGCATCAGACGCAAAAGCCTGCGCAGGCGTGGTGGTGGAGAGGGGAGCCGGGATGGGGCGGACCAGCTCACCTCGCTGCAGGAGATCCTGCTGAAAGAAGCTGCCCGCCCCGTCAATATTGTAGCAGAGGGGCGATCCCAGACCATCAGCATGGAGGAGGTGCTGATACGCAAGCTGCTGCAGGTGGCAGCCAATGGTGGCCAGCACGCCATCAGCAACGCGATCTATCTGATCAATGACGCCCAACGTCTAGAGCAACTAAGGGTTGCTGAAGAAGTCGAGCTTGGGTTGACCTTCAAGGGCCGGCAACAACAGCGACTGGCGGAGGTCATGGCCCGTCGCGGCGATCCCAATACCGTGCTGCCGCATCCCAATGACATCGTTGTGGAGGTTAGCGTCGGCTACAAGATCATCGGTCCGTTTGACGAGACCGAGCTGAAGCGAGTGCTGCGGGATTGTGAATGGCGCGATGCCGCCATTCTCCAGGCGGCTTTAGAGGAGCGGCTTGGCCCTCCGACTGCTGGTGAGCCGGCGGACGCCTCTCGTCATCCTGCGGATGCGACCTCCCTGTTTATGATGCAAGTGCTGAACCGAGCGCTGCCAAAGCGTTTCCAGAAGACCGACGTTCAGATCATGTGGGAGCTGTCGCGATATCAGGGGATCAGCAAGCGCGAGCTCCTGAAGCTTGCGCATCGCAAATGGAGATCCCTCGGCCGGCCAAAGCCGCGGGGATGGCGGACCCCGCGCTTCGAACACGTGCTCTGGTGGTTGGAGAATGTCCTGCCGGCCATCAAGGCTGTTTATCCTGAGGTCAGGGGTGGCAAGCTTGTCGACGTCGAGGCCATTGCCGTCAGGTTGCAGCGCATGATCGGATCAGGCGGCTCGGGCTGAATGGTGTAAAACACCGCGCAGGCCTGGAACGATCACGGCACAAAGGCCGACGTGGTCGATCGCAGGACGCACCAACGATGCAGTCTGACGCAATGGCTTGGGCTTGACCATGAACCAAGCCAGGAGGTGGGGCATGTCGCAGATGCCGATCTTTCTCCGCGCCTATTTCAGCGGGCTTCGCGCCGTCCAGCGCGCCGTCCACGTCTATGGCGCCAACCGGACCGATCCCTGGTCCAGCTGGGCTGCGGTCCGGGTGGCCGCAGACTGGATTTGCATGCCGCCGCGCAAACTTGGCTACAAGGATATCAGGCATCTGGATACCGACATCAGGCACCGGATGGCGGTCACCGCGTCCGAAGAGGCGGAATTCGTTCGGGGATACCTGGCCGGCTTCGATGGGCGGTCGGGCTCGTGGAGGCTTGGGGACGCAAGATGAACAAAGCAGGCGCGCGCGACGCGATCGCTTAGGTTGTCGAGCGTCTGCATCGCATCCGCGCGCAGATGATCCCGGATGAACGCGGCAGCATCAGAACGCTGCGGTCGGCGAAGTTTGTCATTTGACGCCAGCGCCGACGGGTTCATTCCCGCAGCGTCACAGGCACCGGGGGAAGGGTGGTTTGCGGGCGAATGCTGGGCAAATCGGGGATGATATTGGGTGCCGACATTGCGGTGAGCACCTGGCCTGAGCGATTGCATGGATGCTCACCATGCATGCCTAATTTCTAAAGCAAAAACATTCTCCTAAACGGGATTTCGGCCTGATTGACTTCACCCGTTTGACGTGGAACCTTGCTCGTATGCTGAATAAAGCATGAAGGATCGGCCCGGTTATTGGGTCTTATGCCGAAGGTGCGGTTGCGGCGTAAGTTTTTGTGTCGCAGGACCGGGCAAAGGGGGGGGCAGGTGGATCAGGCTGTGAGACAACTGGAGGCGGCTGCGGGCGAGATGGTGTCTGCCCCAGATCGCAAGCCAAGCGAGCGTCAGCCGGGCTCTGAGGAACAGAAGCATGGCGAGCGGGGGCTTCGTGTGCGGCTGCTGGAGCAGCGCGACACGGAGGCGGTGCGGGACATCCTCAAGCAGCACCATGCCGTGACGGTGTTTCGCGACCAGCCGTTTTAGGATTGGAAGCTGAACGAGCATTTCAAGGAGGTTCTGTCGCGCATGGTGGCGCCGGTGGCGCTGTTGTTGGTGTCGCCTGTCCAGACCGTTGTTTTTGACGGTGCAACGTTTTAACCGCAGGACGCTCATTCATGGCATATTACACGTCTGGAACCAGTATTTCTCCTCGCTACTGCCCAATACTTGCTTTTCGAGACTTTGGTCCAGGTGATATTTTGCCTGTTGCCA
>JARXAK010000250.1 GCA_029865885.1 Rhizobium sp. | reverse complement strand
CTCGGACGGGAAGTGGAGCTACGAGCTCGACAACACGAACCCAGCGGTGAACGGTCTGAACACCAGTCAGACGCTGATTGACACATTCAAGGTCTACACGGTTGACGGGACCGAGCAGATCGTGACGGTCACGATCAATGGAGCCACGGATGTTGTGAACCAGACACCGACGGACATTATCTGGACGGCTCTCGATCCCAACTCCAACTTCCCATCACGTGGTGAGACAGTTGCAAACCTGGCGACGGTGGATCCTGATAATTCGGGTTCCTACACCTATCGTCTGATATCCAGCATCGGTAACTTCAGCGTCAGTTCCAGCGGTGTGGTCACCACGAACTTCTCCTTCCAGCAGAATGAGGAGTATTCCCTCACCATCGAGGTTCGGGATGCCCTCGGCGGCACGTATAGTGAGACGTTCAAGATTATCACCGGTGGCAGCGGATGGGACTTCACCACGGCTTCCAATAGTTTCGATACCATCGTCTACGGCGATGGCAACTGGGATACTCTGACCGGCGGAGCGAAGGATGACACCCTCTTTGGGCAGGCGTCGGGAGATGAGCTGACGGGTGGTGCGGGTGCGGACACGCTGTATGGTGGTACCAGCTCTGACACTCTGAATGGGGATCAGGCCGACCGCCTCCTGAACGGCGGAGACTCCTACGACACGCTGCGTGTTGCCGCAGGCTTCACGAGCAGAAGTGATGCACAGATCGACAAGGTCGAAGCGGTCGTTCTGACATCGTCCGGCATCCTGAATCTCTCCAATCAGACGGAAGGGTTCGCTATCGATGGAACATCCAATGGTGACGCCATTACGGGCGGTTCGGGCGATGACAATGTTTGGGGCTTTGGTGGTGGCGATGTTATTCGCGGAGGAGCCGGAAATGATGAAATCTCCGGTGGAAGTGGCGTAGACGCCCTTCATGGCGATGCGGGTCGTGATTCCCTCTATGGTGGAGATGATGCCGACAACCTCTATGGCGACTCCGATGATATCGTCCTTGATGGGGGCGACGGTCGGGACACGCTGAATGTCGCCGGTGGCTTCGTCAGCAGTTCGGACAATCAGATTGATGACATCGAGGATGTCATCATGTCATCCGGTGGTCTGCTGAACCTCGGCAACCAGGAGGAAGACCTGTCCATCTCCGGCTCTGCTTCAGCCGATACGATTACCGGCGGACGGGGAGACGACATCATCAACGGCCAGGGCGGTGATGACACGATCTACGGTGGACGTGGCAATGACCAGATTTACGGCACATCGACCGACATCCTGCTCGATGGCGGGACCGGTACGAACACGCTGGTTGTCGAGGACGATTTCACGAGCAGGGACAACCAGCAACTGGTGAATCTCCAGAAGGTTGTCATGACGGGCAATGCAAGCGTCTTGAACCTGTCCAACCAGACGGAAGGCTTTGGTGTCGACATCTATGCCGACAGCGCCAACCGTGCTTGGAACGTCACCTTGGGCACCACTCCCAATGCCAAGGACGTCATCAGCTTCAGCCACGACACCATCGGAAGCACCGATCAGACGGTGGTAACTGTCAGAAACTTCCAGACGGGGTCGGACAAGATCGACGTCCTTCTTGGCGGTGCCGATATAACCACAAGGTTCGTTGAAACAGGTACTTCGACGAGCGGAACAAACTTGTCAGGCTGGGCGAGCGGGACCGTGATCGAGATCATGGGTACGAGTCGGACCGCTTCCGACTTGACGGATGATGATACTACTAGCGATGTTCGAAATGCGATTGGCGCTGCCATCCGCTCATTGGATGCCGGCACATACACGGTCATCGTCTATTCGAATGGGACGACGACAGCGAACGCCGGGATCTATTCGGTCGTCGTGCCGACCAGTCGCTCAGACTTGTCGTCCAGCCAGTTCTCGATAGAGCATGTCATGACGCTTAACAGCGTCGGCTATGGAACCCTCAGTGGGGCCAACTTCTCCGATCTGGCCGACCCGATCATCCTCGACCTCGACAAGAACGGCTTCGCCTTCTCGTCGATCGACAACGGTGTCAACTTCGACATCGATGCCGATGGCAACAAGGACCAGATCGCCTGGACCAGCGACGATGGCATTCTGGCTTACGATGCCAACGGCAATGGCACCATTGACGATGGCACGGAAATCTTCACGCCTGATTTCAACGGCGGCACGTTTGCAAGCGGCGTGGCGGCTCTGGCCTCGCTCGATCTCAACCGTGACGGCAAGATCGATGGCGGCGATGTGGCCTTCAAGGATCTGAAGATCTGGATCGATGCCAACAACAACGGCATCAGCGACGAGGGCGAGCTTTCGACCCTGTCCGATCATGGTGTGACCAGCATCTCGCTGGCTGCGGACCAGTCGGGTGGCACGGAAGATGGCCAGGTGATCTTCGCCGAAGGTGAATTCACCTTCGCCGATGGCTCGACCGGCAACTTCGTTGAAGTCGGCTTCGACACGATCTTCGGATCGGAAACCGATGGCCTGACGCTGCATGGCGGCATGGGCGAGGTTGTCATGACCGGTACGACCGGCGCAGACACCTTCGTCTTCGACGGGGACGCCCTCGACGAGCTCGACGTGGCCGATGTCATCACCGACTTCAGCTCGGAAGAAGGCGATGTGCTGGACGTGACTGCCCTGCTCGACAGCCTGCTGGGCGAGCAGTCCGGTGCCACGGTCGACACGCATCTGCGTGCCACCCTGGATGGCGCCGGCAATACGACCGTCAGCGTCCAGGCCGAACCGGGTGTCTGGAAGGATGTGGTCGAGTTGCAGAACCACGACACGGCGATCAAGGTGCTCTTCGATGACAAGCACGCGACGATCACCCCGCACGACTGAGCGGTCGGGCCATGATGATGCAGAAAGGGCGCCGCATTGGCGCCCTTTCTCTTTTCTGTCCCCTCGGTTTTTCGTCAGGCTGTGGGATGCCGCACCCTGTGCGATTGCGGCATGCCGCACCACCTGATAGCGTCACCTATCGCAGATGCGACGGAATGCGGAGACGGGAATCATGTCGGGCGACGAGGCAACGAAAAGGCCGCGGCTGAAGATCGGCTTCGTGCTGTCGCGCTCCTTCACGCTGTCGGCCTTTGCGCTTTTCATCGATACGATCCGGCTTGCCAGTGATGAATATGATCGCTCCGGCCGGGTGCTTGCCGATTGGCAGGTGATCGGCAGCACGCGCCATCTGATCACCTCGAGCTGCGGCGTGCAGGTCGCGCCCACAAGCGATTTCGTCGATCCGAGCCGCTTCGACTATATCGTCGTGGTCGGTGGCCTGCTCGGCCGCCAGCCGGCCGTGGACGACCAGACCATTGCCTTCCTCAAGAAAGCCGATGCCCAGAAGGTGCCGCTGATCGGGCTGTGCACCGGCACTTTCATCTTGGCTGACGCCGGCCTGATGAAGAACCACCAGACCTGCGTCAGCTGGCTGCATTACCAGCAGTTCCGCGACCGCTTCCCCGATCACGAGGTCCGCTCCGACCGCCTGTTCAATCTCGATCGCCGCCGCGGCTCCTGTGCTGGCGGCAGCAGCTCGGCGGACCTCGCTGCCTTCATCGTCCGCCAGTATCTGGGACACGACGCCGAGCGCAACGCGCTCGAAGTGCTGCAGATCGAGAAGGCCCGCACCAACAGGGACATCCAGGTCCGCCGCCCGCTGACCATCGAATGCGACGATCCCCGGGTGAAGGCGGTGCTGATCCTGATGGAGCAGAGCCTCGAAAACGAGCTGACCATCGACCAGCTCGCCCGCTCCGTCGGCCTGTCGCGCCGCCAGCTCGAGCGCCTCTTCGCCCAGAAGATCGATGTCTCGCCGGCCCGGATCTATACGAAGCTGCGCATGGAGCGCGCCAAGATGCTGGTCACCCAGACCAATGCTTCGCTCATTGATATCGCGCTGCAGGTCGGCTTCCAGAACACCTCTCATTTCACCCGCGTCTTCAAGGGCACCTATGGCCGAACTCCGGGCCAGATGCGCAGCCAGCCTGCCGCCTGACGTCTCATCGACGATCGAGCCCAGTGCTTCAGAAGGCGCTGTTTTACCCACTCGACAAGGTCGTGGCGCTGTCTTCGTCCACCTGGAAGGACTGGCGCCCTCGTCCTTTTCGCCATCCACGACCTCAATCTCGCCGCCGGCCCCTTCGAGACCGTCATGACACCCGCCACGCTTCGCGACATCTACGGGGTCGAAGCGGAGTTTCTCACCTGCCGAAAGGGGCGGCCCGTCATCCTGCCGCTTTCCGCGATCCAACAGCATTCACCCTCAGGAGGATAACCCCATCAACAGAGATCGTATGCTGGCCGAAACGCTTGCTCTGTTCGCCAGCTTCGAGGGGACTGCCCTGGTCGAGGGTCCCGAGGGCGAAGCCGGTCGTGCCCAGGGCGACCATAAGCCCTGACGCGGCCCCATCCCAGCCACGGACAATTGTTCATCATCGTCGAACAGTTTTTCAAGAAACTTTCGATTTCGCTGAACGCTCCGGGAGCGCATAAAGGCTGCAGACAAGAGGCAGTGACCCTCGCGCCGTGATGGAGACGTGAACGATGCTGGTGAATGGCAAATGGACGGAAGACTGGCAGCCGGTGCAGAAGGCTGACGAGAAGGGCCGGTTTGTCCGCCAGACCTCCTCCTTCCGCCACTGGATCACGACGGATGGCTCAGCCGGCCCGACGGGCGAGGGCGGCTTTCCCGCCGAGGCTGGCCGCTACCGCCTCTATGTCGGCTACATCTGCCCCTGGGCGTCACGCACGCTGATGGCGCGCGCCTTGAAGGGCCTCGAAGATGTCATCGCCGTCACCATCGTTGCCCCGGCGCTATCCAGCCAGGGTTGGCAATTCGGCGGCTATCCCGGTGCCGATGCCGATCCCCTCTTCGGCGCGACCTACCTGCACGAGCTCTATACCCGCGCCGATCCTGACTTCACCGGCCGCGCCACGGTGCCCGTGCTCTGGGACGAGAAGACAGGCACGATCGTCAACAACGAAAGCGCGGATATCATCCGCATGCTCGACACCGCCTTCGAAGGCCTCGTCCCTTCGAAATTGCGTCTCTACCCGCAGGATCTTGCCGCCGACATCGACGCGCTCAATGCCCGCGTCTACGACCAGTTCAACAATGGCGTCTACAAAGCCGGCTTTGCCCTCACGCAAGCCGCCTATGACGAAGCCGTAAATGGCGTCTTCGCCATGCTGGAGGAGTTGGAAACCCGTCTCTCCGATGGTCGCGATTTCCTCTTCGGCGCCCGCTTCACCGAGGCTGATATCCGCCTTTTCGTCACTCTGATCCGCTTCGATGCCGCCTATCACGGCCTGTTCAAGACCAATCGCCGCCGCATCGCCGACTACGCCTTTCTGTCGGCCTATATGGAACGCGTGCTGAGGCTTGAAGGCGTGCGCGCAACGGTCAATATGGACCACATCACCCGGGGCTACTATTCGATCAAGACGTTGAACGCGACCGGCATCGTGCCCACCGGACCGCAGCATATTCTCGATCTCCTCGCCCGAATGGCGTCCTGACCTCGGTCGTCGCCTGTTCAAAAGGCCTTCGACGGATGCGGGCTGTCCTCGTATGCGCCCCAGATCGACTGGTCGAAATTGATCGTCGCACCGGTCATCAGCCCTGACTCCTCCGAGGAGAGATAGGCGCAGGCCCGCGCCACTTCGGCGGGGTCGACCAGCCGGCCGAAAGGCTGTTTCGCTGCCGCCTGGGCCAGCCAGTCCTCGGGCGCTCCATGAAACTCGCGCTGGATCCGGTCTTCTCCGTCGCTCGCCATCCAGCCGATATTGAGCGCGTTGACCCGGATGCGGTTCTTCAGAAGTGCAAAGGCGGTGTTGCGCGTCAGCGTGTCGAGCGCGCCCTTGGAGGCACAATAGGCGGCGATGAACGGCTGTCCGGCCATCGCCGACATCGAGGAGATGTTGACGATCGTGCCTTCCGTCTTCGTCTCCAGCATCAGTCTGATCGCCTCCTGCATCAGGAAGAACGGCGCGCGAGTGTTGATCGCAAACATCCGGTCAAACAGCGCAGGATCGGTGTCAAGAATGGTGCCCCGGTCGGTGATGGCAGCGACATTGACCAGCGCATCGAGCCGCCCGAAGGTCTCGCGCGCCGCTGAAATCACCTTCCGGCAGTCCTCGACCTGCTCGAGATCGGCCGCCACGAAGTGCACCTTCGTGCCATAGGCCTCGCTGATCGCCTTCGCCCGGGCCTCGCCCTTCGCCACGCTGCGCCCGCAGATCACCAGGCCTGCCGCCCCCCGCTCGGCAAACAGCCGCGCCACCTCGGCGCCCAGCCCCTGCGTTCCTCCCGTGACCACCGCGATCTTGCCATCCAGACGACTCATGCTTTTCCTCCTGCAGCACGTCGCTCCCGGCGACGCAGGACGCCATTTGGCCCTGTCTGCCGTCGTGGCACAAGCCCTGCAACGGTCGATCGCTAGACAGCCTGGCAGCCTCGTCTGCGTCAGACCATGTGCCATTCGCAGGCCCATCGAATCCGATGCATGCGCTTGACCGCGACCGTGCTGACCGTCACCCTCAGCGAAAAGATTTGGCGAGGGGAAACAACGACATGAAGACCATCATCATCACCGGCGCATCCGAAGGCATTGGCCGCGAACTCGCGCGCCAGATCGCCGTGAAGGAGAAGGATGCTGTCGCCCTGGTGCTCGCCGCCCGCAATGCAGCCCGCCTCGGGGAACTGGCTCTCGAACTGCGCACCCATGGCGCCCATGTCGAGGTGATCCCGACCGACGTCACGGACAGAGACGCCTGCCGTCACCTGATCGCCGAGACGATCAACCGGCTTGGCCGGATCGATGTGCTCGTCAACAATGCCGGCATGTCGGCGCATGCCAATTTCGAAGGCTTCACCGATGCCGATTTCGACTGGTCCGAAAGACTGATGGTGATGAACTACTGGTCCGTCATCTGGCTGACCCAGGCGGCGCTACCGCATCTCATGGCCTCGAAAGGCCTCGTCGTCGGCGTCAGTTCCGTGGCCGGTCTGGTCGGCGTGCCCGGCCGCACCGCCTATTGCGCCACCAAATTTGCGATGAACGGTTTTCTCGAAGCGCTGCGTGCCGAACTCGCTCCCAAGGGTCTGCGCGTGATGATCGCCTATCCCGGCACGATCGAGACCGATCTGCGCAAGCGCGGTTTCGGCCCGGGCGGCACGCCTGCCGGCGTCTCGATGATCCGGGACGACCGCGCCATGCCGGTCGAAACCTGTGCCCGGCTCATCCGCGAGGGCATGGAAAAGGGGCGCCGTGAGGTTCTCATGACGCCCCGAATGAAGCTCGGTCGCTGGCTCAGGCTGCTCGCACCTGAGATCGTCGATCGCCTGGCGATGAAGGAGGTCAAGGCCGAGTTCCGGCCTTGATCCTGTTCGAGCGCGTTTAGCCCTCGAAATCGCCTTCGCCGCTGACTTCCCGTCCGCCGACGATGATCGCCCGCTTGCCGACATGGTTGGCAGCCCCCACGATGCCTTCCTGTTCCATGCGCTCGACCAGCGAGGCGGCCTTGTTGTAGCCGATCGAAAGACGGCGCTGGATATAGGAGGTCGAGCACTTCTTGTCGCGCAGCACCACCTTGACCGCCTTGTCGTAGAGGTCGTTGGTATCCTCTTCGCCCATGGCGCTCTTGTCGAAGACGGCAACATCCTCTTCCGGCTCGTCTTCGGCCTCGTCGGCATCCTCGGTCACGGTGCCCAGATAATCCGGACGGCCCTGCAGCTTCAGATGCGCGACAACCTTTTCGACTTCCTCGTCGGAAACGAAGGGACCGTGCACACGTGCAATGCGCCCGCCGCCGACCATATGCAGCATGTCGCCCTGACCAAGCAGATGTTCGGCGCCCGGCTCACCCAGAATGGTGCGGCTGTCGATCTTGGATGTCACCTGGAAGGAGACGCGGGTCGGGAAGTTCGCCTTGATCGTGCCGGTGATGACATCGACCGAGGGGCGCTGTGTCGCCATGATCAGATGGATGCCGGCCGCACGCGCCATCTGTGCCAGTCGCTGGATCGCGCCTTCGATCTCCTTGCCGGCGACCATCATCAGGTCGGCCATCTCGTCGACGATCACCACGATGTAAGGCATCGCCGCGAGGTCCATTTCCTCCTGTTCGTAGATCGGCTCGCCGGTCGAGCGGTCGAACCCGGTCTGCACGCTGCACAGGATCGTCTCGCCCTTCTCGCGCGCCTGCGCAGCGCGAGCATTGTAGCCGTCGATATTGCGCACGCCGAGGCGGCTCATCTTGCGATAGCGGTCCTCCATTTCGCGCACCGCCCATTTCAGCGCCATCACGGCCTTCTTCGGATCGGTGACGACG
>JARXAK010000190.1 GCA_029865885.1 Rhizobium sp. | reverse complement strand
TCCGCGATCAGAGTCGCCGTATCTCAAGTGATCGCAACCACTGCTCGCGAATGCAGCACACAGTTTCAGTTTGGTTCGCTTGGTCTGTGGCTGGATCGCAATCTGAAGAACCCTGCCTTTGCCGGTGTGACCGATCTTTTTCAGGACATCGCAGAACGGGTCCTTCCCGTCGGCCCGGGTGATACGTGTTTCCGACCGGTCGGTCAGCGGCATCTGCACTCTATCAAAACCGCCGCAGCGGAATATAGTTTGCCCGACAAACGTGTCCATAGCCTAGTTCGCGATGCAGGTCTCATCGAGGGGTCCGACCGGCCCTTTCACATGGTCAGCTTTAACGCTGCAGGCGCGCACCAGATTTTGATCGATGCGACCGACACCCTTACCAGTCACGACGCTCGCAAGCTGTTAGGCCTCCAAGAGAACATCTTCGCAAAACTGCTCGATGATGGCCTGATCCCTCGCGTTGAATGTGACACATCACGGCGCATCTACTCGCGAATCCGGCGTTCCGATCTGAGGGCATTCACTGAGGCAGTATTTGCTAACACCCGTCGCAAGCTACCGACAGCAGGCCATTTGCCCCTAGGCAAAGCCTGCCAGAAAATCGGTTGCTCCCAATCCACGCTCCTTTCGAAAATTGTATCAGGAGCGATCAAAGATACCGCCGCACATCAGGACCACGCAGACAAGGTTTCCAAGATTTGGGTCAATGTTGACGAGGCTAGGAAAGTGCTGTCGACGTGGCCTGGATCGGCGCACGGGAAGTGCAGCGATGCCGTTGCCGAGAGGCGGACGTTGCGACAAGCAGCACGAACGCTACGCACCACCAATATCAGCGTGTCTGCACTGGCGACACAAGGGTTCCTAACTCTTCAGGTCGACCGTAGTGGTCCTTCGAACCGGAAGCGGACCTGCGTTACGGAAGCATCCCTTAGCAGCTTCGCAATAAAGCATATATCGATTGCCGACTTGGCTCTCGATCACGATACCCATCCAGTTATTGTCCGCCGTTGCCTCGAAAACTGGGGCGTAAATCCGGTCAACGATAGTCCTGGCCGCGTGGCCAGATTTTTCCTCAGATCGGATGTCGAACACCTGAAATTCCCGAAGCCAAACCGACCGCCAAGTTGATTGAAAGCCTAATCGTACCACTACCCTTCAGCCCGCATTCGCGGGCTTTTTTTGCATTAATGACGACCCCTCCTGGGATCATCTTCATCGCATCTTTTGTGCACGCCACTCAATTCGGAGAAAACAACGTTCACTTTTCGCATTTATTTACAGTCACTTAGGGCGAAAACATCGCAAGGCAGGATCGATTCTACGAAACCTGACCAAGCGTTTATGCACCATACTCATACCGCCGCGGTCGATAACGCGGACGTGATGGGATTACGCCGCGAGAACGCGGGCGGGACTGCGCGCGCGGCCACGCAAGCCCCCGAAAACGCTGGACTTTGACCAAAGACAATTCCATCCTTCACACGTTCAAGGGGTACCGGAATCGCTGTTGCGCCCGGCCTCCGAAACAGTGAAGCGTCGCAGAGCGCTCTGGGGGGAGACAATATGGAACACATCTTCACGCCGCCACGTCCGTGGCTGGCGGCCTATGGCACGGGTATTCCGCAGGAGCTGGGCGAGCTGCGCTACCGGAGCATTGCCGAACTGGTGGATCGGTCCTGCACCGAAAACGGCCCGCGCAAGGCCTTCACCTGCGTCGTGCCGAACGGCATGAACGGCAGCCTGACCTATGACCAGGTCGGCGAAATGTCGGATGCCTTTGCCGCCTTCCTGCATCATGATTGCGGCCTGCGCGCCGGCGACCGGGTTGCCGTGCAACTGCCAAACGGCCTGCCCTATCCCGTCGTCGCCTTCGGCGTCTTCAAGGCCGGCTGCATCCTGGTCAATACCAATCCGCTCTACACACCGAGCGAGATGATCCACCAGTTCAACGATTCCGGCGCCAAGGCGCTTGTCATCGTCGACATGTTCGCCGACAAGCTGAGCGAGGTGATCCAAAAGACTGGCATCGAGACCGTGGTGCTCGCAGGCGTTCCCGAATTTTTCCCCAAGCTGCCGGAAGTGATCATCCGGGGCGTGCAGAAGCTCTGGAGCAAGGCTCTGCCGCCGGTCCCCACCCTCTCCGTGCCGGTTCTCAGGATCAAGGACGCCCTTGCCAAGGGGCGCGCTCACCGCGCCGACGTCAAGTCGATGTGGGCGGCCTCCGGCCCGGATGACCTCGCACTGCTGCAGTATACGGGCGGCACCACTGGCGTTGCCAAGGGCGCCATGCTCACCCATGCCAATATCCTGACCAATCTCGATCAGGTGCGCGCGGTCTCCGGTGGCGTGATGGCCCGGGAAGACCAGGTGCTGACCGCGCTGCCGCTCTATCACATCTTCGCCTTTACCGCGAACCTGATGACCTTCTTCGAGCTCGGCGCGCGCAACATCCTGATCCCCTCGCCGCGCCCGGTGCAAAACCTGCAGCGCGCGATCGAGAACTATCCGATCACCTGGATCACCGGCGTCAACACCCTGTTCAACGGCCTGATGAACGAGGAGTGGTTTGCGGCCTATCCGCCCAAGAAGCTGCGCGCGGCGATCGCCGGCGGCACGGCGCTGCACGAGGCGGTCGCGCTGCGCTGGCGGGTGATGACCGGAACCCCAATTGCAGAAGGCTACGGGCTGAGTGAAACCTCGCCGCTAGTCAGCTTCAACCCGCTCGACGACCGTGCCAAGGCCGGCAGCATCGGCATTCCGGTGCCGGGCTGCGACGTCATCCTGGTCGACGGGGACAACAAACCTGTGCCGACGGGAGAACCGGGCGAACTACTGGTGCGCGGCCGCCAAGTCATGCTCGGCTACTGGCAGCGGCCGGAAGAGACGGCGAACGCCTTGCAGAACGGCTGGTTTGCCACCGGCGACATCGCCGTTATGGACGACCAGGGTTTTCTGAAGATCGTCGACCGCAAGAAGGATCTGGTCCTCGTCTCCGGCTTCAACGTCTATCCGAACGAAGTCGAGGACGCACTCGCCAAGATGGATGCCGTGCTCGAAGCCGCCGTCATCGCCATCCCCGACAGCAAGACCGGCGAGGCCGTACGCGCCTATGTCGTCAAGAATCCGGACTATGACGGCGACCTGACGGAGGAAGCGGTCCGCAACCACTGCAAGACGCTGCTCAGCGACTACAAGGTGCCGAAGTCCATCGTCTTCCGCGATACGCTGCCCAAAACACCGATCGGCAAGATCCTGCGCAAGGATCTCAAGGCCGAAGTGTTGAATGAATTCAAGAAGTGAGCGAGGGCGGACACCATGTTGACGGAACTTGAAACCACCCTTCTCGGCATCATGATGATGGTGATCATGCTCGGCATGGGCGCCTCCATGACCTGGCGCGACTTCCTGATTGCCTTCCGCAAGCCGAAGGGCATTCTGGTCGGACTGCTCTGCCAGTATATGATTATGCCATTCCTCGGCTACGCGCTCGCGGTGCTGCTCGGCTTGCCGCCGGCGATCGCTGCCGGTCTCATCGTTATCGGCTGCATGCCGGGCGGCACGACCAGCAACATCTTCACTTATTTTTCGAAGGGGGTGCTTGCCCTGTCGATCATGATGACGACTGTCTCGACTCTGGTTGCGGTCGTCACCGTGCCGCTCCTGATCAGCTTCTATAGCGGTCTGGCCGGCCTCGGTGGGGACTATGTCATCCCGGCAAGCAATGTCGCGCAGGTTTTGGTTGTCCTGATCGTGCCGACCATGCTCGGCATGGTCATCCGCAAGCTAAACGCCAATATCGGCGCCACGATCGAAATGATCGGCTCGCTGCTCGGCGTCGTCGTCATCCTGTTCCTGATCGGCTCCTGGGTCCCACGCAACTACGGAATGTTGTTGGAGACCTCCATCTCCGTGTATCTGGCCGCAATCGGCATCGGCATGACGGGCATGCTGCTCGGCTACTGGCTGGCACGCGCGCTTCGCCAGGACAGCAACCGGTCCCGCACCATCAGCCTCGAAACCGGCATTCAGAATGGACCACTTGCAGTTCTCATCGTGACGCTGACATTCACCGGCACGCAGCAGCAGGAAGTCCTCTTCATCCCGATCCTCTACAGCCTGTTCATCGTCATCACCTCGTCCATCATCACCGTGTGGTACCGACGCACTGCTACATCCGAGGCACTGGCACGGGACGCGGCCAAGGTCAGGGCGTGATTGCAGGATGTGAAACCGGGGGCGCAGGCAGAGCCCGGCCCGTCGGTTGTAATCCCTGCTAGACCCTGTGATCCCGGGGTTACGAACACCGGTGTTGTTAATCAAAGTCCCCGAACCGAACGAACCCCGCCCCTTCCGGCGGGGTTCGTGTTGTCAGGCCGCTCTCACTCTGCCGTCCTGACCGGTAGGGCCTGTGACAGGCGTTCCGGCATCACAGCCACGCGGCTTTGCCCGCGCAATCGCATAAGCAAAAGGGACGGCGAACGATAGCGGCGCGATCCTGCCGCCCCGCCTAGGCTGCAATGCTCACCCTCCCCGGGATCGCCTGCCCCCCTCATCGCCTCCTCCTTCATCCACGCGAACGCTTCGACAAAGCGCCCACTCGCAGACGACGGCATGGGGTGCGGCCAAGACGGAGCGTGATTGCAGGGGCGACTGCCGGCTGTGAGGCAGCGCCATGCCTGCCGGCTGGAAGTCAGTCCTGCCGCCATCGTCTGAAGCAAGGGCCGGTGTCGGCCGCACCTATCAACACTCATATCCGGAAACGGAAGAACCCCGCCCTTGCGGGCGGGGTTCTTCATGCGTGTAGCCTTTGCCGTGATCGCTCGCCGGATCAGATCTGCTGATAGGCTGCGACGATCGCGGTCACCTGGTCACCGACCAGAGCCTGAACCTGGGCCGTGGTGACGGCCTGCAGCTGTGCAGTGGTGAGGTTGGTGATGTCATCGGTCGACAGGCCGGCGACCGCAGCGGTCGTGATCGCCGCGATATCTGCCGTCGAGAACAATGCCAGATCCTCGCTCTCCAGTGCACTGATCGCTGCCGAACCGAGCACCGCCACCTGGGTAGCGGAAAGAGCCTCGATCTGCGTGCTCGTCATGGCCACCAGCTGATCGGTCGACAGGGCACCGACGACGCGGGTGTTGAGGGCTGCAACCTGCTCGGTCGACAGAGTCGCCAGGCTATCGGTCGTCAGGCTCTGCACCTGTGTCGACGTCAGAGCGGCCACCTGCGCAGTTGACAGGCCGTCGATCTGGTCGGAGGTCAGCGTCCTCACCTGTGCGGTCGTCAGCGAAGCCACCTGGGTGGTGGTGAGACCTGCCAACTGCGCCGAAGTCAACTGGGCGAAGTTATCGGTCGACAGCGCTGCGATCGTCCGGGTGGCCAAGGCACCCAGTTCGGTCGAGGAGAACGTAGGCATATCCTCGGTTTCGAGGCCGGCAATCGCTCCCGAGCTCAGGACACCCAGCTGGGTGCTCGTCAGCACGTTGACCTGGTCCGTGGTCAGAGCCGTCACCTGCGCAGAGGTCAGCGAGGCGAAGACCGTGCTTCTGAGGGCCGCGATCTGATCGGTCGAGAACGATGCAAGGTTGTCGGTCGACATAGCCGCAATCTGCGTGCTGCTCAGGGCGCTGACCTGCAATGTCGACAGGCCATCGATGTCATCGGTGGTGAGGACACCGATCTGGGCAGTGGTGATGAAGGCAACCTGCGTTGTCGTCAGACCAGCGAGCTGTGTCGAGGTAAGTGCTGCGAAGTTATCAGTCGACAGGGCACCCAGGGCGCGGAAGTTGAGCGCCGCGAGATCCGTCGGAGAGAAGGTCGCAACATCTTCGGTTTCGAGACCAGCCACACCCGTCGAGCTGATGGCTCCGATCTGGGCCGTCGTCAGGTAGTCGAACTGGCTCGACGTCATGGCGGCGATCTTGTCGGAAGTCAGGCTCGCGACACCGGCCGTAGACAGGCCGGGCAGCTGGGTCGAAGTGAGTGCTGCCAGAGCATCGGTTGTCAGAGAAGCGACCTGCTGCGAGTTCAGAGCCGCAACCTGGGCACTGCTCAGGCCGACGATGGCGTCAGAGGTCACCACGGCCACCTGAGCGGTGGACAGCGATGCAATCTGGGCCGACGTCAATCCGGCGGTCTGTGCCGAGGTCAGAGACGCGATGTTGTCAGTGCTCAGAGCACCCAGTACGCGGCTCTGCAGGGCTGCGATTTCGCCGGAGTTGAAGGTGGCGACATCTTCAGTGGTCAGACCGACCGCTGCGGCAGAGGTCAGCTGCGAGAGCTGGGCCGTGGAGAGGGCACCGATCTGGTCACTGCTGAGGGCTGCGACCTGGGCCGAGCTCAGGCTGCGGATCGCGCTGCTGGAGATGGCCGCCACTTGGCCCGTGCTGAGAGCTGCCACGGCATCCGTCGAGACACCGGTGATGGCAGCCGACGAGATCACCGCGATCTCGGCAGTGGTGAAGGTGGCGATATCCTCAGAGGCCAGTGCGGCAAGATCTGTGGAGCTCAGGCTCGCAATCTGTGTCGAGGTGAGCGCCGAGATCTGGTCAGAGCTCATGGCCGCGAGTTGATCGGTGGTCAGAGCACCCACAGCGCGGGAGTTGAGCACGGCAACCTGATCGGTCGAGAGCGAAGCGATGCTGTCGGTCGTCAGGGCCACGATCTGCGTCGAGCTCAGGGTTGCGGCCTGGGCCGTTGTCAGACCATCAAGCTGGTCGCTGTTGAGGGTCTGCACCTGAGCGGTGGTCAGCGAGGCGACCTGGGCAGTCGTCAGGCCAGCGAGCTGACCAGAGTCGAGGACCGCGATGTTGGCTGTCGAGAGAACCGCAATGGCTCGCGAGGACAGTGCCGCCAGATCCGTCGAAGCGAAGGCATCGATATCGTCGGTTTCGAGGCCGGCAACCGCTGCCGTCGAGAGGACGGCGAGCTGACCGGTGGTGAGCGCACCGACCTGGTCGGACGACATGGCAGCCACCTGGGCGGAGCCGAGTGCGGCGACGGCCCGGGTGTTCAGCGCCACGACCTGACCGGTCGAGAGCGATGCGAGAGCGTCAGACGTCAGGGCATTGACCTGCGTGCTGGAGAGCATGGCCACCAGGGCGGTGGTCAGACCATCGAGCTGGTCGCTGATCAGCGTTGCCACCTGGGCGGTGGTCAGCGAGGTCAGCTGACCGGTGGTCAGGCCACCGAGCTGATCCGAGTCGAGAACCGCGATATTGGCTGTCGACAGAGCTGCAATTGCCCGCGAGGACAGTGCCGCCAGATCCGTCGAAGCGAAGGCGTCGATATCGTCGGTTTCGAGGCCGGCAACCGCTGCCGTCGAGAGGACGGCGAGCTGACCGGTGGTGAGCGCACCGACCTGATCGGACGACATGGCAGCCACCTGCGCGGAGCCGAGTGCGGCGACGGCCCGAGTGTTCAGCGCCACGACCTGACCGGTCGAGAGCGATGCAATCGCGTCAGACGTCAGGGCATTGACCTGCGAGCTGGAGAGCAAGGCCACCAGGGCGGTGGTCAGACCATCGAGCTGGTCGCTGATCAGCGTTGCCACCTGGGCAGTCGTCAGCGAACCAATCTGGCTCGACGTCAGGCCACCGATCTGTGCGCTGTCGAGAACCGCGATGTTGGCGGTCGACAGGGCTGCAATGGCTCGCGAGGAGAGTGCAGCGAGGTCGGTGGAGGTGAAGGCGTCGACATCGTCGGTTTCGAGACCGGTGACAGCGGCGCTGGTGAGGGCGGCCAGCTGGCCGGTGCTCATGGCGCCGATCTGGTCAGAGGACATCGCAGCGATCTGGGCGGAGCCAAGAGCACCGATGACCCGGGTGTTGAGTGCCACGACCTGCTCGGTGGAGAGCGAAGCCAGCGCATCAGACGTCAGGGCATTGACCTGCGTGCTGGAGAGGACAGCAACCGATACCGACGACAGACCATCGAGCTGATCGCTGTCGAGGACCGCGAACTGGGCGGTGCTCAGAGCTGCGAGCTGAGCGGTGGTCAGACCGGACATCTGTCCACTGTCGAGCAGTGCGATGTTGTCGGTGGAGAGTGCACCGACGGCGCGAGAGTTGAGGACAGCGATTTCCGCCGAGCTCAGGGTGCCGACGGCATCCGAGTTGAGGCCGCGGATGGCCGCCGAGGTCAGGCCTGCGAGCTGGGCGGTCGAGAAGCCACCAAACTGCGTCGAGTTGAGGACGTTCAGCTGGTCGGAACGCAGCGATGCAATGGCGCGGGTGCTGATTGCACCGATCTGGCCAGAGTCGAAGGATGAGATCGCGTCCGTCGTCAGGGCTGCGACCTGGGACGAGGAGAGCGTTGCAATCTGGGTGGTTGTCAGGCCATCGACCTGATCGCTGGTGAGCACGCCGACCAGTGCGGTCGACAGCGCAGCGAGCTGGGCAGTGGTGAGACCGACGACCTGAGCCGAAGTCAGGCTTGCAAAGCCAGTGGTGGTGATCGCAGCCAGCGAGCGGGTCTGCAGGGCGGCAATGTCAGCCGAGTCGAAGGCTGCCAGATCTTCCGTTTCAAGGGCGCGGACAGCGGCCGAGGTCAGGGCGTTCAACTGGCCTGTCGAAAGTGCGGCGACCTGATCCGAGGTCATCCCAACAATCTGAGCACTGCCAAGGGCGGCAATGGAGCGGGTGTTGATGGCGGCGATCCGGTCGGTCGTCAGCGAGCCGATCTTGTCCGAGGTGATGCCGGCGATGGCAGCCGAGGTCAAGGTCGCGATTTCGGCGGTGGAGAAGGCATTCAGATCTTCAGTCGCAAGCGCTGCGATGTCGCTGGACGACAGTGCAGCGATCTGGGCCGACGACAGCGCTTCGATCTGGTCGCTCGACATGGCGTCAAGCTGCGCGGTGGTCAGTGCGCCGACAGCGCGGCTGCTGAGAGCGGCAACCTGGCCGGTCGAGAGCGAGGCAACATTGTCGCTGCCGAGGGCGACAACCTGAGCGGAGCTCATGGCGGCGATCTGACCGGTCGAAAGACCATCGATCTGGTCGCTGTTGAGCACCGCCACCTGGGCGGTCGTGAGCAGCGCGACCTGACCGGTCGAAAGGCCCGTCAGCTGGGTAGAAGTCAGGGCCGCGACGTTATCGGTGGAGAGCGCAGCAAGAGCGCGGGAATTGAGGGCTGCCAGATCGGTCGAAGCGAAGGCGGCGACATCTTCAGTCTCAAGACCAAGGACTGCAGCCGAGGTAAGAGCGGCGATCTGACCGGTCTGCAGCGCGCCAATCTGGTCGCTGGAGAGGGCTGCGACCTTGGCCGAGGTCAGGGTGGCGATGACGCGGGTGGAGAGACCGGCGACCTGTTCGGTGGTCAGAGAAGCGAGCGTGTCGCTGGTCAGGGCAACAGCCTGGGCGCTTGTGAGGCCGGCGAGCTGGGCAGTGGTCAGGCCATCAGCCTGATCGGAGGTCAGGGCACCGATCTGAGCGGTCGTCAGGACTGCGATCTTGGCCGAGTTCAGGCCGGTAAGCTGAGCCGAGTCAAGCGATGCGAAGGCATCGGTGGAAAGGGCTGCCAGCGTTCTGGAGGCGAGAGCGGCAACACCATCAGACGACAGCGTGTCCAGATCGTCGGTGCCAAGGCCCGCAATCGCAGCGCTGGTGAGCACGGCGAGCTGGCCGGTGGTGAGGACATCAACCTGGTCGGTGGTCAGCGCGCCAACCTGCGTCGAGCTCAGGACCGAAATCGTGCGGCTGTTGAGTGCGGTAACCTGCGTCGTCGTCAGTGCGGCGATCGCGTCGGTGCTCAGGACCCGGGACTGGCTGGAGGTCAGCGCCGAGAGCTGCGTGGAGGTCAGGCCGACAATCTGATCGGACGTCAGGTTCGCGATGACGGTGGTGGAGAGCGAGGCGACCTGGCCGGAGGTCAGACCGGAAAGCTGGGTCGACGTCAGGACAGCGAAATTGGTGGAGGAAAGGCCGGCCAATGCGCGGGTGGTCAGCGCGGAGAGTTCGGTGGACGTCAGGGTGACGATATCGTCGGTTTCCAGACCGGCGAGACCGAGGCTGCTCAGCGAATTGAGCTGGGATGTCGAGAGCGCGTCGATCTGCTCGGTCGTGAGGGCGGCGACCTGCGCGGAGTCAAAGGCACTCAGGATGCGGCTGTTCAGGCCCGACATCTTGGCGCTGTCGATGACAGAGAGCTGATCGATCGTCAGACCGCGAACGGCTGTGCTGGAGATCGCGCCGAGCTGACTGGAGCTGAGCCCGTCGAAATCCTCGGTCTGCAATGCACCGATCTGGGCTGAAGAGAGGGCGGCCACCTGGGCGGTGGTCAACGCCGCGACGTCCGAACTGGTGAACGAGGCGATCACCGTCGTGCCCAGCGTCTTGATCTGGTTGACGGTCAGGGAGGAGATAATGGAAGTCATGTGACGCGCGCCTTTAACGTTTGCGGTTGGCCGTTGCATTCCTCTTGCCGCCGGTCGCGGGGACACCCGATGTGCCTCTCCATCACGACCTCGGGAGCATCCTGCTCCGTCAGCGGCATTTTTACGCAAGTCGACCGGAGGGAACCGGTCTCATGCGCTGTCCTTGCGGACCAATATCCTTGGCTGGAACATGGCTCGACCGAGCCTGGCGTTGGAGAGGGCATCATGCTGCAGAGGTGATCTCTGCTTCCCACACCGTTAAAGAAGCGCATCCCGATCCGGACACACTCCCAGCCTCATCCAACGTCCACGAACGCATAGGATGAGACGAGTCTCCCTCGCATGATTAGGGGGCACTCTCTAATTTTGTATTAACGGAAGTCCGCCGAAATGAAAGGTGTATTCTTGCCTGCGAGTATCACCGGTTCTTTTGCTTGACCAAACCAGATGCCGAGCGCGATCTGTCAAGTTCCGAGGCGGTCCCGGTCAACACAACGCAAGCCCAAAGCAAGCTAGGGCGACTAGGTGTTTCCTTCAGACGCCGTTGCGCGGGAACGAAACCTGGCCCTCGTGGCCATCAACAGATGTGATGTCGATGGTGATACATACAGCATTCGCCCCGGAGCAGAACGCTCAGCTCGCAACCGCACTTGATCAGGCGCGACGCCAGAAGCTTTCCCTCCTGGAAGTCCTCAAGCTCGCGGAACAGTGGGGCGCCTCCGGGCAGTCAGCTTTTTCGGCGGAGCTCTACAAAGCCTGGACCGCCTTCAACGACCAGAGCCCGCTGCTCCACCTTGCCTTCTTCAACTACTCGGTCACGCTCAAGCAACTCGGCGATTCGGCCGGCGCGATCAATGCGCTGAAAGCGGCGCTGAAGGCGTCGCCGCTGATGGGGCAAGCCCACATCAATCTCGGACGCAACTATGAAGACGCCGGACTGAGCGCCCTGGCCATTCAGCAGTGGCGGAGCTACGTCGACGCGACGGCGGAGATTATCCCCGACAAGTCTGTGCATCGCCTCATGGCTCTCCAGCATATCGGTCGCGTCATGGAGGGTGCCGGTCTCTACGAAGATGCCGAGCAGGCCCTTTGGCAGGCGATCGAACTGCGCCCCGACAAGCCGGAAGCCGGCCAGCACTGGATTTCGGTGCGCCAGCATCAGTGCAAGTGGCCGGCGGTCCAGGGGTCCGAATATGTCACCAAGCGCCAGATGCTTGATTCGATCTCGCCGCTCCCCCTCGCCTGCTATGCCGACGATCCGATTTATCAGATGGCCAAGGCCTATCGATACTTCAAGATGCTCGCCGGGCGGCCGGACCCTGCCCATCTCAACAAGCCCGTACCGCGCAAGAAGACCGGCACCGGTCAGCGCCTGAGGATTGGCTACGTCTCCTCCGACCTGCGCGACCACGCCGTCGGCTTTGCCCTGAGCGAGGTTCTGGAACTGCACGACAAGTCGTCCGTCGAGGTCTACGCCTATTATATCGGCGAGCCGCGCACCAATGATGCGACCCAGACCCGCATGAAGGCCGTGATCGACGTTTGGCGCGATATTACGACCGTCTCGGATCTCGATGCCGCCAGGCAGATCATGGCGGACGAGATCGACATCCTGATCGACGTCAACGGCTATACCAAGCTCGCCCGCACCAAGATGTTCTCCTACCGTCCTGCCCCGGTGATCGTGAACTTCTGCGGTTATCCCGGCACGATGGCGAGCCCGGTCCACCAGTACATCATCGCCGACGAGCAGATCATTCCGCCCGGCAATGAGCTCTACTACACGGAAAAGGTCCTCCACATCCCCTGCAACCAGCCGGTGGACCGCAAGCGTGTCATCGGGTCGCGCCCGACCCGCACCGAGGTGGGCCTGCCCGAAGACGCCTTCGTCTTTGCCTGCTTCAACGGCATGCAGAAGATCACGGCCGCTGTCTTCGCCCGCTGGATGGCGATCCTGACGGCCACCCCCGGCAGCATTCTCTGGCTGCTTGGCGGGTCTGATGCCGTCAACCAGCGCCTGCGTGACCTCGCGACCTCGGCTGGCGTCGATCCCGCCCGCATCTACTTCGCGTCGAAGGTTCCCAATCCGAATCATCTGGCCCGAATCGCAATCGCCGATCTCTTCCTCGACACCTTCCCCTATGGTGCACATTCGACGGCATCTGATGCCATCACCATGGGACTTCCGGTTCTGACCGTGCCGGGTAAGAGCTTTGCATCGCGCTTCTGCAGCAGCATCGTGAAGTCGGCCGGCATTCCCGAACTGATCTGCGCCAACCCGGACGATTACGTCCGCAAGGCCGTGACGCTCGCCAAGGACAAGGCGGAGCTCACAAGGGTCCGCGCCTCGCTGCAGGCCCAGCGCGACACCTGCGCGCTCCGGGACATTCCCCGTCTGGTTCGCCGGCTGGAAGAGCTCTACTGGCAGATGCAGGGCGAGCGCGAACGCGGCGAAACGCCTGTTCCGGATCTCTCCAACATGGAGATGTATTACGAGATCGGCACCGAAGTCATGCTGGCCGAAGTCGAATTCGAAGACGAGGCCGCCTACCGCAAGCGCTACAGCGATCAGATCGCCAACTGGCACGCGTTCCATCCCGTTCCGGACGATACGCGCCTCTGGTCGACGAAAAACGCGTGACCAACAGCAGACAGACACAGAAGTGGGCCGGGAGAAAAGCGTGGCGCCTGTAATACTTGTGACATTCGCCGGCCGTGAGGCCCGCATGGAAATCCTCACCCGCTATATACGCGCGGCCATGGCGGAAGGCCTGATCGACGAATGGCATATCTGGGATTTCACCCGCTCGGCAGCGGATCACCAATGGGTGACGCGTGAGTTCGGCCCGGTTCGCTTCATGGGCGACACCGTGGGCTATCAGGCCTGCGGGGCGGCATCGCGCCGCGCGCCGCTGCGGCTGGAGGCACGGATCACCAACGATCTGCACTTTGCCATCCTGCCGAAGAACGACCCTGATACCTTCTACGAAGTCGTTGTCGGAGGCTGGAACAACCAGCAATCCGTCATCCGCAAGGTGTCCCGCGAAAAACTGAATGACCCCGACAGAAGCGACGCCACGATCACCTGGGCGAGGCTGACCACGAGCGTGCTGTCGTCCGGTCGTGTGAACGAGGTCATCCTGTCGATCGACCAGTCCGGCACGCCGGAGATGATGGTGAACGGCATCGTGCTCGGACGCTGGCCGGAGATTGCCATGCCGGACGGAGCCGATGTGATGGTCCGCGGCGGCTGGGGCGCGAGCCTTGAACTCTGCCACGTGAATGAACCGGTGCGCCGCTATATCGGCAATCCTGGCGACCAGATGCCCTATTTCCAGGCCTACCAGTATTACGCCAGACGGCTCCCCGACTTTGCCGACGCCCTGTTCCTCAAATGCGATGACGATATCGTCTATGTCGATCTGGACGGACTTGCCGGTTTCATCGACCATCGCCGCAAGAACCCGCATTATTTCGTGACCTCGGCGAATGTCGTCAACAACGGTGTCTGCGCCTATTTCCAGCAGGCCTCAGGCGCGCTGCCTGCCTCGCTTGGCCATTTCGAGCACCCGCCGGGCGGCTTCGGCGGCACGCTCTGGACCGATCCGGACAAGGCCAACCGGCTGCACGATTTCTTCCTCGCGTCGCCAGAGAAGGAATTCCCCCTGCCCTCGAAGGTCGTCGACTGGCAGGAACGGCAGTCGATCAACTTCATCGCCTGGCTCGGTCGTGACCTGCAGCATATGGCGCTCGCCAGGGGCGACGACGAGAAGATGCTGACGGTCGACCTGCCGGCATTTCTCGAGCGGCCGACAGCCATCTATTCCGACTTCACCGTCAGCCATCTGAGCTTCGGTCCGCAGGAAAGTGGCGTCGACGTCAATCGTCTGATTGCCGCCTATGATGCGCTGATGCGCGAGACGCTGGCCGTCTGACGGCACCATCAAACGGCCGGCGGGAAACCGCCGGTCCTTCCGCAATTTGGCGAGACGCGGCAGGCCCTGAGCTGGAACCACGCCCGCCCCCTGAAATCGAGGAGCATCCACCTGATGGCACAGGGTCAGAAAATCGGTATCGTCGGCGCGGGTCTGTCCGGGGCCGTCATCGCGCGCGAACTGGCGGAAGCCGGTTTCGAAGTCGAGGTCTTCGACACGCGGCCGCATATCGGCGGCAATTGCCACACCGAGCGCGACGCAGACACCGGCGTCATGGTCCACATCTATGGGCCGCACATCTTCCATACGGATGACGCGGAAGTCTGGGACTACGTCAACGGCTACCAGACCTTCCTGCCCTACAAGAACCGGGTGAAGACCACGAGCCAGGGCCAGGTCTATTCGCTGCCGGTCAACCTGCACACGATCAACCAGTTCTTCGGCAAGACCTTCCGCCCCGACGAGGCGCGCGCCTTCATCGAGGAACAGGCCGACAAGACCATCAGCGACCCGCAGACCTTCGAGGATCAGGCGCTCCGTTTCGTCGGCCGCGACCTCTACGAGGCCTTCTTCAAGGGCTATACCGAAAAGCAATGGGGTTGCTCGCCGACCGAGCTGCCGGCCTCGATCCTGAAGCGCCTGCCCGTGCGCTTCAACTATGACGACAACTATTTCTTCCACAAGTTCCAGGGCATGCCGGAAAACGGCTATACCGACATGATCGAAAAGATCTTCGACCACCCGAAGATCAAGGTGACACTCGGCCAGCACTTCGATCCGCGCGCCCCGCATGACTATGCCCATCTCTTCTATTCCGGACCGCTCGACGGTTATTTCGGCTACGAGTTCGGCCGCCTCGGCTATCGCACGCTCGATTTCGAGCGTTTCAGCTTCAAGGGCGACTACCAGGGCTGCGCCGTGATGAACTACGGCGATGCCTCGGTGCCCTATACCCGCATCACCGAGCACAAGCATTTCTCGCCCTGGGAAAGCCACGAGGGCTCGGTCTGCTACCGCGAATTCTCCCGCGCCTGCGGCGAGAACGACATCCCCTATTATCCGATCCGTCTCGTTGAGGAGAAGGCGCAGCTTGCGGATTACGTGGCCCGCGCCAATGAGGAAAAGTCCGTGACCTTCGTCGGACGGCTTGCGACCTACCGCTATCTCGATATGGATGTGACGATCCGCGAGGCGCTGGACACCGCCCGTCTCTTCCTTGCCAAGGCGAAGGATGAGGCAGCGATGCCAGCCTTCGTCCATGCACCGCTCTGAACGGAAATGACCATGACTGCCACGCCCATCCTCGTCGTCGGCGGCGCCGGCTATATCGGCTCGCACACCTGCCTCGCTCTGTCAGAGCGCGGCTACCTGCCTGTCGTCTATGACAACTTCACCTCGGGCCATCCGGAATTCATCAAATGGGGTCCGGCCGAACAGGGCGACATCCGAGACAAGGCGCGGCTGAAGGAAGTGCTTGCCAAATACCAGCCGAAGGCCGCGATGCATTTCGCCGGTCTGATCGAGGTTGGCCAGTCCTTCAAGGAGCCGGAGCACTTCTACGACGTCAATGTCTCGGGCACGCTCAGCCTCCTCCAGGCCCTCAGCGAAGCAGACATCCGCAACTTCGTCTTCTCCTCGACCTGCGCCACCTATGGGACGCCGGAATATCTGCCGCTCGACGAGAAGCACGGCCAGAAGCCGATCAATCCTTACGGCCGCACCAAGCACATCGTCGAACAGGCGCTGGGTGACCTCAACCTCTGCGGCCGCATGCGCTCGGTGATGCTGCGCTATTTCAACGCCGCCGGTGCCGATTTCGAGGGCCGGATCGGCGAATGGCATTCGCCCGAGACCCATGCCATCCCGCTCGCGATCGAAACGGCGCTTGGACGCCGGGAATTCTTCTCGATCTTCGGCGAGGACTACGACACCCGCGACGGCACCTGCATCCGCGACTATATCCACGTCAACGATCTCGCCGACGCCCATGTGCGCGCGGTGGAATATCTGCTGAACGGTGGCGAGACGATCGCCATCAACCTAGGCACCGGCAACGGCACCACCGTCAAGGAACTGATCTCGGCGATCGAAAAGGTCTCCGGTCGCCCGATGCCGGTCAAGCGCACCGAACGCCGCCCCGGCGATCCGCCGGGCCTCGTCGCCAGCAACGCGCTTGCCCGCGAGGTGCTGGGCTGGGACCCCAAGCACGGCATCGACGACATCATCCGCACGGCCTGGACCTGGCATTCAAGCTTCAACGGCCATTCAGCCTGAGGTCGACGTCAAACCGACCATAAGAAAAGCCCGAGGATCGACAGCGATCCTCGGGTTTTTCAATTCAGCGGTGAGAGACGTTCAGCTCCTGAGCCCCGGCGCCTCGTGACCCGTGCGCTCGACATATTCCGTGTAGCCGCCGCCATACTGGAACACGCCTTCCGGCGTCAGCTCCAGCACACGGTTGGAGAGTGCTGCGAGGAAGTGGCGGTCGTGGCTGACGAAGAGCATGGTGCCTTCGAACTGTGACAGCGCCCTGATCAGCATTTCCTTGGTGTCGAGGTCGAGGTGGTTGGTCGGCTCGTCGAGAACGAGCAGGTTCGGCGGGTCGAACAGCATCATCGCCATGACGAGACGCGCCTTTTCACCGCCCGAGAGCACCCGCACCCGCTTGTCGATGTCGTCGCCGGAAAAGCCGAAACAGCCGGCAAGAGCGCGAAGCGGTGCCTGCCCGGCGCGCGGGAAACTCGTTTCCAGCATCTCGAAAATCGTCATGTCGCCATCGAGCACGTCCATCGCATGCTGGGCGAAATAACCCATCTTCACGCTGGCCCCGATCGAAACGGTCCCGTCGTCCGGCTTCGAATCACCGGCAACGAGCTTCAAGAGCGTCGACTTGCCCGCCCCGTTGATGCCCATGATGCACCAGCGCTCGCGGCGGCGGACCATGAAGTCGAAGCCGTCATAGATGACCTTCTCGCCATAGCGCTTGGAGACGCCCTTGAGGCTGATGACATCTTCGCCCGAACGCGGCGCCGGCTGGAATTCGAAGGCGACGACCTGACGACGCTTCGGCGGCTCGACGCGGTCGATCTTTTCGAGCTTCTTCACCCGGCTCTGCACCTGTGAGGCATGGCTGGCGCGCGCCTTAAAACGCTCGATGAACTTGATTTCCTTGGCAAGCATCGCCTGCTGGCGCTCGAACTGCGACTGCTGATGCTTCTCGTTCAAGGCACGCTGCCCCTCATAGAAGACATAGTCGCCGGAATAGCTGTTCAGCTGACCGGCATCGATCTCGATGATCTTGGTGACGATGCGGTTCATGAACTCGCGGTCATGCGAGGTCATCAACAGCGCGCCGTCATAACCTTTCAGGAACTGCTCGAGCCAGATCAGGCTTTCGAGGTCGAGATGGTTCGAGGGTTCGTCGAGCAGCATGACATCGGGCCGCATCAGAAGAATGCGGGCAAGCGCCACGCGCATCTTCCAGCCACCCGAAAGCGCGCCAACATCGCCGTCCATCATGGCCTCCGAGAAGGAGAGGCCGGCCAGCACTTCGCGCGCCCTGCCCTCCAGGCCGTAGCCATCGAGTTCCTCATAGCGGGCCTGAACCTCGCCGTAACGCTCGATGATCTGGTCCATCTCGTCCATGCGGTCAGGATCGACCATGGCGGCTTCAAGCTCGCGGAGTTCGGCAGCGACTTCGCTCACCGGCCCTGCCCCGTCCATGACCTCGGCCACTGCCGAACGGCCGGACATCTCGCCGACATCCTGGCTGAAGTAGCCGATGGTGACACCCTTATCGACCGAGACCTGGCCCTCGTCCGGCTGCTCATGGCCGATGATCATGCGGAAGAGCGAGGTCTTGCCAGCACCATTCGGCCCGACAAGGCCAATCTTTTCGCCCCGGTTGAGGGCGGCCGAAGCCTCGATGAAGAGGATGCGGTGGCTGAGCTGCTTGGAGATGTTTTCGATACGGATCATGGACAAGGGCGCCTGCTGGAAATCGGCGCCCTTATGGCACGCCAAGGGACCGCTGTCCCCTGCTTTTGTTGCAGAGCGGGATCACAGATGCGCCGGATTGCCACGGACCGGGCTCGCCGGTTGCCATGCGGCTGCAGACGGGCGAAAAGACGTCACGCAAGGACGACACCATGAGCGAAGACACAATTACCCTCTACGAAGCGATCGGCGGCGATCAGACCGTCAAGGCGCTGACGCGCCGCTTCTACGAACTGATGGACACGCTGCCCGAGGCCGCCCATTGCCGGGCGGTTCACCCTCCGGATCTGACGGGAAGCGAAGAGAAGTTCTACGAGTACCTGACCGGCTATCTCGGCGGCCCGCCGATCTATATGGAAAAGCGCGGCCATCCCATGCTCAGACGTCGCCATTTCGTCGCCGAAATCGGCCCGCTGGAGCGGGATGAGTGGCTCCTGTGCTTCCGCCGCGCGCTGGATGAAACCGTCGAACATCCGAAGCTGCGCGAGATCATCTGGCCGCCCATCGAGAAGCTCGCCTTCCACATGCAGAACAAGGAATGACGCCGATGGCAACGGTGGCGATGAACCGCTGGACGATCTTCACGGCAGGGCTGATTGGCGCTGCGGGTGTCGGCCTGGCAGCCGCGGCCAGCCATGCGGGCGGAGAGGCACTTTTGCGACCGGCCTCGATGATCTGCCTTGCCCATGCACCGGCCATCCTGGCCCTGTCATTGGCAGGCGGTACGCTGAGGCTGTCTGCACTGGCCGCGCTGGGGATGATGCTTGGAACGCTGCTGTTTGCGGGCGATCTGGTCGCGAGGCATTTCATCGGCAGCGGGTTGTTTCCGATGGCAGCGCCAACCGGAGGCCTGACGCTGATCGGGTCCTGGCTCCTGCTGGCGGCAGGAGCGCTGCTTCCCCGACGCAGCTGATACGGATGAACCGTCCAGGGGAGGAACCGCCTTTTGCGCTCGCCCCCGGGACGTAACCGGGACGGCGGTTCAGTGCGCCTTGGACGCCGGCGCGGCGCCACCGAACATCAACAGATTGCCATGTGGATCGCGGATGTGAAAGCGCACGCCGCCGCCGCTTTCGCCGCAATCGTCCGAAGGACGGATCGCCTCGATCCCGCGATCGCAGAAATCCCGATAGATTTCCGTCGGCGCATCGGCACGGAAAAAGACCGAACTGTTCTGGCACTGGAGAGGGTCGTCGCTGAGCCAGAAATGCAGCTCCATGCAACCACGCCGGACAACGAGATAATCCAGACCATCAAGGCCGACATCCTCGAAACCCAGTGTTCCGACATAGAACTTGCGCGTTTCGGAAAAGTTCAGAGAGGGAAGGATTGGCACGACATTGAGAATCGTCTTCGCAGCGTGTTGCTGAGCGGTCATGCGGAAAGTTCCTATGCTCCCCGCATGAGACTGAAAACGAAACGACTACGATCTGGCGTTGGCGTTCCGCTGCCATCTGGGCGCGGGAAATTCGATAACAAGGGCGGGGGCCCGGTTCAATGTTCCGTACATGGTAGCAGGTTTGCGTTCATGCAAGCCCGGCAAAGTGATGATTTGGCAATTCATCACTTCACTTTCCTGCGAGCGTTGCTGCATTGCCTCAGCCAGCGCGGGAAGAAGCCCCTCGCCGCGCTGACGCGCCATCTCGTGAAACGAGCTGATGCCACCCTTATCGAAACCGTCCCTGCTCATCCGTCCGAATTCCTTTCATTGAGGGTCTGCAACGCCCGCTCGAGACTGGATTTCGAGCCGTTTCGCAGCGGAATGAAAGTCTTGCCGAACTTCTTGCAACCGCTCTTCACACGCAGACACGCATCATGACTGATACAGTCGATCGGGCAGAAGACGCAGTCGACGGAGGGCAGAACCGTATCGATCCGCGAAACCGCTTCGCGCAACCCCCCATCATGGTGAATGAGTTCCGCGCCATGACTCGTTGCGATCTGGCGCAGATGCGCAACCTGGCAATCCCGTCCCCCAACATAGAGGAAACTGCGGATGGCCTCGCGCTTGGCTGCCGGCTGAGAGACATCCGGCGGCGCCGATCCTGCGGCCTTCTTGTGCCGTGTATTCTTGCCCTTCTTGGCCATGATCTCTCCTCAGGCGAAGCCGCTCGTTGCAGGCTTCCGGTCCACACTGAGGCGGACCATATTTAACTTGAGAAAAAGAGGCAAGATTAAACATGAGAAATTCTCTCATGATTGGGATGTTCATACAACCGCGCAGCACTCGGCTTGGCGACGGTGCCGCAGAAACCGCGTCTTCAGTCCTTGGCAGCATTGAGTGAGAGGAGCCGGATCCCGATGTAATTGTCGAAACCGTCGGCCACGATCTCCCCATGGCCAATGACCACACCGTTCACCTGCAACTCCACAGGCTGACCGAACTGTGTGTCGAGTCGCAGCTGCTCGCCTTCGTTTGAAGCCATCAGCTTGGCAACCGGGATCTTCGTGCGACCAAGGATCGCCGAAATCTCGACCGGAATCTCACCGACCTGCACATCGCCGCCGCGAAGGCGCACGCTGTGCTTTTCGGCTGCATCGAGGGAAATGGCGGGCCAGTCGATGGCAGGCGCAGCATCCCGCAGGAGGCCGCTCGTGGCCGGCTGCGCGGGCGACGATGCATTCGCTGCGGACATGGGCTGATCGAAGCCATTGCTCATGATAAATACCTCTTTTAGTATATGCGGATTTAGGTCCGGACACTCAGAGGTAGAAGGATTCGCGGACCCGTTGTCGCCAATCCCTTGTTAAGGTTGATAGAAAATGAAAATCCACAGGACCTGGCCCAGAACCTGTCACTTCAGTCGTTTACCGCCCGCGATCCGCGCCTCGATCGCAGATCCGCAACGACCGGCGAGCCTGCGCAGCGTGGCGAGCGGGAAATGCAATTGGGTCAGCGATTCGATCAGTTCCGGGCTCTCCTGCCGCGCGAAGCTGACAAACATGTCCGTCTTCAGCACAGACTTCTTCGCACAGGTGAGGAAGATCTCCTCCTCCCCGAGACAGAGGTAAAAGTGATCCGGCAGGAACTCGATGGCGCTCGACTGGAGGATGGCGCCGCGCTCATGCAATCCGACGATGCGCACCTGAAGGCTGCAATAGGACTTGACCCCGGCACGCGGATAGATCGCCCGGACGACCAGATTGGCCTTCCTGTAGACAGCATGGGGGTTGTCATTCGCACCGTAGAATTGCGCCAGATAATGGCGTCGTCGCTGTTCAAGCATTAACGTATGCCTAAAATACATGGTTAATAATGGGTTAACCCCTAAACCCTGAGGCCATGGATTGCAACCGCCTGATGCAGCTTTGATGGGGACGAAGCGGGACGAGTGTGCCGGGAGACTGGCGAAGCCCTGCGACACGCCTGACCGGCGCGCATGGCCATGAGCTTGAGGCGCAACAACCGTTGAACAGCAGGGATTCTGGCGGCGGAATCGAAATTTTTACCGTTTGATAAAAGTTTGAACCTGCGTTACGCTTCCCTGCATCGCTTCGAATATAAAAGAGGGAACTGCGATGCGAAGACTGGAACCGGGCCTTAAGGCCGGGCGGCTTGACGCTGCCGATTATGCCAAGAATTTCACCGATCTTCATCCCCGCCTCGGCGACCACGAGGCACTCGTCGCCTCCGACAGATGTTACTTCTGTCACGACGCGCCCTGCATGACGGCCTGTCCCACCGCCATCGATATCCCGATGTTCATCCGGCAGATATCGACTGGCAATCCGATCGGCGCCGCCAAGACCATCTTCGACCAGAACATCCTCGGCGGCATGTGTGCCCGCGTCTGTCCCACCGAAACGCTCTGCGAAGAGGCCTGTGTGCGCAACACGGCCGAGGAGCGCCCGGTCGAAATCGGCCGCCTGCAACGTTACTCCACCGACATCGCGATCGAGGAAGGCCGCCAGTTCTACCGTCCAGCCGCCTCGACCGGCCGCACGGTGGGTGTCGTGGGTGCTGGCCCCGCGGGCCTTGCAGCTGCCCATCGGCTGGCCATGCACGGCCACCAGGTCACCATCTACGAAGCCCGCGAAAAGGCCGGCGGCCTCAACGAATACGGCATCGCCGCCTACAAGACGCCCAACGACTTCGCGCAGAAGGAAGTCGATTACATCCTGTCACTCGGCAATATCGACGTGCTGGACGGCCAGGAAATGGGCGTAGACTTCAAGCTCGCCGATATCAAGGCCAAGCATGATGCCGTCTTCCTCGGCGCCGGCCTCGGCAACGTCAACGGCCTCAACATCCCAGGCGCCCAGATCAATGGCGTGACGGACGCCGTAGACTTCATCGAAAGGCTGCGCCAGGCGGACAGCAAGGCAGATGTGCCCGTCGGCCGTGACGTCGTCGTCATTGGCGGCGGCATGACCGCAATCGATGCCGCCGTACAGGCCAAGCTGCTCGGCGCTGAAAACGTCACGATCTGCTACCGTCGCGGCAAGGAACACATGAACGCCTCGGTGTTCGAGCAGGATCTCGCGACCTCCAAGGGCGTCCACATCCGCCACTGG
This sequence comes from Rhizobium sp., assembly GCA_029865885.1. Lineage (GTDB taxonomy): Bacteria > Pseudomonadota > Alphaproteobacteria > Rhizobiales > Rhizobiaceae > Allorhizobium. Next base: position 8,087 of record JARXAK010000190.1, on the reverse strand, counting down.
CTCCAGCCGAAGGAAGTTGCCCACCAAGCGGGCCACTGTTCGGCGATCACCTTCGAATACACCCATCTCGAAAACGGCATGATGAAGGGCACCGGCCACACGACCGAGATCAAGGCCGACCAGATCCTGGTCGCCATCGGCCAGAAACTCGACGCCCAAGGTCTTGATGGACTGAAGATCGAAGGCGGCAAGATCGCCATCGACGCCGAAGGCCGCACCTCCATCCCGGGTGTCTGGGCCGGCGGCGACTGCGCCTTCGGTGGCCAGGACCTGACGGTCTCCGCCGTCGCCATGGGCCGCGATGCGGCCGAAAGCATCAACCGCTCTCTCGCCGTTTCCACGGCGGGCGTGACCGCAGTCGCATGACGCACCCGCTCAGAGAGGATTTGAACAATGGCTGATCTTCGCAATAACTTCGTCGGCATCAAGTCGCCCAACCCCTTCTGGCTGGCCTCCGCCCCGCCGACAGACAAGGCCTACAATGTCGAGCGCGCCTTCAAGGCGGGCTGGGGCGGCGTCGTCTGGAAAACGCTCGGCTCCGAGGGCCCGCCGGTCGTCAACGTCAACGGCCCGCGCTACGGCGCGATCTGGGGTGCTGACCGCCGCCTTCTGGGCTTGAACAACATCGAGCTGATCACCGACCGTCCGCTGCAGGTGAACCTGCAGGAGATGAAACAGGTCAAGATGAACTGGCCGGACCGGGCGCTCGTCGCCTCGATCATGGTGCCTTGCGTCGAGGAAGAGTGGAAGGCGATCCTGCCGCTGGTCGAAGAGACCGGCGCGGATGGCATCGAACTCAACTTCGGCTGTCCGCACGGCATGTCGGAGCGCGGCATGGGGGCCGCTGTCGGACAGGTGCCGGAATACATCGAAATGGTCGTGCGCTGGTGCAAGCAGTATACCCGCATGCCCGTCATCACCAAGCTGACGCCGAATATCGCCGACATCCGCAAGCCGGCGCGTGCGGCCAAGGCCGGCGGCACAGATGCGGTCTCGCTGATCAACACGATCAACTCGATCGTCTCGGTTGATCTCGACAGCTTTGCCCCCTCGCCCACCGTCGGCGGCAAGGGCACGCATGGCGGCTATTGCGGCCCGGCGGTCAAGCCGATCGCGCTCAACATGGTCGCCGAGATCGCCCGCGATCCGGAAACCTATGGCCTGCCGATATCGGGTATCGGCGGCGTCACCACCTGGCGTGATGCGGCCGAATTCCTGGCGCTCGGCGCCGGCAATGTGCAGGTCTGCACGGCGGCCATGACCTATGGCTTCAAGATCGTCCAGGAGATGATCTCGGGCCTCAACGACTGGATGGATGCCAAGGGCCACCGGAGCCTTGACGATATCTGCGGTCGCGCGGTGCCCAATGTCACCGACTGGCAGTATCTCAACCTCAACTACATCGCCAAGGCCCATATCGACCAGGATGCCTGCATCAAATGCGGACGCTGCCACATCGCCTGCGAGGACACCTCGCACCAGGCGATCACCAGCATGGTCGACGGTCTGCGCAAGTTCGAGGTCATGGAAGACGAATGCGTCGGCTGCAACCTGTGCGTCAACGTCTGTCCCGTGGAGAACTGCATCACCATGGTCGAGCTGCCGACCGGCGCCCTCGACCAGCGCACGGGCCGCCCGGTTGACCCGAACTACGCGAACTGGACGACCCATCCCAACAATCCGATGGCCGTTCAGGCGGCGGAATAGTCGATAGCCAAGCAATTCCGGCCCGCTCGCGGGCCGGATACCTGACGGCTAAAGAAAAACACAATATCTCGTCAGCCGATTCAGAATTTCTTCAGCGCTATACTCCACGATCGCCCGCACAGGAACTGACGGCGACGGCCCGACTAGCCCTCAGGCAAGGAGACCATGGCGATCAAGAGCAAGACGACGGAAAGCGTATCGCGCTTGCGATCACGCCTTCAGATCCTGATCCCGAGCGCTGTCGTCCTCGTCGGCGTCACTGTCTCGGCATTTTATGCCGATCTGCAGCAACAACGGTTGGGCCGCGAAGCAGCCCGCAACACCGTGGAAGAAGATCTCGGCCTGATCCGGACAAAGCTCGAAGCCAACATCAATGCCGACGTGAAACTGTTGCAAGGCATGGTAGCGGTCATCGGGACGGAACCCTATGTGACCCAGGAGCGGTTCAGGGCCCTGTCCACGCAGCTCCTGTCCGTTCCATCGCAGATCCGCGACGTGGCCGCAGCGCCAAATCTGATCACCAGTTTCGTCTACCCCTTCGAGAACAACAAATCCTACATCGGCCACTGGGTTCTGCCTCCCCCCCACAATGAAGAGGCCGTGCGGCAACTGCGGGAAGAGGGCCGGACGATCATCGGCGGCCCGCTCCCTCTGAAAGACGGCAGCATGGGCCTGATCATCACCCTGCCCGTCCAAATGATCAACGACCATGGCAATCGCGCTTTCTGGGGCGCCCTTGCCGGGGTTGTCGGCCTCGACCGCCTGTATGATGACAGCGGACTGCGTGCGCCGGATCTTGCTTTGTCGGTTGCGATCACCGAAGACAGCGATATCACCGGCCACCCCACCGTGATCTATGGTGAGGGGCACGTCCTGTCGGCTGACCCCGTCACCATGATGGTGGACCTCGGCACCGAGCAATGGGCGATCTCGGCGGTGCCGAAGGGGGGATGGCACGCCGCCAGCAGGCCTGACATCCGCATTCGCGGCATGATCGTTGCCATGTCGACGCTGATCGCCGGCAGTGTGATCTGGGTTGCCCTGCTGATGTCGGAACGGCAACGAAATTATGCGGCGCTGCGCCAGCGCGAAGAGCAATTGACCGCAATATCGCACCGGCTGGGCCTGGCGCTGGAAGCGTCGCGCATCGGCATATGGGAGCTCGATTTCGCCTCCGGCGAGATCACCTGGGACGATCGCATGTACCAGCTCTACGACGTCTCCCCCGATGTGCCGGCCAGCTACGACATCTGGAAATCCCACGTGCATCCAGAGGATCTCAAGCTATCCGACGAAGCCCTGGCACAGGCGATCGAACAGAACACGCTCTACGAAACCCAGTTCAGAATCATCCGCAACAGCGGTGAGTTAAGCCACATCCGCGCCGTCGGCATCATATCTCGCGATCAGCAAGGCCGGATCCGCGTTCTCGGCGTCAACTGGGATGTCAGCGCCGACATCAGCCTGCAGGAGGACCTGCGCGAGGCGCAGCGCAAGACCGAGCAGCAGAACATGGCCCTGGAATCGGCACGCCAGCGCATGGAGCACAATTCACTGCACGATGCCCTGACAGGCCTGCCCAATCGGCGATTCATCGACCAGAAGCTGGCCGCCCTGCCCCGAGATCCTGATCGCCAGGATCTGACGGTGCTGCATCTCGACCTCGACCGCTTCAAGGAGATCAATGACACGCTTGGCCACGGAGCCGGCGATGCAATCCTGCGCCATGTCGCGGACGAATTGACCGCAAGCGTCGATGCCGAGGATTTCGTCGCGCGCATCGGCGGCGATGAGTTCGTGGTTGTCAGCACCAGGTCGCTCGGGCCGGACGAAGCCGCATTGCTCGGCGAACGCCTGATCGCGGCGATCAACCAGCCCATTCTCTACGATGGCCACGAATGCCGTGTCGGCGCCTCGATCGGTATCGCCACCCAACCGGAAGCGCCCATCCCGGCAGAACAATTGCTCGTCAACGCCGACATCGCCCTTTACGAGGCGAAGCGCCGCGGTCGCAACCGCGTCGAGCCGTTCAACGATAATCTCCGGGCCCGGACGATCAACACCAAGCACACCGCCGATGCCATTCTCCGTTCGCTCGCGGACGAGGAGTTCATTGCCTGGTTCCAACCGCAGTTCGACGCGCGGACGCTGGAGATCAACGGGGTCGAGGCCCTGGCCCGCTGGCAGCATCCGCAAAAGGGTATCCTCGCCCCCAACGCCTTCCTTGAGATTGCCGAAAACCTCAATGTCGTCGCCCAGATCGACGCCAGCATCCTGGATCAGGCGCTTCACCAACTCTCCCGCTGGCAGGCCGAAGGCCTGGGCATCAACCATGTCTCCGTCAACATCTCGGCCCAGCGGCTATTCGAGGACAGACTGCTCGATCATCTCGCCAATCTCGCGGTCAAACCGGGCAGCCTCTCCTTCGAACTGCTGGAATCGATTTCCTTCGACGACAAGGCCGATGCGGTGGCCGCCAGCCTGGAGCGGATCCGCACCCACGGCATCGCGATCGAAATTGATGATTTCGGCACCGGCTACGCCTCCATCCTGTCGTTGATCAAACTCTCCCCGAGCCGGTTGAAGATCGACCGCCAGCTCGTCGCCCCGATCGTCACAAATCCGGCGCAACGGCGCCTGATCAGCTCGATCGTCGACATTGGCCGCTCCTTCGGGATCGGCATCGTGGCGGAAGGGGTGGAAACGATGGAACATGCCGCGATCCTGCGTGACCTCGGCTGCCAGACGCTGCAGGGCTATGCGCTCGCCCGGCCGATGAGCGCCGACGGCTTCATCGATTTCGCCAGAGCGCACGCATTGCAACGCGAGGATCTCTGGCAGCGCAGCGCCTGAGAAACAGGCGGGTGCCGCAGACGATCAGCCGAGCAGGCTCTGACCTGCGGCAAAGCCGGCATAGGCCAGCGCCGCGAAATAGACGAGCGTCAACACCACCATCAGATGTCCCATCGCCACGACCACGCCGTCCCGCTGGGAAATGCCGGTCGACAGAAGCAGGATCGCAACGCCGGGCAGCGTGTTGGAAAAGGGAATGAAGCTCAAAGGCATCATCAACAGGACCCCGGCAGCGGTCAGCACGAGGCCGTTGATGCGATTGACGAGGGCACCCGCCGTCAGCGCCGGCATACGCGGGCGCACATAGCGGTCGACCTTGCGCAGGATGTTCAACCCGCGCTCCAGCACCGGCACCAGACGCGCCCGCTCAAGCTTGCGGTCTGCCACCTTTTCCGGGAGCCAGGGAAACCGGTTGAAGGTGATCGCGACGCCGATCAGCACGATGCCGGCGCCAAAGACGGTGGATACGCCGGGAATGGAGACCGGCACGAGAAACGGCAGGGACAGAAGTCCGCAGAGCAGCAGAAGGCCGCTTTCGCCCATTTTCTCGAGGATCTGGCGCAGAGTGATGTGCTCGTCATCCATCGAGTTGATCACATCCTGCAGCACCGCACTGGTGCTCTTGTCGGTATCGCTGAAGCCGATCGTCGTTGTCATCAGGGCCGCTTTCGATTAACTGCCGGAAAGATCTCGAAGGACGACGCATGTTGCGCCCATCCCGGATCGCAGATGAATGAGAAAGCCGGTCGGGTCAAGTCGCGCCAGCGATCAGACCGCTTCTGAGCCGCGAGATGACCCATGACAGACCGAGTGCCCCCCTCAGCCGCCCCCGTCAACCGGCATACCGTGCATGCCAAGGGTCGCGAGAAGCTGAAGGCGCATGCCGCAATGCTGCTCTTTGCCGCCCTGATCGCCGGTTCCTTCTCCTTTGGCGGCATGGCCGCCCAGCACATGGAGGCCGGCCCACTGACGCTCTGGCGGTATCTGATGACGGTCGTGGTCATGGGCGTGCTGACCTTCGGCATCCTGCGCGTGCCCTTCCGGGCACCCCAGCGCATCTGGCGCTTCGCCCTTCTCGGCGGACTGATCGCCGTCTACATGCTGACGATGTTTGCGGCGCTGGAATTCACCAATCCCGTCCAGACGGGCGCCGTTTTCACCCTGATGCCGCTGATCAGCGCCGGCTTCGCCTTTCTCTTCATCGGCCAGAAGACCAGGCCTGATGTCTTTCTGGCGCTCGTGATCGCCGCGCTCGGCGCGATCTGGGTGATCTTCAGGGCGGATATCAATGCGATCCTTTCCTTCGATGTCGGACGCGGCGAACTGATCTATTTCGTCGGCGTGATCTGCCACGGCGCCTATGTGCCGCTGATCCGCAAGTTCAACCAGGGGGAAAATCCGGTCGCCTTCGGCTTCTGGGTGATCGTCTTCACCGTGCCCTGGCTTCTGCCGACGGGTGCAGTCCCGCTCGCGACCACCGATTTCGTCAGCCTTCCCGCAACCGTCTGGGCAACAATCGCCTATCTCTCGATCATCACCACGGCGCTCACCTTCATGCTGTTGCAATATGCGTCGATGCGATTGCCGGCGCCCAAAGTGCTGGGCTACGGCTATCTGACGCCGACCTTCATCATTCTGCTGGAAGGCGTTCTCGGCCATGGCTGGGCAAGCCCGGCCGTCTTTCTCGGCGCGCTGGTGACCGCAGCCGGCCTGCTCGTGATGGGGCTGCTCAGGGACTGACGGCAGGCTTCAGGACGAGGCCGTTGACGAACAGCCCCTCAAGGAACAGAGCGGCTGCCTCGAACCGGTCTTCGCCTTCACGGCCTGCCCCCAGCACAGAACGGACCTGGACGTCGAAGTCGGCATAATGCTGCGTTGTCGACCAGATCGAGAAGATCATGTGCTGCGGATCGCAGGCGCGGATCTTGCCGGACGCGATCCACGCCCGGATAACCTCGGCCTTCTCGTCGACCAGTTCCTTGAGCGGCCCCTCCAGCACTGCCGAAATATGCGGCGCGCCCTGCAGGATCTCGTTGGCGAACAGCCGGCTTTCGCGCGGAAATTCCCGCGCCATTTCGAGCTTGCGGCGGATATAGGACTTGATCTCCTGCTCCGGATCGCCTTCGGCATCGAAGGCCTGCAAAGGCTCCAGCCAGTTTTCCAGCACCCGGTCAATCAGCGCCCGATGCATCGCGTCCTTGGTGCGGAAATAGTAAAGCAGATTGGGCTTGGACATGCCCGCGACCTCGGCGATCTGGTCGATCGTCGAGCCGTGGAATCCGCGTTGCGAAAACACTTCCAGCGCGGCTTCGAGGATCAGCTCCTCTTTTTCCTCCTGGATCCGCGTCCGTCTCTGGGTTTGCGCCGCTCTCGGTATCGCCATCTTAGAGTTGTTCCCCGCCTAAGACACTGAAGTCACTCAAGAATATCAACGCCCAAATTCTGTGCATTTGCACGGTTTTTTGTCGCAGATTTTTGCTGATTCCGTCTTGAGTGCCGTGATGGAAGTTGTAATGTTTTACCAGTCGGTCAAATTATTGGACAGATGCAGAATAAAGGCAACTGCCGATACGACAGCGGAAAAAACAACACAAGCCGCTGCTGCTGACCCCGGGAACATGGGAATCGGGCGGAAGATCCGGTTCTTGAAAACAGGTGAGGATCTGCAATGACGGCGCAACCCGGCAACAACCTTCGCGTGAACGGCGATCGGCTGTGGGACATGCTCATGGACATGGCGAAGATCGGCCCCGGTGTGGCTGGCGGCAACAATCGCCAGACCCTGACGGACGAGGATGCCGAAGGCCGTCGCTTGTTCCAGCGCTGGTGCGAGGATGCGGGGCTTACCATGGGCGTCGACACCATGGGCAACATGTTCATGACCCGCGCCGGCACCGATCCGGATGCACTTCCGGTCTATATCGGCTCCCATCTCGACACCCAGCCGACGGGCGGCAAATATGACGGCGTGCTCGGCGTGCTCGCCGGCCTCGAAGTGATCAGGTCGATGAACGACCTGAACATCAAGACCAAGCATCCGATCGTTGTTACCAACTGGACCAACGAGGAAGGCGCCCGCTTTGCGCCAGCCATGCTGGCATCAGGCGTCTTTGCCGGCATGCTGACCCAGGATTACGCCTATGCCCGCAAGGACATGGAGGGTAAGACCTTTGGCGACGAGCTGAAGCGCATCGGCTGGGTCGGCGACGAAAAGGTCGGCGCCCGAAAGATGCATGCCTATTTCGAATACCACATCGAACAAGGCCCGATCCTCGAAGCCGAGGACAAGCAGATCGGCGTCGTCACCCATTGCCAGGGTCTGTGGTGGCTGGAATTCACGCTGACCGGGCGCGAAGCGCATACCGGCTCGACCCCGATGAACCTGCGCGTCAATGCCGGCCTCGCCATGGCCCGGATCATGGAGATGGTCCAGGAAGTCACGATGAGCGAACAGCCCGGCGCCGTCGGCGGCGTCGGCCAGGTCAAGTTCTCGCCCAATTCCCGCAACGTCCTGCCCGGCACTGTTG
>JARXAK010000094.1 GCA_029865885.1 Rhizobium sp. | reverse complement strand
ACATCAGGATGTCCTTGGTCCGCCGGGTCGGCGAAAACGCCATGGCCCAGGCGGCGGGAATTCCGACGATCAGTGCCAGGATCGTCGAGCCGACCGACAGGATGACCGAGTTCATGAACGGCTTGATGTAGTCACGCTGCGTCTGCACCGTCACGTAGTTCTCGAGCGTGAAGGTCGGGATCATGTCGAAGCCCTGGATCGCTTCCGTCTCCGTCTTCACGCTGGTGATCAGCGTGTAGAGGATCGGGAAAAAGATCACGAAGGCGATGCTCCAGGCGAGGACCGTGAAGACGATCTTGCGGCGGGGGCTTGTGGCACGGGCCATGGCGGATCTCCTTACCGGTCCAGGTTCTTGCCAACGGCGCGCATCAGGAAGATGGCGACGAGGTTGGCGAGCACGACGGCGATGATGCCACCCGCAGAGGCTCCGCCGACATCGTAGCCGAGCAGTGCGGTGCGGTAGATGAGGAAGGCGAGGTTGGTCGAGGCATAGCCCGGACCGCCATTGGTGGTGACGAGGATTTCCGCATAGACGCCGAGCAGGAAGATCGTCTGGATCAGGATGACCACGGTGATCGCGCGGGCGAGATGCGGCAGCGTCAGATAGATGAATTTGTCGATGAAGCGTGCACCATCCATCTCGGCCGCCTCCTGCTGCTCGCCATCCAGCGATTGCAGGGCGGTCAGCAGAATGAGCGTCGCGAATGGCAGCCACTGCCAGGCAACGATGATGATGATCGAGAGCAGCGGATATTGCGCGAACCAGTCGACGGGCGTGAAGCCAAGGGCGCGGTTGATGTCGGCGAGTACGCCGTAGCCTGGATGCATGATCATGTTCTTCCAGATCAGCGCGGCAACCGGCGGCATAACGAAAAAGGGCGAGATCACCAGAATGCGGACGATCCCCTGGCCGAACATCGGCTGGTCAAGCAGCAGTGCGAGAAGAATGCCGCCGACAATGGTGATGAGCAACACGCCGCCCACGATCAGAAGCGTATTCCAGACGGACTGGAAGAAGGCGGGATCGGTGTAGAAATAGCGATAGTTGAACAGCCCGCCAAAGCTGACATTGGCCGGGTTCAGAAGGTTGTAGTTCTGGAACGAGAACCACAAGGTCATCGCCAGCGGCACGATCATCCAGATCAGCAGGAGCCCGACGGAAGGCGCCATCATCAGACGGGCCAGGGTGCGTGTGTTTTGAGTAGCCATGGTGAAGATCGCCCGGTTGGCCAAATCGGAGATGAGTTCCGCAGGCCCGTTGGAGGCTAGGTGACGACGACCGGCATTGGCTGCATAGGGTCGGCGCCTGTCCTGCCCGGATCGCAATCCGGGCAGGTGGGTTCGGGAGGGTGGATTACTTGATGTAGCCGCCGCGGGTCATTTCGCGCTCCGTCAGGCTCTGGGCCTGGGCCAGCGCATCATCGACCGACATCTGGCCTGCAAGCGCTGCCGAGAAGAGCTGACCGACGGAGGTGCCGAGGCTCTGGAACTCGGGGATGGCCACGAACTGCACGCCGACATAGGGCACGGGCTTGACGGTCGGGTTCTTCGGGTCCGCCGCGTTGATCGAGTCGAGCGTCATCTTCGCGAAGGGGGCTGCCTTCTGGTATTCCGGGTTCTCATAGAGAGAGGTCCGCGTGCCCGGAGGAACGTTGGCCCAGCCTTCCTTGGAAGCGACGAGTTCCGCATAGGCCTTGCTGGTTGCCCAGGAGATGAACTTTTCGGCAGCTTCGGACTTCTGGGAGCCTGCCGGAATGGCGAGGTTCCAGGCCCAGAGCCAGTTGCCGCGTTTGCCGAGGCCCGTGTCGGGAGCGAGTGCGAAGCCCACCTTGTCGGCAACGGTCGAATCCTTCGGGTTGGTCACGAAGGAGGCGGCGACGGTGGCGTCGATCCACATGCCGCATTTGCCCTGCTGGAAGAGCGCGAGGTTCTCGTTGAAGCCGTTGGAGGACGCGCCCTGCGGGCCGGCGTCGTTCATCAGCTTGACGTAGAAGTCGAGCGTGTTTCTCCATTCCGGCTGGTCGAACTGCGGCTTCCAGGTCTCGTCGAACCAGCGGGCGCCAAAGGCGTTCGATGTGGCCGTCAGGAAGGCCATGTTCTCGCCCCAGCCGGCCTTGCCGCGCAGGCAGATGCCGTTGATGTCGCTGGCGCGGTCCGTCATCTTGCGAGCGGCGTCGGCCACAAACTCCCAGGTCGGAGCATCGGGCATGGTGAGCCCGGCCTTCTCCATCAGGTCCTTGCGGTACATGATGAACGAGCTTTCGCCGTAGAACGGTGCGGCATAGAGCTTGCCGTCTTCGCCGGTCAGGCCTGAGCGGATCGCTGACAGCAGGTCGTCGACATCGTAGTCCGCGCCAAGATTTTCCAGCGGCAGCAGCCAGCCCTGCTTGGACCAAATCGGAACTTCATAGGTACCGATCGTCATGATGTCGTACTGGCCGCCCTTCGTCGCGATGTCGGTCGTGACGCGCTCGCGCAACACGTTCTCTTCGAGCGTGACCCATTCGACCTGAATATCGGGGTTCTTAGAGGTGAATTCGGAGGTCAGCCCCTGCATGCGGATCATGTCGCCGTTGTTGACGGTCGCGATTGTCAGGGTTTCGGCCGAGGCCATGCCGGCAAGCGCCAGCGCTGAGCAGGCGCCCAGCAAAATCGTTTTCAAGTTCATGTCTTCCTCCCAGAAGAGTAATGAGCATAAGCTTTGCTCATGAGCAATTACTCACTACAGGCGCGCAAAATGTCAATGCGGATTCCATGCTGCGGCGCCGCAAGGTCCAGTTAAGCCCTTGTTCAGAGGTTGAAAATTTTAGTTGAAATCAACTGGCCAGAAGGTGCCGCGCAGCCTCTTCATCGGTGATCAGGCCGTTGATATGGCCGCCACGAACCGCTGCGAGGATCGCCGGATGCTTTCGCCGCCCCTTGGCCAGACCAATCACGCTGGAGGTTTCACGCGAGGGAACCTCCAGGCTGGCGACCCGATCATTGACGGGGTGCGCGAGGAGCCTGCCGTCTTCTCCGAAGATCCAGCCGCAGATCTCGCCCACCGCACCCGCAGCGAGCAGGTCCCCCATCTCGTCCGGTTTCAGGAAGCCATCGACGAGCAGCGGCGCATTCATGTTCATTTCACCGATGCCGACGAAGGTCACGTCCGACTGATGGCCGAGCGCAATTGTCGGCGCCACCAGCGGCTGCTGGTGGAGGAGCTGCTTTTCTTCGGGCGAAGACACGATGACCGGGAGCGGCATCGGGAAGTGCGGCGCCTTGATCGCATCGGCCATCGAGAAGATGACGTTGAAATAGGCGGCCGATCCATCAGGGCTGATATTGCCGGTCAGCGATACGATCTTGTGCTGCGGACATTCCATCGGCGACAACTGGTCGATCATGGCACGAAGGGTACGGCCGGTACCCATCGCGATGACCAGCGGATCGGTCTGCTTCAGCCAGCGCTCCAGCTGTGCTGCTCCCGCTTCGGCAACGCCGACGGTTGCTGATTCCGATGTCGGATCGGTGGGAACAATCTCCACCTCCTTCAATCCGAACTTCCGCTTGAGTGCTTCCGCCAGTTCGAGGCAGGCAGCAATCGGGTGGTCGAGGCGCACCTTGATAAGCTTCTCGGCCACGGAGAGCGAAACCAGGCGCTGGGCACTCTGTCTCGAAATCCCCATGGCTGCGGCAATCTCGTCCTGAGTCCGGCCGGCGACATAGTAGAGCCAGCCGGCCCTTGCCGCATCATCCAGTCTCGTCTGTCCCTCGCTGCGCCGTGCCATCAGGTCTCCTCCCCGTCTGAAACACTGCTGCCAATTTTGCCCTGTCCTGTCAAATCAGCGGTCCCCCGGGGCTGACTGGAACGTGCGGGTGTCTGCGCGGTTTTTGCAGGGCGCAAGACCGGCCCTGATCATTGCTTTGAGCCACTGGTACCGGACGTGGCGCCGCACAGCCACCATTCGGCGATTGCGGGTTGCTGATCTTTTGCCGTGGGATGGCCGGAGATTCGAAGAGACGAGATCTGGTGTGGACAATCGGAAAATCAGACGATAGACGTAATGGTATTACATAACGAAAGAGATCAAGGCTTGACCGCCTGGGTCTGCAGGTCCTATGCAAGCAGGTGACGGTTCCCCCACCGGATGACTCCGAGGGGATTAATAGGGAACACGGTGCGGAAGACCCAAAAGGGACCAAGACCGTGGCTGCCCCCGCAACTGTAAGCGGATTGCTGTCCATTCTCGCGGCGTGAGAGCGTCGGGCCACTGCGGGTCACCGTGGGAAGGCAAATGGAGCAGCGTATATCCGCGAGCCAGGAGACCTGCCGTCGAGTGAAGAAAACGAAGCGGACGGGGTGTTCCGATGGATAAAAACTGGCTTTCGTGCCGCGCTGTCTGGCGCGCCGATCACATGCCATTTTGCCTCCGGAGAAATCCTGCGGAGGACGGGCATGCATTTCCTTCCAGATTATGAGCCGGAAAGTCCGCTCATTGTTCATGCCCCTGGCATGACAGCCTATGGCTCTTGCCTTTCGGAGGCACGGCCATGAGCTGCAGCAGCAAGGGCTGCCCCATCCGTGTCACCGATATCGGCTGGGGTCCGAAACCGTCCCATTTCCTCGTCCGCGATGTGTCCTTCGCGCTCGACGCAGGCGACCGGCTGGCGATCGTTGGACCCAACGGGGCCGGCAAGACCACGCTGTTGCGCTGCCTGTATCGCGGCGTCGCTCCGCTCGAAGGTCGCGTCGAAGTTGACGGTCAGGATATCTGGCAGCTGAGTGCGCGCCAGGTTGCCCGCCGTGTCGCCGTCGTTCTCCAGGAAATGCCGGGAGATTTCCCTTTCACCGTTCGGGATGTGGTCATGATGGGCCGGGTTCCCTGGCGCGAGGGGCTTGCCGGCTGGAGCGATCAGGACCGCGCCGAAGCCGAGCATGCCCTCGATCACCTCGACCTTTTGCGCCTGGCGAATCGGCAGTTCTCGACGTTGTCGGGCGGCGAGAAGCAACGCGTGCTCGTGGCCCGTGCACTCGCCCAGAAGCCCGAGATCCTGATCCTCGACGAGCCGACCAATCATCTCGATATCCGCCACCAGCTCGAGATCCTCGACCTGCTCGGGGCCCTCAACCTGACGATCATCACAACGCTGCACGACATCAATCTCGCAGCCGAATTCGCCACCCATGTCGCCCTGATGCAGGGCGGACGGATGAGCGCTTTCGGCGCCCCGGAAGCGGTTCTGACCGAGCAGGCTCTGTCCGGGACATTCGGCGTTCTTGCCGCTCGCCAGCAGGCGGACGGCCTCCGCCATCATCACTTTTCCTTCTCTCTTGCTTCGAACTGATTTTGAAAGGATCCGCCCCAATGGCTTCCCGTCTTCTTCTGTCCGCCACGCTTTTTGCTTCGGTCCTCGTCGCCTCATCCGCCTTTGCCTATCCGGTGACGGTCAAGAGCTGCAATCGCGACGTCACCTTCGACGCCGCACCTGCTCGCGCGATTTCGAACGACGTCAATCTGACCGAGATGATGCTGGCCCTCAAACTGCAGGACCGCATGGTCGGCTACACCGGCATTTCCGGCTGGAAGACGCTGGATGAGGGCCTGCGCGAGGGCGTCAAGGAATTGCCGGAGCTTTCGCCGAAATATCCGACCAAGGAAGTGCTGCTGAACG
>JARXAK010000067.1 GCA_029865885.1 Rhizobium sp. | reverse complement strand
ATCGCCTTGCCGCCCAGACGCAAGTCGAGGCTTGCCGGCTGGATCTGGTCCTTATCGAGCATGGCCTCGCTTTGCAGCTGGCCCTGACCGAACAAGGCGCCGATCGCGCGATCGGACAAAATCCCTGGCTTCATGGTGGCTTTCCCAATCCTGTTTGGGCTCGACAAAACCAAAGGCCACCGATTGACGCAAGGCCCGCAAGAGCGTAATTGCAGCCTTATCCCGTGGTGATTTGGCCGGTCGGCTTGCAGCCACGTTAAACAAGTGGCTAAATAGACCGGGTTTACAAAACCGGTCCGTTTTCGCGACCGGTTTTTTTGTGTTCGAAAGGCACGTGCATGAGCAAGAACTGGCGCCCGGCCACCCAACTCGTCCATGGCGGCACGCTGCGCTCTCCCTATGGCGAGACCTCGGAAGCGATCTTCCTCACCCAGGGCTTTGTCTATGAAAGCTCGGAAGCGGCAGAAGCGCGCTTCAAGGGCGAGAACGACGGCTATATCTATGCCCGCTACGGCAGCCCGACCAACGACATGTTCGAAAAGCGCATGTGCATGATGGAAGGCGCCGAAGATGCCCGCGCCATGGCGTCCGGCATGGCCGCTGTTGCCGCTGCCGTGCTCTGCCAGGTGAAAGCCGGCGACCATATCGTCGCCGCCCGCGCGCTTTTCGGTTCCTGCCGCTACGTCGTTGAGACGCTGGCGCCCCGCTACGGCGTCGAGTGCACGCTGGTCGATGGCCGTGACCTTGCCAATTGGGAAGCCGCGATCCGGCCGAACACCAAGGTGATGTTCCTCGAAAGCCCGACCAACCCGACACTCGAGGTGATCGATGTCGCAGGCGTCGCCAAGCTTGCCGATCAGATCGGCGCGAAGCTGATCGTCGACAACGTCTTTGCGACACCACTCTTCCAGAAGCCGCTCGAACTCGGCGCGCATGTCGTCGTCTATTCCGCGACCAAGCATATCGACGGCCAGGGCCGCTGCCTCGGTGGCGTGGTGCTTTCGTCGAAGGAATGGGTCAACGAGAACCTGCACGACTATTTCCGTCACACCGGTCCTGCCATGTCGCCGTTCAATGCCTGGACGCTCCTGAAGGGCATGGAGACGCTGCCGCTGCGTGTGAAGCAGCAGACGACGAGTGCTGCGGCAATTGCCGATTTCCTGGCGGACCAGAGTGCCGTTGCCAAGGTCATCTATCCAGGCCGCAAGGACCATCCGCAGGCCGATATCATCGCCAAGCAGATGACCGGCGGCTCGACGCTGGTCTGCTTCGAGCTGAAGGGCGGTAAGGAAGCCGCCTTCAAGCTGCAGAATGCGATGGAGATCATCAAGATTTCCAACAATCTCGGCGATGCCAAGAGCCTGATCACCCATCCGGCGACCACGACCCACAAGAACCTGACAGACGAGGCACGCGCGGAGCTCGGCATTTCCGGCGGCACCGTCAGGTTCTCCTGCGGGATCGAGGACACGCAGGACTTGCTGGATGACTTCGCACGCGCACTGAAGGCCCTCTGAGGACAGTTCAAAGCGCTTAACAATGCAAATATTTCAGTCGCGGCGGACGTCGCGACTGGACTCTAGCTCTTGACGCGATCCGTCGCGTCGTTATCCCTTGAAAGCATAGAGTGTTCGTCGGCTGCCCTTGCTGCTGCCACAATGAGCGCCATCTCTATTGGAATAGAAGGCAAGCTTTCGCAGGGTCCAGGCATGTATCGCGCACTGACACGGGACATAGAGGTTCTGGTCGAACCTTACTATCTCGAAGAACAGTCGGACCCCGATGACAGTCGCTATGTCTGGGGCTACCGGATCGTGATCTCCAATCACTCGGGCAAACCCGTGCGGCTGACCCATCGCTACTGGCACATCACCGACCAAAACGGCCAGGTGGACGAAGTGAGCGGTCCGGGCGTTGTCGGCGAGCAGCCACGCCTTGATCCAGGCGCCACCTACGAATACTCGTCCGGCTGTCCGCTCGATACGCCGTCGGGCATGATGTACGGCACCTATCGCATGGAGACCGACGACGGCGAGAGCTTCGACGTTGACATCCCGGCCTTCTCGCTCGACAGCCCTGGCATGGTCCGCACCCTCAATTGACGATTGGCAGTTGAGTTGACCGGCACCAGCCGCTATCTGGAGGCATCAATCCCGACGCCATCCAAGGGGCCTATCCGGCATGAACATCACCCACCTCGTGACCCATAGTGGCGGCTTCCATGCCGATGAACTGCTGTCGACCGTCGTTCTCACGCGGCTTTATCCGGAAGCGCAGATCGTGCGCAGCCGCGCGCCCGAATGGATCACGGCGGCACCGGACCGCATCATCTACGACGTGGGCGGTTCCTATGACGCGGCAGCGCAGATCTTCGACCACCACCAGCGCGGTGCACCGCTGCGCGACGATGGTCAGCCCTACAGCTCGTTTGGCCTCGTGTGGAAACACTACGGGCGGGATTACCTGGCGGCCATGGGCGTTCCGGCGGAGCATGGGGAGGCCATTCATCAGGCCTTCGACGCGAAATTCGTTCTGCCGGTCGATCTGCTGGATAACGGCGCACTCAGCCCGTCGACCGCTGGACAGCTGGCGGACCTCACGCTGCCGAGCCTGCTCGAAACCCTGAAACCTGTCTTCGACGATAAGGCACCCGACGCAGACAATCGTGGCTTCCAGGCCGCATTGTTGATCGCCCGCGCCGTCGTCGAGGCCGCGATTGCGCAACGGGCCGCCAAGCTCCGGGCGGAATCCATGGTGCTGGAGGCGATTGCCGCGACGGGTGATCGCCGCGTTCTGGAACTGCCGATGGGCATGCCCTTCCGACCCGCCATCATCAAGGCGGGCGCCGACCACCTGCTCTTCGTCGTCCATCCCCGCGACAAGGACTGGTGCATCACAGGCATCCGCAAGGCAGAAAACAGCTTCGAACAGCGGGCTGACCTGCCTGCCGCCTGGGCCGGTCTCAGCAATGGCGACCTGGAGGCTGTCTGCGGCGTCAAGGGCGCAAGCTTCTGTCACAATGGTCGGTTTATTGCGGCTGCAAACTCCCGCGAGGCAATCCTGGAGATGGCGAGCATTGCCGTCGAGACAGCACTTCAACCCGTCTGAGCTCAGCCACAGCTGGCTTCGCTCACGCGACGGTGGCTTTCAAGTCCTTTACTTCGCCCAACAAAAGCAGGCTTAGGACATCCCGCTGCGGCATCGGCTTGCCATAGAGGTAGCCCTGGATCAACTGGGGTGACAGAGCCGACAGCGTCGACATCTCGCTTTCGGTCTCCACACCCTCCAGGACGCACTTTAGTCCCAGATTCCGGCAGAGTGTGATGATCCCGGCGACGATCTCCCGCGACGTGGCGCTATCGGCCACCTTGCGCACGAAGCTCTTGTCGATCTTCACTTTGTTGAGCGGCAACTGGTCAATGTATTCGAAGCTCGAATAGCCGGAGCCGAAATCGTCGAGCGCGATCTTGAAGCCGGCCGAGGAGAGATCCTCGAGAAGCACGCGTGACGCGGCGATGTCCTTCATGACCGCCGTTTCCGTAATCTCGAACTCGATCCGGGTGGGGCTGATCTGGCGTTTGTGGACCTGAGCGACGAGCGAGAAGATGAAAGCGCGGTCGGCAAGGTCCTGGGCAGACAGGTTGAAGGAGACGGTGATGTCTTCGGGCCAGAGTTCCAGCGCGTCGAGCGCCTTGCCGAAGAGGATGCGGGTCACCTGCTGGATGAGACCCGCCCGCTCTGCCGCGCGGATGAAGCGGTCCGGGCGCACGGGGCCGAGCCTGGGGCTCTGCCAGCGGGCGAGCGCTTCGAAACTCACGACCTTGCCGGCGGCCACATCATATTGCGGCTGGAAGAGAAGGTGGAACTCTTCCTCCATGCGCGCTTCGCGCAGCGCCCTTTCGAGCGCCAGGCTCTCCCGCATCTCCTTGTCCTGGTTGACGGTGAAGATCACCGCCTGATGCCGCGCAAACTGCTTGCCGCGATAGAGGGCGAAATCGGACTTTTCGTAGATCTGCCTTGCGGTAGATCCCATGGTGGGGAACTGCGCGAAACCAATCGTCCCGCTTACGGTCAAGACCAGAGGCTGGAGTTCGTAGTCCCGACTGATGTCCGCAATCAGACTGTTGCCGAAAGCCGCCACCTCAATCTCACTCGGTTCGCCCTCGATGACGATGGCGAACTCGT
This sequence comes from Rhizobium sp., assembly GCA_029865885.1. GTDB lineage: Bacteria > Pseudomonadota > Alphaproteobacteria > Rhizobiales > Rhizobiaceae > Allorhizobium. Next base: position 3,961 of record JARXAK010000067.1, on the reverse strand, counting down.
CGCCGCCAATACGGCCGAATTCAACGTCACTCCTCTGCCTGAGCTTCAAGCGCTCAACAACTTCGCACAGCACATGGTCACCCACCGCATGGCCATAGATGTCGTTGATCGACTTGAAGCCATCCAGATCGAGGATACCGACCCAGAACGGCTTCTGCTCCTCGACCAGTTCCTCGATCCGGGAAAAGACCGAGCGCCTGTTGGCAATGCCGGTCAGGCTGTCGCGCGCCGCCAACTGGTCGGCCAGAAGGCGGGCATCGATCTGGCGCATGATCGCCTTGCGCAAGAGGCTTGCCATGCCGAAGGCGGCGAAGGAGGTGGCAAGCCCGATGAAGACGAATTGCTGGGCGACGTCTGGCGATGCCTGCGCCGAAAACCAGAAAAGGCTGCCGATGGACAGGATGACACTCGCGAGCGTCGCCCTGAGCGTCACGCCCGTGGTGGAGAAGACCACGGCCATCAGGACGAAATAGATGAGCTTCTGCTCCTCGAAATGCAGCAGCATGTAAGCGAGGACATTCGAATACATCAGGAGATTGGTGGTGAAACCCACGGCTTCGAGCCGTTTCAGCGAGGTCCTGCCACGCGGCAGCAATCCCCAACGAAAGGCCGTATAGAGAACGGCCGTCAGAAGACTGATGCCACCGAGAATGACAAATTCTGCGCCGCTTTCATCCTGCCAGTGGAGCCAGGTGACGAGGAAATAGTAGGCGGCACCCGGCAGAAGAAAGCCGCGCACGATCGGCCTGTAGGCCTCGGCCATCGCCCGACGTCGGCTGATGTTTGTCCAGACACGGTACTGGCGCTTCACCGCCTCGCCGAGCATGTGAAGGGGCCGCGGGTGAACCGTGGTCTCTTTTCCGGCGGCCTGTCCGTCCTGACGTCCAGCCGCATCTCGCGACACATGCATGCAGAATGTCCCCAAAGTCCTTGAGAACACTCTAGGGGCCATTCATTTAGAATAGCTGAAAACTATAGTTGCAATGTGCCACTTACAGATTTCTCAGGCCGTTTTCCCTGAGATGCCCGAAGGGATGGCCAGCACCCCTCCGGATCATGTGCATTCATGCAGCCTCAGGCCGCTGTCAGTTCGGCCGGTGCAAACTCGTAATCCGTCGAGCAGAACTCGCAGGTGACGGTCACCTTGCCTTCTTCCGTGCTCGCCAGGATTTCCTCGGCTGTGAAGCCCTGGAGGACACCCTTGAGACGATCGCGCGAGCAGCTGCAACGGTCATAAACCGCCTGCGGTTCATAGGCACGCACGCCGCGCTCGTGGAACAGGCGGAACAACAGCCGCTCGATCCCGACCTGCGGATCGGTCAGTTCATCGGCGTCGATCGTGTCGACCAGCGCGCGGGCCTCATCCCAGGAGTCGTCACCCTGCAGATCGGGATCCCGGTCGTCGCCGTCTCCGCCATGCAAGTCCGGCTGGCGCATGCGCTCGGGCGCATCCGGCAGGAATTGGGCGATCAGGCCGCCCGCCCGCCAGGTCCGGCGCGGTTTGCCGTCTGCGTCACGATCGAAGAGCTCGGCTGCACCGAGGCGCAGGCGGGTCGGGATCTGCTCCGACTGGCGGAAATAGACGCCGGCAATGTCCTCCAGCGAGGTCCCGTCGAGCGGCACGATGCCCTGATAGGGCTGCATGAAGGAGCCCTGATCGATGGTAAAGGCGAGCACGCCCGTTCCGAGCAGCTGTTCGGGCGAAGCGCGGCCGGCAGCCACGGCGTCCGCCACGGCCTGTTCGTCGAAGCGGGCATAGGCGCGCACGCTTTCCGGCGTGCTGAAGTCGGCGACGAGCAGATCGACCGGGCCGTCGCCCTTCGTCTGCACCGTGAACTTGCCCTGGAATTTCAGCGAGGTGCCAATCAGCACCGTCAGCACGATGGCTTCGGCAAGCAACCGCGCCACCGCCGTCGGATAGTTATGGCGATCGAGAATGCTGTTGACCAGCGGTCCAAGCTGCACGGCGCGTCCGCGCACGTCAAGACCCTCCACCTGGAAGGGGACCACACGATCATCGCCGGCGAAACCGAATTCGCCGAGTTCTGTTTGTCTTATCGACATGAATGTACTCCCGGCACGCGACGCGCCATACGCTGGGCCCGAGCGGCCCGATCAGAAACGGCACAAATGGGGTCACCTGTGCCAAACGTCAAGTCAGCCACGGGGCCGCAAAACAGGCGTCAAATCGCGCCCAAACACCAGGCGAGAATGGACTTCTGCGCATGCAGTCGGTTTTCGGCCTCATCGAAGACCACCGACTGCGCGCCATCAATGACGTCATCGGTGACTTCCTCGCCGCGATGGGCGGGCAGGCAATGCAGGAAGAGCGCTTCGTCCTTCGCCTTCTTCATCAGCTCGGCATTGACCTGGAAGGGTTGGAAGACGTTGTGACCACGCGCCTTGTGCTCCTGGTTCATCGAGACCCAGGTGTCGGTGATGACAGCGTCGGCGCCATCAACCGCACGCTCGGCGTCGTGGCAGAGCATGATCTCGCCGCCGTTGTCGCGGGCCCAGTTGAGGATCCGGTCATCGGGCTCGGAGCCGAGCGGCACGGCCATGTTCATGCGGTAGCCGAAACGGGCGGCCCCCTCGACCAGCGAATGCAGGACGTTGTTGCCGTCGCCGGTCCAGGCCAGCGTTTTGCCGGCGACCAAGCCGCGATGCTCTTCGATCGTCATGATATCCGCCATGATCTGGCAGGGATGGGTCAGGTCGGTCAGGGCATTGATCACCGGGACCGTCGCATGCTCGGCCATCTCAAGCAGGCGCGCATGGTCGGTCGTGCGGATCATGATCGCATCGACGTAACGCGACAGAACCTTGGCGGTGTCCCCGATGGTCTCGGCGCGGCCGAGCTGCATTTCCGTGCCCGACAGGAAGAGTGTCTCGCCGCCCAGCTGCCGCATGCCGACATCAAACGAGACGCGTGTGCGGGTCGACGGCTTCTCGAAGATCATCGCCAGCATCTTGCCGGCGAGCGGCTTGTCGGCGGTGCCGGCCTTAGTCGCCTGCTTGCGGGACTTCGCGTCTTCGAGAATGCCGCGCAGGTCCCCTGCCGTCATGGCGGAGAGATCGAGAAAATGCTTCGGAGATGCCATGTGGGGGTCCTGTCTTAGGCAGATGCTGCGACTGCGGCCTTGGCGCGGATGTGCTCTGCGGCCTGTTCGATCCGGGCGAGGCCGTCACGAGCCTCTTCCGCCGTCACTGTCAGCGGCGGCAGGAGACGGATGACGTTGTCGCCGGCGGGAACGCCGAGCAGGTGCTCGTCGCGCATCGCCATCAGAAGTTCGGTATTGGGGATCTTCGCCTTGATACCGAGCATCAGGCCTTCGCCGCGCACCTCTTCGATCACGTCGGGGAAGCGATCCTGCAGCGAGGCAAGGCCCTGGCGGAAGACGAGTGCGGTATCACGCACGTTTTCCAGGAAGCCTTCGCCGAGCACGACGTCGAGTACGGCATTGCCGACGGCCATGCCGAGCGGATTGCCGCCATAAGTGGAACCATGCGTGCCTGCCTTCATGCCGTAGGCGGCCTCTTCCGTCGCCAGGCAGGCGCCCAGCGGGAAGCCGCCGCCGATGCCCTTGGCAACCGCCATGAGGTCGGGCGTGATGCCGGCCCATTCATGGGCAAACAGCTTGCCGGTGCGACCGACACCGCACTGAACCTCATCGAGGATGAGCAGCAGGCCGTGTTCGTCGCAGATCGCGCGCAGCGCCTTCAGCATCTCGACCGGGATCGGACGGATACCGCCTTCGCCCTGCACGGGCTCGACGAGGATCGCCGCAGTTGCATCCGATATCGCGGCCTTGACGGCATCGAGATCACCAAACGGCACCTGATCAAAACCCGGGGCCTTCGGACCGAAGCCTTCAAGATACTTCTCCTGGCCACCCGCTGCGATCGTTGCAATCGTGCGGCCGTGGAAGGCGCCTTCCATCGTGATGATGTGGAACTTCTC
>JARXAK010000055.1 GCA_029865885.1 Rhizobium sp. | reverse complement strand
GGCCAGACGGTGGCGCTGGTCGGATCGTCTGGTGTGGGCAAGTCGACGCTCGTCAATACACTCGCCGGGCACGGCGCGGAGACGGCGCAGAAGACCGGCGCGATCCGCGAGCATGATGCCAAGGGGCGGCATACGACGACGGCCCGTTCCCTGCATGCAATCGCAAGCGGCGGCTGGGTGATCGATACGCCCGGCATCCGCACGCTCTATGTCAGCGACATCACCGATGGCATCGACACGCTGTTTGCCGAGATCACCGAGCTTGTGCCGCATTGCAAGTTTCGCGATTGCAGCCATTCGCACGAGAAGGGCTGCGCCGTGCAGGCGGCGATCAAGGAGGGTACGCTTGAGCCTGCCCGTCTCGAGCGCTGGCGGCAGCTACAGGCGGAAAACCGCGACCGAACGCCCGTCTATTCCGGGCCGAAGGGCAACAAGACGCTGCGCAAGAAGAAGTATTGAGCTTTCGGCCGCAAATCCCTACATAGGGTTCATCGGCGACGCCCTTCGCACGCGTCGCATCTGCTCGCCATCGACGAGCTTTTTCTTCCCCGTTCACCCGCGACATCACAGGCTTCGGCATCCTGCCGGGGCATTTTTCGGAATTGGAGACCAGCATGGCAGACGAAACCACCGCCAAGGGCTATGAGCCGATCCCCTTCGCCAAGAAGCACCGCATCTCGGTCGAAGATGCCAAGGCGATCCTTGCCAAGCACGGCGACGACCGCAAGTCCGCTGACAAGGAAGGCCGCCGCGTCAGCCTGTAAGGTCTGATGACGACACGGCCCTCTGATGGTCCATGACCATCCGGCTCAAATCAAAAAGCCCTTTCCCTGACATGCAGGGAAAGGGCTTTTTCTTTGTCTTCCGGCAGGCGGACCAAGTCAGCCCCGCCATCACAGGATCAGGCGCGCAGCGTAGCGCCCGTCGACTTTTCGACATTGCCGACGATCTTCTTCGTCAGCGCATCGAAATCCTCGTCAGTCAGCGTCTTGTCGACCGGCTGGATCAGAACCTCGATCGCCACCGACTTCTTGCCCTCGCCCACCGATGCACCCTCGAAGATATCGAAGACGTTGACGCCCGAGATCAGCTTGCGATCCGCGCTTGTCGCCGCCTTGATGATCGCGCCCGCTTCGACTGCCTTTTCGACGACGAAGGCAAAGTCGCGCTTCACCATCTGGAAGGCCGAAAGCTCGAGTGCCGGCTTGGTGCGGGTCGCCTTCTTCTTCGGCTCCGGCAGAGCGTCGACATAGATTTCGAAGCCGCACAGCGTGCCGGAAACGTCGAGCGCTTCCAGCGTCTTCGGATGGAATTCGCCGAAGGTGCCGAGGATAACCTTGGGGCCGGCCTTGATCGTGCCGGACCGGCCGGGGTGATACCATTCAGGGCCACCCTGCTCGATCTGCACATTGCCCGTGGGAATGCCGCAGGCTTCGAGCACGGCGAGCGCATCGGCCTTGGCGTCGAAGACGTCGACCGGCTTGCCGCCGCCCTTGGCCCCATTCGACCACATGCGGCCGGAACCGGCAATCGACGCCGTGCCACGGCGCACGCCACCGGCGACGCGACGCTGGCTGTCGGGCGTGTCGCCCTCATAGGTGCCGGAAACTTCGAAGATCGCCACATCGCCAAAGCCGCGATCGGCATTGCGCTGGGCAGCGGTCAAGAGGCCCGGCAGCAGCGAGGGCCGCATGTCGGACATATCAGCTGCGATCGGGTTGACGAGCTTCAGCTTGTCGCTACCGCCGCCGAAGAGCTTGGCATGCTCGGCCGAAATGAAGGACCAGGTCACGGCTTCCAGCATGCCGCGCGAGGCGAGCGCCCGGCGGGCAGAGCGCGTGCGGATCTGCAGCGTGGTCAGGATCTTGGCATTGACCGAACCGGTCGGCGGCAGCGGCTCCGGCTTGATCTTGTCGACGCCAAACATGCGCATGACTTCTTCCACCAGATCCGCCTTGCCGTCGACGTCTGGACGCCAGGACGGCACGGAAACCTTGGCTGAGGTCTCGTCGCCCGAGAGGACTTCGAAGCCGAGGGCTGTCAGGATCTGGCGCGATTCCTCGTTGGAAACGGTCAGACCCGTCAGGCGCTTGACTTCCGCATAGGGGAAATCGACCAGTTTCTTCTGGTGCCCCTTGTAGCCCTCTACCTTCTTTTCGGTCGCGACACCGCCGCACATCTCAAGCACCAGCTCGGTGGTGCGCTCCAGGCCCGGGACCATGTAATCAGGATCAACGCCACGCTCGAAGCGGTAGCGCGCATCGGTGATGATGCCATGGGCGCGGCCGGTCTTGGCGATGTTGATCGGATCCCAGACGGCCGACTCGATCAGGACGTTGACGGTGTTCTCGTCGCAGCCCGAATGCTCGCCGCCCATGATGCCGCCGATAGATTCCAGGCCGTTGTCGTCAGCGATGACGACATTGTTCGGGTTGAGCTTGTAGGTGCGGGTATCGAGCGCGAGGATCTCCTCGCCCTCCTTGGCGCGGCGAACCACCAGTGCACCCTTGACCTTGTCGGCGTCGAAGACATGCATCGGACGGCCCTGGTCGAAGGTCATGTAGTTGGTGACGTCGACCAGCGCCGAGATCGGACGAAGGCCGATCGAGAGCAGACGCTGCTGCATCCACTTCGGGCTCGGGCCGTTCTTCACGCCGCGCACCAGGCGATAGGCAAAGCCCGGGCAAAGATGGTCTTCGAGCTCGAGCTTGACCTGATGCGGCGTCTCGCCCTCGACCTTGAAGACGGGCGCCTTCGGGGCCTTGAGCGTGCCAAGACCGGAAGCGGCCAGATCCCGCGCGATGCCGAAGACCGACGTGCAGTCCGGACGGTTCGGCGTCAGGTTGATCTCGATGACCGGATCGTCGAGGCCGGCGTAGGATGCGAAGGGCGTACCAACCGGCGCATCCTCGGGCAGGTCGATGATGCCGTTGTGGTCGTCGGAGATGTTGAGCTCCTTTTCGGAGCACATCATGCCATGGCTTTCGACGCCACGGATCTTGCCGACTGACAGCGTCACATCGATGCCCGGCACATAAGTGCCGGGACGCGCGAGCGCGCCGATCATGCCGGCGCGGGCATTCGGCGCGCCGCAGACGATCTGCACCGGCTTGCCGTCACCGGCATCGACCGTCAGCACCTTCAGACGATCGGCCTCAGGATGCTTTTCCGCCGTCAGGATCCTGGCGATGACAAAGGGCTTGTAAGCCGCCTTGTCATCGACGTCTTCGACCTCGAGGCCGATGGCCGTCAGCCGCTCGCAGATTTCCTCAAGCGAGGCCTCGGTTTCCAGGTGATCCTTCAGCCAGGAGAGTGTGAATTTCATCGAACTTTCTCGTCTTCCTCATGTGCGCCAGTCGCGCAAATTCCATATTCCGTCACGGTCTCGATAGGTCGGCGCGAAGTCAAGCCGCCTCTTCCGGCGCCATTGCCCCCGGCGCCTTCACTCCGAGGAACATGCTCTTCACCGAGATTCCTTCATCGACCTTCGTCCACCAGATGCCTTCATACATCAGCTCTATCTCGTTCAAGCCTTGCCCATCGACACCGGACAGGAAGGGATACCACCAGAGTGGCGCGGAGATCGTGCGCCCATCGGCAAGCGTCACATGCACCTCGTCCTTTGTGCACCATGCCTTCACCGGACGCATTTCCTCGCTCTCAAATTCCGTCAAGCCGCCTTCTCCGGCGCCCTGGCCTGCGGATATTTCCAGCCTGCCAGCATTCCCCGGATTGACAGATCCTCATCGACATCGGGCCAGTGCACGCCTGCGAGCATTAATTCAATGTTGTTACGCTGGGCAGGAGTTGCCGTGGAAAGGCGTGGGTACCACCACAAGGGCGTGATTACCTCGCGCCCATCGGCAAGCCGCACATGAACATTGTGAAGGTCGCACCACGCCTCGACCGGCCGTTCGTTTTCAGGATACAGACTTGGCGAATTCATTCCATGCCTCCACTAACTGACCGTGATGATCATTGACGACATCCATAATACGTCTCAAGTCCGCCGCGTTAAACCCCTTCGCCTCGACCAATTCGATTGGCTCAAGCCAGATTTTGGCTGTGCCGCCATGGCCCCTCACATGGATATGCCGCGGTTCACCCATATCGAACCCGTAGAAATGGAAGCGGAACCCATACTTGCGAAGGACCGTCGGCATCAGCTCACCCCTTGCACGCTATCCTTCAAGCTGAAGGGCCTAATCCTACTGTCTCGTTCTCATCTGCATCTTGCCCGAGACGTCCTGCGATCGCGCGCCTGACGCCTGTCTTCCGAGGAGCATGCTGACCACCGTCACATCGAGATCGATATCAGGCCAGTGGATGCTGTCAGGCATGAATTCCACATTGTTCCGCTCCACCGGCAGCGCCTCCTGAAGGGGCGGGTACCACCAGACCGGAACGCTGACGATACGACCGTCCGTCAGTTCCACATGCAGCAGGTCGTCATCGCAAAGCAGATCGACCGGGCGCATGTTGTCGAGATGTTCAATCAATTCTCTCTTGCCTTCACATAGTCCTCCAGCACGTCGTTGATCCGGCTCTGCCAGCCAGGACCGGTCTGGCGAAAATGCTCGACCACGTCTCTGTTCAATCTCAACCCGACACGCTCCTTGACCGGGGCCTTCTGTGGGCCTCGCTGGCCGCGAGTTCTCTCCCAGCGCTCGACCACCTCCGGAACAAGGTCACGTGTCGGTCGAAAGGCGCTGAAGTCTTCCAGCGTCATTTCGCGAACCTCTCCGTCCTCATCCGTCAGCGGCAGGTCCTGATCCAAAGACTTGGGCGAAGGCTTTCTGTTCTCGCTCATTGGCTTTCCTCAGTGAGATGATCCGCATCCGTTCACCGCGCTCGGTCCAGCACATGACGTGAAGCCGGCCATCCAAGTCCCCGTAGGTCACGAAGCGGGTTTCGCCGTAATCAACCCGGTCGTCTACGCGCGTCACGGAAGAAGCGAGGTCGAACCTATAGGCCTCGGCAAAGTCCAGACCCCGCTCACGCAGGTTACGCTGCCGCTTTTCCTCGTCCCATTCCAGCTCCATCTCTACCACACATATTTAATTGTGGCCACGAACAAATCATCAGCTGCTCAAGCCGCCAAACAGCGTCGGCACGTCGAGCGGGCGGAAGCCGTAATGGCTCATCCACCTGATATCGGCGTTGAAGAAGTCGCGGAGATCAGGCATGCCGTATTTCAGCATGGCGATGCGGTCGAGGCCCATGCCCCAGGCGAAGCCCTGATACTCGTCCGGATCGAGCCCGCCCGCGCGCAACACGTTCGGGTGAACCATGCCGCAGCCGAGGATTTCCATCCAGTCCTTGCCTTCGCCGAACTTGACGATCGGGCCCGAGGAACGGTCGCACTGGATATCGACCTCGAAACTCGGCTCCGTGAACGGGAAGAAGGACGGCCGGAAGCGCATGGTGACGCTGTCGACCTCGAAGAAGGCCTTGCAGAATTCTTCCAGGATCCAGCGCATGTGGGCGACATTGGCGGTCTTGTCGATGACGAGGCCTTCAACCTGGTGGAACATCGGCGAGTGCGTGGCGTCCGAGTCCTGGCGATAGGTCTTGCCGGGAATGACGATGCGGATCGGCGGCTTCTGGCTCTCCATGGTGCGCACCTGCACCGGCGAGGTGTGCGTGCGCAGCACCTTGCGCTCACCATTCTCATCCGGCTGGAGGAAGAACGTGTCGTGCATCTCGCGGGCCGGATGTCCCTCGGGGAAGTTCAGCGCCGTGAAATTGTAATAGTCGGTCTCGATATCGGGACCTTCGGCAATCGAGAAGCCCATGTCGGCGAAGATCGCGGTGATCTCGTCGACGATCTGGCTGATCGGATGGATGCGGCCGCGTTCGGCCGGCGAGGAGCGCACCGGGAGCGACACATCCAGCGTCTCTGCCTTCAGGCGCGCATTGATTGCCGCGTCCTTCAAAGCCGTCTTGCGGGTCGTGATTTCCTCGGTGATCTCGTTCTTCAGCGCGTTGATCGCGGCACCGCGCGTCTGGCGCTCTTCGGGCGTCATCGTGCCGAGCGTCTTTAAGAGTTCCGAGACGGAGCCCTTCTTGCCCATGGCCGCCACGCGCACAGCCTCGATCTGAGCCTCGTCCGCAGCCGCGGCGATGTCAGCGAGAAGCGTCGTCTTCAAACTGTCGAGATCGGACATATTTCCGTTTCCTGCCCTTTGTGTCGCGCCGTGATACCGTCACAGCCTAACTGTCAAAGAAAAACCCGCGCCAGCCGTACCAGCGCGGGTTTCCCAATACTTGAATTTCAGTCGGGAAGCGCTGGCTTACTTGACCGCGCTTTCAAACTCGTTGGCCGTGCCGGCGTCCTTGAGGTAGGCGAGTGCCTTCTTGGATGCTTCGACCAGCTTTGCAAAGGTTGCCGTCTCATGGATAGCCATGTCGGACAGAACCTTGCGGTCGACTTCGATGCCAGCCTTGTTCAGGCCGTCGATGAAGCGGCCATAGGTCAGGCCGTGTTCGCGGACAGCAGCGTTGATACGCTGGATCCACAGAGCGCGGAAGTTGCGCTTGTTGTTCTTGCGGTCGCGGTAAGCAAACTGCTTGGAACGATCAACGGCAGCCTTGGCGGCCCGGATCGTGTTCTTGCGGCGGCCGTAGAAGCCCTTGGCCTGCTTGAATACCTTGTTGTGCTTGGCGCGGGAAGTTACGCCACGTTTTACGCGTGCCATGTCATGATCTCCTTAATTGTCCAACAGCGAGCGGGTCTCAGAGACCGTTCGGCAGGTAGTTCTTGATAACCTTCTTGCCATCAGGTTCAGCCAGAACCATCGTGCCGCGGGCATCGCGAATGAACTTGTTGGAACGCTTGATCATGCCGTGGCGCTTGCCAGCAGCGGCGGCGAGAACCTTGCCGGTCGCCGTGATCTTGAACCGCTTTTTGGCGGCAGACTTCGTCTTCATCTTGGGCATTTTGCTACTCCATTGTTCTTGTATCGAAACAGGCTGACGAATGCCCGTTTTCAAGCATAAAGAACGGCCACGGCATGCCCTGCCGGACCGTTCGGACGCGCGCTTATAACCGCAGACCCGGAAAAGCGCAACGGGTGGCAGATGGAATCTTCGGAGGCGCCGTCCGCATTCACCGGTGTGCGGGAACGGTGAGGCGAACCTTCAGCCCGCCGAGTTCGGATCGCGAGAAGCCGATCCCGCCGCCATAGGCCGCCAGCACGTCGGAACTGATGGCGAGACCAAGCCCCGTGCCTTCGTCCTCGGCGAGATGGACGCCGCGACGCGAGATGGCTGCGAGATCGTCGTTTCCCACGCCGGGGCCGTCATCCTCGACGTCTACCTGCAAGAATGCGCCGTCCTGCCGTGCCGAAACGGAGATTACCGAGCTTGCATAGCGCGTGGCATTGTCGAGAACATTGCCGAGGGCTTCGGCAAGATCGGCGGGATCCATGTCGGCCATCACATCGTCGTCGATCTCGATTGCCCAGTGCACATTGCGGGCGGAGGTGACCGGCGACAGCACGGAAACCAGTTTGCCGGTCAGCGACGCGAGACCCGTCTGAGCCATCTGCTCGACCCCGAGCCGGGCGGACTGCAATTGCCGGTCGGACCTTTGGCGGATGAGGTCAACCTGCTGGCGGATCAGCTGACGCTCCCGCTCCGGCAAGTTGTCGGCCATCTGCAGCAACACGGTGAGGGGCGTCTTCAGACCATGGGCCAGATCGCTCGCCCGCGCCCGCGCCCGCTCGATCGCGGTTTCTCGCTCCTTGAGCAGTTCGTTCAACTCGCTGACCAGAGGGCGCAGCTCGGTCGGGCCTTCGCCGGTCACCTGATCGCTCCGACCGGAGCGGATCAGAGCGACTGCGGATTGCAGCCGGGACAGGGGTGCAAGGCCTATGCCGATCTGGAGGAAGGCTGCCGCCAGAAGCACCACAGCCGTCAAAACCAGCATGATCGCCATGGCGCCGTGATATTCGGAGATCGCATCGTCGATGACCTTGCGGTCGAAGGCCGCAAGAAGCGTCAAGGGGCGGTTGCCCTCGGAGGTTTCGAGCTCGACCTCACGCAGCTGGACCAGCAGTGGCGCCCCGTCCGGCCCCTCACCCTGACGGAAGCCATAAGCACCGTCCTTCAGGGTATCCACCGAAAGTGCGACATCCCAGAGCGAACGGGATCGGAACACCAGCCCGTTGTCCGCCACGACCTCCCAGTAAAGACCACTGCCGGGCAGTTCGAAGCGGGGATCTCCCGGCTCGTCCGTCATCCGCGCCTTGCCATTCCGGAATTCAACGCTGGCCGCCAGCTGGTCGATGATCGCTGACATGTCTGCGCGGTATCGGTCGGCGACATAGTTGGAGAAGATGCGGCTGAGGCCGGACCCGACCAGCAAAAGAATGAAGGCAATCGCCAGAACGGCGCCGACCAGCAGGCGCAGGCGCAGCGACTGGGTCATGCCCCCTCGCCGGCCAGGGTGTAGCCGAAGCCGCGCCGGGTGGCGATGGCCGAAGGATGGGTCTTGCGCCGGATGCGCGCGACCATCGCCTCGACGGCGTTGCGCGCCTGCTCGTCGTCACGCCCCTGAACCTGGCGCGCGATCTCGATCGGGTCGAACACCTTGTGCGGTTCGGCAATCAGCATTGAAAGCAGGCGATATTCGAGCGGCGTCAGCTCGATCGGTCGGCTCTCGAAGGTCACCCGACGGGTTGTATCGTCGAGAACGAAGCCGCCGGCAGAGACGGTCGTCTTGGCGCGACCGTGGGCCCGCCGCAGCAGCGCCTTCAAACGCGCGACCAGCTCCTCGCTGCGAAACGGCTTCGGCAGGTAGTCGTCGGCTCCCGCATCGAAGCCGTCGACCCGCTCCATCCAGGATCCGCGCGCCGTCAGCACCAGGATCGGCGTCTCCAGCCCGGCCGCACGCCAGCGCTTCAGGATGGAGAGGCCGTCCATACCAGGCAGACCGAGATCCAGAATGATTGCCTGATAGTCGCCCGTCTCACCTTCGGCCCAGACATCCGGTCCGTTTTCGACATGCTCGACGATGAAGCCTTCAACTTCGAGCTTGGAGCGTGTGTGGGCCGCAATGGTCCGATCGTCCTCCGCGAGCAGAATGCGCATGGCTCACCATCCGAAGAAATTGAGCTTGCGGCCGGTGGCGGCCTCGAGCTTGAGGGTTTTGACACTCGAGCCGCTCTGGACCTTCAGTGTATAGAAGGGTTTGCGCGCCCGCATATCGAGGTCGACGGCGATCACGCGACCGCCGCCCAGTTCGTCGACGCGTTTTAGAATTTCCCGAAGCGGCAGGATCTCCCCGCGCTCAACGGCCTCGCGCGCCTGCTTGTGGTCCCGTTCCTTGCCCGAACTGCCAGAGCTGTCGTCCTCGCTTTCGTCCTCGGCGTCGCGGCCGGAGCCGCCGCTTGAGCCGCTGCGATCGTCATTCCCGCCCTTGTCGTCGCCGCTGTCATCATTGCCGCTGTCATCGGAATCGTCGGAACCGCCGCTGCCACTGCTGCCGCCGCGATCGCCATCGTCGCCGCTATCGCTATCGCTATCGTCCCCGCCGTCCTTGGCAAGCACGGTGCGGCACGGCATGGCGGTGGCCAAGCCAAGGCTCATCAAGGCAATGAGGAAGTGGCGGCGATCCATAGGAGCTCTGTTCGGGTTTTCCGGAGAGTAGCGCGAGCCGACATCCGCGCCAACAGACAAAAGTCATCCCCGCCCGGTGGGGGCCGGGCGGGGCGAAAC
>JARXAK010000010.1 GCA_029865885.1 Rhizobium sp. | reverse complement strand
GGCACGTGCCTTGCCGGAGAGTTCAGAGACGGCGGAAGCGACCGCCTTCATCTCGTCCATATGGCCATGGCAATGCAGGACGACGTCGAGGGCAGCGGCAATGCGGACCGCGCGTTCGCCGATCGACCCCTTGAGCGCATTCATCGAGATATCGTCGGACATCAGCAGGCCCTCAAAGCCGATCGCCTTGCGCACGATCTCCTCGGTGACGATACGCGAGGTCGAGGCCGGGTGATCGGGGTCGATGTCGGTATACACGACATGGCAGCTCATGCCCATCAGCTCATTGGCCAGCGCCTTGAACGGCACGAAATCATGAGCCTCCAGCTCGGCACGCGGCACGGTCACGACAGGCAGTTCATGATGACTGTCGGCCATGCCGCGACCATGGCCCGGCATGTGCTTCATCACCGGCAAAACACCGCCGGCCTTCAGGCCATCAGCCGCCGCCTGCCCCATCTTCGCCACCACAGGCGGATCATTCGAATAGGCGCGATTGCCGATGACGTTAGAGGCGCCTTCGATCGGCACGTCCAGAACCGGCAGGCAGTCGACATTGATGCCGAGGCGATAGAGATCAAAGGCATGCAGGCGCGACATCAACCAGGCGGCACGCAGGCCCTTTTCGGCGTCCTGATGGTAGAGCGCGCCGAGATCGGCGCCGGACGGGTAACGCGGCGCAATCGGCTCGCGGATACGCTGGACCCGACCACCCTCCTGATCGATCAGCACGGGCACATGGGCAGCCCCGCCAACCGTCTCGCGCATCTCGGCGACGAGGTCCTTCACCTGCTCGGCTTCCCCGATATTGCGGCCGAAGAGGATGAAACCCCAGGGCTGTTCGTCGCGATAAAAGGCCTTCTCGTCGGCGGTGAGACGCAGACCGAGGCAACCGAGGATCATGGCTTTGGCGGGACGGGTGTGTGTTGTCATGGGAAGACCATATCGAGGGCAAGGAAAAAGCCGAAGGGACCGGGTGGAAGCCTCAGGCGCTCATACACAAGAAAAGAGGCGGAACACGGGGTTCCGCCTCTCTGTCATCAGGCAATCAGGTCAATTTCAGCGCGAGACGAGGCAGCTGCCACCGGCGGCGCGATACTGCTCGCAGAGCGCCACGGCATCGTCCTTGGAGCCCGCGACGATGCGCACGCGGTAGAAGGTGCCCTTGCCGGGAACGTCCGCCTGACGGATTTCCCAGGGCTTGCCACCCAGAACATTGCCGAACTTGGAAGACAGGCTGCGATAGCTCTTCTGAGCATCGGCTTCAGACGGCAGGGACGCAATCTGGATTCCGAAGCTGCCGGATGGTGCAGCCGCAGCCGGCGCTGCAGCCGCGACGTCGGTCTGGGTCGCAGCCGGTGCGGGCGCCGCCGCTGCCGGCTGTGCCGGTCGAAGATTGCCCTGGTCCGTCACGGTGCCGACGACATTGACCGGCTGGTCGGACGGACGGCTTGTCGGGATCGGAGCCCGCGGCGCAGTCGCGTCGACGGGAGCCGGGGCAGCAGCCGCAGTTTCAGCCGGAGCCGGAGCCGCCGTGGCGGCAGTGTCGGTCGCGGCAGCTGGCGCAGCAGCTGTCTCGGTCGCGCCGCCTGGTGTGACGACGCGGGTATCGACAGTCTTTACGGCGTCACCGGTATTGGTCGTCGGGACGCTCGGCGGTGCAAGCACCGGCGTTTCCGCTGCGGCCTGCGACGGTGTCGCGGCCGCGGTCTCGACCGGAGCCGGCGTCGGCTCGGCGGGAACTTCCTGCGCGACCAGCGTACCGTCAGGGCGGACGATCATGGTGCGGACCTTGCGCGGCGTGATCGTCGCCGGATCTTCGGCGGCCGCCTGCTGGGGCTGGCCGTCCGGCAGCAGACGCGGATCCTCGGTTTCGCCGACCGGCGTTGCCATGGCCTCGTTCTCGCCTTCCATCGGAAGCGTCTCGGGGATCAGCGTGCGCTGCACGACATCAACCGGCTCTTCCTCGGATGAGATCAGGCTCGTCTGCTTCGGATCCTCGACACCGTTGCCGGCCACGCGGTCATAGACCGCCTTGTCCTGGTTCGGCACGGACTTGCCGCCCGGATCTTCCGGAACGATCTTCACCGGCGACTTGTCGGCTGCAATCACCTGCGGCTCACCGCCGGTCAGCGTGCCCACAGCCCCGCTTCCGAGCCAGGCATAGAGGCCACCGGCGCCGGCCAGCAGGACAATTACCGCCGTGCCCGCCATCAGATACGGCTTCAAATGCCGGAAGCGGAAGCCACGCCCTTCACCTGCAATGGTGATATGGCCACGGCTTTCCGGCTCAAGCGCACCGGACGAGGTCATGGTGCTGCGAAAATCTTCTTCCAGCGCCTTTTCGAACGCGTCGAAATCATCGAGTGCCGTGACAGGAGCACGGGCGACGGGCGCCGCTGACGGAGCAGCCACCGCAGCGACGCGGCTGGTTGCGATCGGCTTCTGCGGCGCAGCCGGCGCGACCGGCTCCTCGAACAGGGTCGCGAGTTCCGCATCGATATCGATGTCGTAGTCCGGCTGGGCGGGCTGCGCCGGGCGCACATCGGCAACCGGCACGTCCGGAACGTCCATGCCGCTCAGTGTTTCCAGCAGATCGTCCTGCTCGGAGATCTCCGAGGGATCGAAGCCAAAGCTTTCCTCTACAGGCGCTGCGGGTCGCGACGGCGCGCTGGGTGCAGCCTGATAGGCATCAAACGTCGGGCGAGCGCTGGAGGGCGCGAAAGCAGGCGCAGACATCGAGGGCGCTGAGGCAAAGACAGGCGCAGGCGATCCAGCATTATAGGGCGTCGGTGCGATGACAGGCTCCGCACGCACCGGCGCGACGGGCGCAACAGGAGCGGCAAAAACGGGGGCAAAGGATGCCGGAACCTGTGCCGGCTCAATCCTCTTGGGTGCGACATCCAGCTCCGAAAGATCGAGTTCGATCTCATCCAGCTGCAGGTCGAAATCCTGATCCTTGAACGGATCGAAATCATCATCGGAAACCGTTGACGAAGCGGCACGCTGAACCACCGGCTCCTGCGCCTTCGGCGCTGCCTCGACCTCTTCGTCGAGGGAGAGTTCATCCAGGAAATCGAAGCTGAAATCGGGCTCTTCGCGTTCCGCAGGGCTGGCAGCCTGGAACGGAGCAGGCGCAGATGCGGCGATGCGGGGCTCTGCGTCGACGGCGAGACTGTCATACGCCGTCAAGACGGCGGGAGCAGCCAGGGGCGCAGCCACGCCTGCGCTCGGCGCAACGGCCGGGATCGGCTCCACCGGACCCGCCGCCCAATCGAAAGTCGCCTTGCCAAAATCGAGGGTCGTCGGCGCCTGCGCGACGGAGACCTGAGGCGCGCTCGGCACCTCGAAATCCGACAGATCGAAAGCGGGAGCATTGCGGGTCGGCTCGACGGCGACGTCAGGCTCTACCCGACGGGCCGGCTGGGCGGAAAAATTGGCGAGCGGCAGGCGCAGACGCGGCGCTTCCGACGGAACCGGGCGCAGCGGCGCAACAGAAATTTCCGGACGGACATCGGCGTCGGCCACTGCAAATTCGAGCTCGTCGGCGAGATCGAATGCGATCTCCGGCTCTGCCCTCTGCACGATCGGCGCTTCATCCACAAAAGCCGGGCTGACGGCATCGACATCAGGCAAGTCCAGATCCGAGGCAAAGACATCCTCTTGGAACTGAACGGCATCCACAGCGTCGACCGACTGGGGCTCATAGACTGGCTGCGGCGCATCATAGGAGGCAAGCGGCTCAGGTGCGAAACGCGGCTCTTCGCGCAACGGCGCGGCGGGATAGCTCTCAGCCACAACAGGACGCGGAAGAACGGGCTCGGGCGCAGACAGCGCCGGAGCATAGGACGACGGCGCGGGCGAGGCTTCATAGCCCTCAAACTCGCGCATCAATTCGTCTTCGAGATTGAACTCGGACGACCCCATCTGCGGCGCTTGCGGCAGCGAGACGACGGGCTCGCGCTTCAGCGGCTGATCGAATCCGACGATGCGGGCGAGCTCCGCCAACGGATCGTCATCCGCGAAACCGTCGCCCTGCGACCGAATGCTGTTTGCAGCCTGCTTCTGTACCATGCCTGTTCCACTCACTTACGCGACTCAACGCCTGCCAGCGCAATGTGGGGAATTGGTGACGATACTATCGCATTTCAGCCGGTGCTTCGGTGCCAGTAATGGCCAGTCCCGATTTCAACACGGAGGCGACAGCATGCACCAGCCCAAGCCTGGCGATGGTTAATTCTCTATGTTTATCGTTAACAAAGCGTAATTCGGGGGAATCCTTGCCCTTATTCCAGTGAGCATGCAGCGAGCTTGCCAGATCATGCAGGTAAAAAGCAAGACGATGCGGCTCCTGTGACAGTGCTGCAGCCTCGATAATCCGCGGATATTCGGCAAGCTTTGCGACCAGAGACAGCTCTGTCGGGTCTTCGATCTGTCCCATTACGGCATGGCCAAGGTCGAGAGTCTCGATTTCCAGATCCGGGAAGGCTTCCTTCGCCTGGCGCAGGATCGACATGCAGCGTGCATGGGCATACTGCACGTAGAAGACCGGGTTGTCCTTCGACTGCTCCGTGACCTTGGCGAAGTCGAAGTCGAGCGGCTCGGAGTTCTTCCGGTAGAGCATCATGAAGCGCACCGAATCGCGGCCGACTTCCTCGACCACTTCCCGCAGCGTCACGAAGTCGCCCGAGCGCTTCGACATCTTCACCGGCTCGCCGTCGCGGTAGAGCTTGACCAGCTGGCAGAGCAGCACGGTGAGCTTCGACTTGCCTTCGGAGACGGCGCGGTTGACGGCCTCAAGCCGCTTCACGTAGCCGCCATGGTCGGCGCCGAGCACATAGATCATCTCGGAGAAGCCGCGATCGAACTTATCCTTGAAGTAGGCAACGTCGGCGGCGAAATAGGTATAGGACCCATCCGACTTCATCAGCGGGCGGTCGATATCGTCACCGACTTCGGTGGAGCGGAACAGCGTCTGTTCGCGATCCTCCCAGTCTTCCGGCAACTGGCCCTTCGGCGGCGGCAGCGTGCCGCGATAGACATGGCCCTTGAAGGTCAGGTCGTTGATCGCCGTGCGGATCTTCGCGGCGTTGTTGGCATGCAGGGTGCGCTCGGAGAAGAAGATGTCGTGATGGACGTTCAAGGTCGCCAGATCCTCGCGGATCATCGCCATCATCGCGTCAATCGCCTTGTCCTTGACGATGGCGAGCATCTCGTCTTCCGGCATTGTCAGAAGCTTGGTGCCGTAGTCGGCGGCAAGCACCTTGCCAACAGGCACGAGATAGTCGCCCGGATAAAGGCCGGCCGGGATCTCGCCGATCGTCTCGCCCAGAGCCTCCCGGTAGCGCAGGAAGGCGGAGCGTGCGAGCACGTCGATCTGCGCGCCGGCATCGTTGATGTAGTATTCCTTGGTGACCTCGTAGCCGGCAAAGCCGAGCAGGTTGGCCAGCGTGTCGCCGACGACGGCGCCACGGCAATGGCCGACATGCATCGGGCCGGTCGGATTGGCCGAGACATATTCGACATTGACCTTGTGGCCCTTGCCAACCGAAGAGCGGCCGAAATCCGTGCCCTGCTGGATCATGGTGGCGAGCAGCCGCTGCCAGTAGGCGACCGAAAGACGGATGTTGATGAAGCCCGGGCCGGCCACGCCGACTTCGGCGACGTCAGCATCCTGCTTCAGCTTTTCGCCGATCAGGTCGGCGAGCGCACGCGGGTTCATGCCCATGCCCTTGGCGAGCACCATGGCGGCATTGGTCGCGGCGTCACCATGGCTCGCATCGCGCGGCGGTTCGACCACGATGCGGCTGAAGTCGAGGCTGTCGCGCTTCTCGCGCACCGCCTCGATCTCGTCGAGCGCTGCTTTGATCCGGATTTCGAAATCGGCGAAAAGGTTCATGGCGTGTCCCTGCGCGCCGAAGCGTCGCCCCGGCGTTTCCTTAAGAATTTCGTCGGGTGCCTATCGCAATTCGGGAGTCCGGTCAAACAGCTCGCGATGCGTCCGCACCGCATAGGTGTCGGTCATGCCGGCCAGATAGTCGCCCACATGGCGGGCCTTCTGCCCGTCATTAAGGCCCGAGATATGGTTGACCCAGAAGTGGCTCTTCATCAGCTTCGGGTCTGCCATATAGGCGTTGAAGAGATCCGTGACGATCTCGGCGGCTGCCGCCCGGATGCGCATGATGTCCGGATGGCGATAGATGCGGCTGAACAGCAGCTTCTTGATCGCCTTGTCGGTCTCGGCCATCTGGTCCGAGAAGGTGGCGATCGTCATCGAGGCTGCGCGCACATCCTCGACGCTTTGTGGCTCGACCTTTTTCAGCCGCTCCTGCGCAACACCGATCACGTCCTCGACCATACGGGTGATCTGCCGGCGCATGATCTCGTGGGTGAAGCGGTCGGGGTCGAGATGCGGATAGCGATCACGCACCTCCTTCATCAGGCCGGCGAGGAAGGGAACGTCTTCCAACATATCGAAGGTCAGGTAGCCCGAGCGCAGGCCATCGTCGATGTCATGAGTGTTGTAGGCGATGTCATCGGCAATCGCTGCGACCTGCGCTTCCAGACCGGCGAAACTTGCCAGTTCCAGATCGTGGATCTCGCAATAGTCGAGAATGGGCTGTGGAACCGGGCCACGCGCCCCCTGCCCGTCCTTGGTCAGCAGAGGCCCGTTGTGCTTCACGAGCCCTTCCAGGGCTTCCCAGGTGAGGTTCAGCCCGTCAAAATCCGCATAGCGGCGCTCCAGCTTGGTGACGATGCGCAGCGACTGGGCATTGTGGTCGAAGCCGCCATAGGGCTTCAGCACCTCGTGCAGGGCATCCTCGCCGGTGTGACCAAAGGGCGTGTGGCCGAAGTCGTGGACAAGCGCCACCCCTTCCGCCAGATCCTCGTCGAGCTTCAGGGCACGCGCCAGCGCGCGGGCAATCTGCGCCACCTCGATCGTGTGTGTCAGTCTCGTGCGGTAATGGTCGCCATCGGGACCAATGAAGACCTGGGTCTTGTGCTTCAGCCGGCGAAAGGCGGTCGTATGGACGATGCGGTCACGGTCGCGCTGAAATTCGGAGCGGGTCAGGCTGCCGCCTTCTTCGAAGAGCCGGCCCCGGCTTGCCCAGGGATTGGTCGCATAAACGGCCCGCTCTCCGGTTCCGAAACCCAGTGCTGCTTGATCGATCGTCATGCGCGTGCCGCTTGCTCCCCATTGACGCAACTCTTGTGCCTTCATACCTATAGCGGACAAAGCCGCAAGGCGATGCGGGTTCCGAACCGGTTTCGGACCGCCCCGCCGGATCAAAAATCGCGCTTTTGCGTGACAATGCGGTGATTTGCGAAGAAAAGACCGTTTTCACCGGGCCTTGAACCCGGCAGGAGGCCGAATGAGCACCGAGACCGTCACCCTTTCCGAAGCCGCTGCGAAGCGAATCGCAGCGATCGTCGCGGCCGAAGCCGACAAGCAGGCGCTGCGCGTCTCCGTCGAAGGCGGCGGCTGTTCCGGCTTTTCCTACAAATTCGACCTTGATGGCCAACCAGCGGGCGATGACATCGTGATCAGCCGTGACGGCGCCACCGTCCTGATCGACCCGATGTCGATCATCTACATGGCGGGCTCGGAGATCGACTTCGTCGACAACCTGCTCGGCCAGTCCTTCCAGATCAAGAACCCCAATGCGGTGGCGAGCTGCGGCTGCGGCACCAGCTTCTCCGTGTGAGTGATGATGAAAATAGCCACCTGGAACATCAACGGCGTCAAGGCGCGCATCGAGAACCTGTGCCAGTGGCTGAAGGACAGTGGGCCCGACATCGTCTGCCTGCAGGAAATCAAGTCGGTCGACGAAGGTTTCCCGCGTCTTGAGATCGAAGCGCTCGGCTATCACGTCGAGACCCATGGCCAGAAGGGCTTCAACGGGGTCGCACTGCTTTCCAAGATCAAGCCGGACGAAGTCAATCGCGGTCTGCCGGGCGACGACACGGACGAACAGGCGCGCTTCATCGAAGGTGTCTTCTCGGTCGAGGGCGGCGTGGTGCGCGTCGTCTCGCTCTATCTGCCGAACGGCAATCCGTCGGATGATCCGGTCAAATACCCCTACAAGCTCGCCTGGATGGCGCGGCTCGAAGCCTTCGCCCGCGATCGCATGGCGCTTGAGGAGCCGTTGATCCTGGCTGGCGACTACAATGTCATCCCCGAACCCTATGATGCGAAGGACCCGAGCCAATGGGTGACCGACGCACTGTTCCTGCCGCAGACACGGGCGGCATTCCGCCGTCTGGAAAATCTCGGCTTTGTCGATGCCGTGCGCGCCACCAATGACGAAACGCCGCTCTATTCCTTCTGGGACTATCAGGCCGGCGCCTGGCAGAAGAACAACGGCATCCGCATCGACCATCTGATGCTGTCGCCCGAAGCCTCCGACCGTCTGCGGTCGACGGCGATCGAAAAGCATGTTCGCGCCTGGGAAAAGCCGTCCGACCATGTGCCGGTGGTCGGTCACTTCGCATTCTGAGCAAGTCAGCGGCCAGCAGACACAGAAATGGGCGCCTCGGCGCCCATTTTGGTATCTTCTGGTTCGTCAGACGCTTCAGTCGCCCTGCTCGTAGACCTGCGGCGCCAGCGCCACTGCCACCCGGCGATCATCCTCTGATGCCAGCGAGAACGCCCGCTCCTGCAGATCCTGCATCCAGGGACAATCCTTGGGATTGCAGCGTGCGAGTGCAGCCGTCAGGAAGGCGAGGCCGCGCACGGTCTGACC
>JARXAK010000126.1 GCA_029865885.1 Rhizobium sp. | reverse complement strand
CATCAAGGACCGCGCCCATGACCCATGAGACCCGCAAGCCCCGTGCCATCGCCATTGCCGCAACCCGTGCCCGTGACGAAGAGCGTGCCCGCGTTCGTTATCTGAGCATCGTCTGTCTTTATGCCGCCAGTGCATTGGCGGCCCTTGCGATCGGCCTTCTTGGCTGATCCAGCCTCCCCGACACAGTTTTTTACTGTCTCATCCGCATTTTGCGAAATGCTGCTGAGCGCCCATTGAACCCGCCCCCATGAGGTCGGCGGTTCGCACATCCCACGCTGATGCCTCTCTGTCCCGCCTCGGGACCCTCGGCACCAACCTTAACTCCGTCTTGAGACTTTTACTGCAACTCTTTGGCTGGAGTGGAGTGTAGACAGCAACGACGGCAGTCGGAGCGGTCGATGGTGTAGAGGCGGGCGCGGTCGACACGCCCCGTTTTTCTGGAGGAACGATGTTGATCGATCATATTCTTTCGCGCTTTTCGATTTCGACCAAGGTCATGGCTTTCGTTCTGCCCTTTGTCCTGTCGATCACCGCAGTCGGTCTCATGGGCCTCTACGCCTCCGGTCTCCTGCAGCAGCGCATGGAGATCTCCAACGGCACGATGCGCTCGCTGAATGGCTTCAAGAACGTCACTGCCGCGATGACACGTTTCCTCGACCAGACGTCGCAGGAGACACGCAGCGCCGTGCTCGACCAGCTCGCCGGCCAGCAGTCGACACTCACCCAGAACATCTCCGAAATCGGCGCCGACGGCATGGGTCGCAACTTCCTCGATGAGGCAATTGCCGGCACGGGTGCGGTCAATCAAAAGATCGACACGCTCTGGCAAATGCATGAAGCCGAGGTGGCCCTTGCTGCCTCCATCCAGGAACAGATGAAGGGCCTGATGGCCCAGCAGATCCGCGTGTCCGATGAGGCGCAGAAGCTGCAGCGCGCGGTCGTCGCCGGCGAAAACGATGCCAAGGGTGCCCTGAAAGAGGCCGAGCGCCTGGCCTCCGGGGCCAAGCAGATCGCCGAAATCACCAAGGGCTTCTTCGCCGCCGGAACGCCGGAGCAGCAGTTCCCCTATCTGCAGAAACAGCTGCCGGAGCTCGTCAAGACCCAGCGCAAGATCGCCAATGCCTTGCCAGCCGAGAGCAAGGACATGGGCAAGGCCTTCCTGGCCGCGATCAACGAGATCAAGCAAAAGGTCGCAACCGGCGACATGAGCCCCGAAAATGGTCGCTCCGTCGGCTCGATCGTCGCCCGCTTCCGCGGCTTCGAAGAGATCCTGACGGCAGGTGCTACCGCCAAATACGCAGCATCGGTGCAGAAGTTCGCAGCCGTTGAGACCGGCGCCGTGCAGGCCGCCGATGTTCTCGTCGGCAGCCGCACCCTGATCGCCGACGTCTATGATCTGCGCATCATGACGGCCACCTTCCTCAACGTGAAGGACGAAAAGACCCGCGAGCCGATCCTGCGCCAGATCAAGCTGGTCGGCGACAACCTCACCGTCCTTGGCGGCAGCATCGCCGACAAGGCCTTCTACGACAGCCTGACGGCTGCCATCACGCCGCTGCTCGCCTCGCTCACCGCCGACACCGAAGCCTTGGTCAAGACGAGCGCCGACCGCATCGCGAACTTCGATGAGGCGAGCCGCACCATGGATGCGATCTGGGCCTCTCTCACCTCCTTTGCAGACCTGCAGAAGGATGTGGCCGGCACCGAACGCCAGGAGGCGAACCGCCTGTCGATCGGCACCATGATCGCCGGCGTCATCCTCGCTGTGATCGGCGGCATCGCCCTTGTGGTCACGCTGCAGCGTCCGATCGCCCGCATCACCGCGACCATGCAGCGCCTCGCCGAAGGTGACCTCGAAGCCGGCATCGCCGGCGACAAGCGCGGCGACGAGATCGGCGCCATGGCGCGTGCGCTGGCCGTCTTCAAGACGAACGCTCGCACCAAGCTCGAGATTGAGTCCGAGCGCCAGCGCGAGCAGGTTGAGGCAGAGGCCGAGCGCCGCCGCAATGACGAAGAAAAGCAGGCGCTCGACCAGCAGATCGAACATGCCGTCGGAAAGCTTGCCCAGGCGCTGGAGCGTCTCGCGAACGGCGACATCTCCTTCGAGATCGAAGGCCGCTTCCACGGTCGCCTGGAACAGCTGCGCAACGACTTCAACCTGTCGCTTGCCCGCCTGCGTGACACCATGCACCAGATCTCCGGCAATGTTGACCAGATCCAGAACAACGGCCGCCAGATGGCCCAGTCGGCGCTCGATCTCGCCCGCCGCACCGAGCAGCAGGCCGCCTCTCTGGAAGAGACAGCCGCCGCCGTCGACGAGATCACCGCCGCCGTCCGTTCGTCCTCCGAGCGCGCCGAAATGGTCAATGGCGTCGTCCGCGAAGCCAAGAAGAATGCCGATGAATCCGCCGTCGTCGTCGGCAGCGCGATCTCGGCCATGGGCCGCATCGAGGAAGCCTCGCGTCAGATCTCCAACATCATCGGAGTGATCGACGAGATCGCCTTCCAGACCAACCTGCTCGCCCTCAATGCAGGCGTAGAAGCAGCCCGTGCGGGCGAAGCCGGCAAGGGCTTTGCCGTCGTCGCGCAGGAGGTCCGCGAACTCGCCCAGCGCTCGGCGGGTGCGGCGAAGGAGATCAAGGCACTCATCAACCGTTCGGCCGAAGAGGTGGCGAACGGCTCCACCCATGTCCAGCAGACAGGCACGGTGCTGTCGCGCATCGGCGGCCAGATCGCGACGATCAGCGAACACGTCGAAAAGATCGCCGAGACCAGCCGCGAGCAGTCCGGCGCCCTGCAAGAGGTCAACGGCGCCGTCGGTCGCATGGACCAGATGACCCAGCAGAATGCTGCGATGGTCGAGGAGGCCACCGCCGCGACGCAGGATCTGTCCGGCCAGACCGATGCCCTGCGGGATCTGCTGCAGCAGTTCCGCATCGAGGCGGAGGTTCGGAAGTCTTCCGGCCGCGCTGCCGCTTGATGCGATAGTCTTGGTCCCATGCCGGCCCCGGAGGATATTCGGGGCCATGGCTTTCGCCAGGAAAGACAAAGGCCACAATCACGCAGCCTTAGAACTGTCGAATATGCTTTGAAAATAATGAATTAGGGTGTTCAGGATTTCTTTAAGATCCGAGGTCCACAGTCGATTCAGCCCAAAAATGGGCGGAAAAAAATCGGCGCGTTTCGACCGAGGGGAACAGAATGTTCATTGATCGCCTGTTGGCACGCTTCAAGATCCAGACGAAGGTTCTGGTCTTCATCTTGCCTTTTGTCATCAGCATTTCCGCTGTCGGCCTGACCGGGCTCTACGCCTCGAACATGCTGCAGGGCCGGATGGACATCTCCAACACGGTTCTTCAGACCTTGAGCGGCTTCAAGCAGGTCTATGTCGGCATGACCCGCTTCCTGCAGACCACCAATGAGGAAACGCGGGCGGCACTCGACCGGGAACTGGCGCAGCAATCGACCGCGCTTGCCGCCGCCGCCGAAGGTCTTGCCGGGCAGGAAGGTGAGGCGGAGATCCGCAAGGCGATGGCCGGCACGGCTGCCGTCACCACCAAGGCCGCCGATCTCTGGACGAGCTACCAGCAGGAGGTTGCGCTGCGTCAGGGCATGGAGGCGGATATCGCCGCCCTGATGGACGAGCGCAATCGGCTGCTGCAATACGCGACCACCGTTCGCGACGGCCTTGCCGCCGACGAGGCCAAGGCCAAGGGCCTGCTGCGCGAGGCAGAGCGGCTGACCCGCGGCGCCAATACCATTTCGAAGATCGTCTCCGACTTCAACAACCTCGTGGCGCCCGCCGAGAAGATGGACCTGATCAGGCGCGAATTCTCCGCGCTGGAAAGTGCATCGAAGGAGGTCAACGAGGCTCTTCCGGTCGATCAGAAGGTCGTCGGCTCGGCGATTGCCGACAGCCTGGTGCAGATCAAGAGGCAGCTGGACACCGGCGTCTTCAATGACCAGACCATCGGCGTGGTGGACCGAGCCGTCAACATCATGCGTCCCGCCGGTATCAAGTTGCAGGGCGCATCGACGATGAAGTCGCGCCAGGCGACCCAGGTTTTCGGTTCCCTCGACCAGCCGATGGCAGCAGCCACCGCTTTGCTCGATGCCACACGCGAACTGGTCGAGGTGGTCAATGCCGCCGATTCCCGCGCTGCCCGCTTCCTCGGTCAGTCCTCCCCGGACAATCTCCAGGCGCTGGAGGAGGCGTTGGCAGCTGTGAAGGTCTCCGCCGATGGACTGGCCGGCAAGGTGCCGGCCTCCGGCGACGTCAAGACCCGCATTGAAGCAATCCTTCCACTCGCCGCTTCCGTCGAAACCCGGGCCGGCGAGCTTGTCGCCCTCTCGGCCGAGCGCCTGGCCGCCTATCAGGCTGCCGCTGCCGACATCGATTCCATCTGGCAGGATCTGACGCGTTTCGCCGCCGTCCAGCGTGATGCGGCCGGTTCCGCCCGCGATGCCGTCGACCAGATCTCGTTGACGGCAACCCTCCTCGGTGTCGTCATTGCCATCTTTGCCGGCATCGGTCTGGTCGTCACCTTCAAGGGACCGATCAACCAGATCACCGCCGCCATGCGCCGCCTGGCGTCGGGAGACCTCGACGCTGCCGTCGCCGCCGATGGCCGTGCCGACGAGATCGGCGAGATGGCCTGGGCCCTTGGCGTCTTCAAGGAGAATGCCATCGCCAAGATTCGCGTCGAGGCGGAGAGCGAGAAGACCCGCGCCGCTGCCGAGGCCGAGCGTCTGGCAAACGAAGCCCAGAAGCGTGAGGCCGAGCAGCATGTGGAATTTGCCGTCCATGCGCTCGCCGCAGGCCTTGAACGGCTCGCCTCGGGCGATGTCTCCGCCACCATCGACACGCCCTTTACCGGCGGCCTCGAACGCCTGCGCCTCGATTTCAACCGCTCCCTGACCCGCCTGCAGGATACCATCCGCCAGATCCAGTCGAATGTCGGAGCGATCCAGGGCAATGTCCGCCAGATGGCGCATTCGACCGACGAACTCTCCCGCCGCACCGAAAACCAGGCAGCCTCGCTGGAAGAAACCGCCGCTGCCGTCAACGAAGTCACCAGCAATGTCCGGGCTGC
The DNA here is from genome assembly GCA_029865885.1 of Rhizobium sp. GTDB lineage: Bacteria > Pseudomonadota > Alphaproteobacteria > Rhizobiales > Rhizobiaceae > Allorhizobium. The sequence continues at coordinate 3,270 of JARXAK010000126.1, read as the reverse complement.
CGCCGAGAAGGCGCGCGAGGCGAATGGCATCGTGCAGGACACCAGGCGCAATGCAGAGACTTCCTCCAGGGTGGTCACGGACGCCGTGACGGCGATGACCCGCATCGAGCAGGCTTCCGGCCAGATCGAGCAGATCATCGACGTCATCGAGGATATTGCTTTCCAGACCAATCTTCTGGCGCTGAATGCCGGCGTCGAAGCCGCCCGCGCCGGGGAGGCCGGCAAGGGTTTCGCCGTCGTGGCCCAGGAAGTCCGCGAACTCGCCCAGCGATCCGGCCGTGCCGCAAACGAGATCAAGGCGCTGATCCATACCTCTGCATCGGAAGTCAGCGCCGGTGCCAAACTCGTGCAGCAGACCGGCCAGGCACTTGGCACCATTGCCGGCCAGATCACCGAGATCACCGGCCATGTCGAGGCAATCGCCGCCATGAGCCGTGATCAGTCCGTCGCGCTGCAGGAGGTCAACAGTGCTGTCGGCCAGATGGATCAGCTGACACAGCAGAATGCAGCGATGGTCGAGGAGACATCCGCAGCGTCCCGTATGCTGGCCGATGAAGCCGACCAGCTCGTCAGCCTGCTGACGGAATTCCGCGTCGAGGCGGATCGGCAGCGTTCGGCCAGCCGCGCCGCCTGAGGCAGTCGCTTCCAGGAACAGCAAAGCCCGGCGCAACCGCGTCGGGCTTCCTCGCGTCAGGTTTTGGCCAGGCGGCAAGCGTGGCTGGTGCCGGTGGTGCACACATCCTCTGTCCGCCGCGTCTGCTTCAGCCGGTCGAACAGGGTTTGTATGAGCCGCGACCACCGGTGCCACGGCGGCTCGCTGTAGCTGGCGTAGAATTCGTCTTCGGACAGGCGCTCGCGTCCGCCCAGTTGTTGTTGAAGGGTGATGATGGAAAGTGCCGCATAGACTTCATGCATGACGGATGTCCTCTCGTGGATGCCGTCCGCTTTTCTATTCTTCAAATTCGGATGCATGAACATCAGTTTTTGTGCTATGTCTTTCATCCATGAAAAGCATAGCCTGGGATTCCTATCAACTCTTTCTCGCTGTCGCCCGCCAGGGCGGCTTGACGGCAGCTGCCGAGGTGACGGGTCTGAGTGCGGCGACCCTTGGGCGGCGCATGGTCGAACTCGAACAGGCGCTGGGGCGCGAACTCTTCCTGCGCAGCCAGACCGGCTATCGCCTCACCAGTGACGGCAGTCAGTTCCTGGAGCATCTGGTCGAGCTGGAAGCCGGCAGCAGGCGCATAGAGGAATGGCGGCGCGGTGCCTCGGGTCAGTCCCTTGTCCGCATCAGCCTTGGCACCTGGATCGCCTGGCTGCTCTGCCAGAACATGTCGGTGATCCGCACCCCGCGCGACGACTTCCGCATCGACCTGCATGTCGCCGAACAGCGTGCCCGGCTCGCCCATCGTGAAAGTGACATCGGCATCCGCGCCTTCGAACCGGAGGAGCCGAACCTCGCCGCCATTCCGGCGGGAGAGGTGGCCTATGCTGCTTACAAGGCGCGCAACAGGGAATGGATGGGACCGGAGCCTTGGGTCGCGGTCGACGACGAGAATGCCGTCTCCGCCTATCTGCGCTGGCCGCGCCAGCAAGCTGCCGACCGTATCGCCATCACCGTCAACCGACCGCGCTCGCTGCGAGATCTGGTCAGGGCAGGAGCCGGCCTCTCAGTGCTTCCCTGCTTTGTCGGGGATCTTGATCCGACGCTCGAACGGGTCGGTGAGGAGATCCCGGAGCTGCGCCATCGTCAGTGGATCGTCATGAACAACGACGACCGCCATCGCAGCGATATCCGCATGGTCGCGGATCGGCTCTCCAAGCTGTTGAAATCCCACCGGGATATCCTGGCGGGCAAGCGTCCCAGCACTGGCGGCTGAGCACCAACGAAAAGACCCGCACGACGACCGGCGCTCCTCCCCCGAGGCGATCATCGTGCGGGAACCAGTCCGGAGGTCAGGTGCCGGACGGGGGATAGGCTGGTGGCTCAGGCGGCCTGATGGTTGCCCTGGGTCACGATGACGGGGATCAAGAGATCACCCCAGTTGCCGTCCCCACCATGATGGCGGGCGGAGCGAACGAGTTCGACCGAAACGCCGGCATCGACGGCCTTCATGATCGAATGGTTGAGACGGTGCAGGTCATTGGCCAGCATGCGGATCATCGCCTGCTGATCGGTGCTCATCGCCGACGACTGATCTTCGGCGCGTTCCTTGACTCGGGTCTGGGGTGTCATGGCATTTCTCCTCTTGGTGTCTGGGGTTTTTGAAGTCACCTCCCCCTTGAGGGGGGAGGTCGCAGCGTAGCTGCGGGTGGGGGTGAACCTTTGATGAGTGCGGAGGTCACCCCACCCCGGCACTGCGTGCCGACCCTCCCCCTCAAGGGGAGGGTGCTATCCTTACTCAGCAGCCGGCTTGAACTGCTCGGTTTCGGTCGATTCCTTCATCGCGGTCGTCGAGGACTGGCCGGCGGTGATGGCGAGCGAGACAGCGTCGAAATAACCGGTGCCGACTTCGCGCTGATGCTTGGTCGCGGTGTAGCCGTTGACTTCGGCTGCGAATTCCGCCTCCTGCAGCTCCGAATAGGCCGCCATCTGGCGATCCTTGTAGCCGCGTGCCAGTTCGAACATGCCGTAGTTCAGCTGATGGAAGCCGGCGAGCGTGATGAACTGGAACTTGTAGCCCATGGCACCGAGTTCCCGCTGGAACTTGGCGATCGTCGCGTCGTCGAGATGCTTCTTCCAGTTGAAGGAAGGCGAGCAGTTATAGGCGAGCTTCTTGCCCGGATGGACCTTGTGCACGGCTTCCGCGAACTTGCGGGCCTGTTCGAGATCCGGCTTGCCGGTCTCCATCCAGATCATGTCGCAGTAAGGGGCATAGGCGATCGCGCGCGCAATGCAGGGCTCGATGCCGTTCTTGACCTGGTAGAAACCTTCCGCCGTGCGGCCCGCATCATAGTCGACGAAGGGCTGGTCGCGTTCATCGATGTCGGAGGTGAGCAGCTTTGCGGCTTCGGCATCGGTGCGGGCAACGATCAGCGTCGGCACGCCCATGATGTCGGCAGCCAGACGGGCAGCCGTCAGGTTGCGGATATGGGCCGCCGTCGGGATCAGAACCTTGCCGCCGAGATGGCCGCACTTCTTTTCCGAAGCGAGCTGATCCTCGAAGTGCACGCCTGCAGCACCGGCTTCGATGAAGGCCTTCATGATTTCGAAGGCGTTCAACGGTCCGCCGAAACCGGCTTCTGCATCGGCAACGATCGGTGCGAACC
>JARXAK010000077.1 GCA_029865885.1 Rhizobium sp. | reverse complement strand
TGCACGTTGTTGATATCGAGCAGCAGGCCGCAGCCGGTGCGGCGGGCAATCGCCCGGATGAAATCCGTCTCGCTCATGGTGGAGGCTTCGAAGCCGAGATAGGTCGAGGGGTTTTCCAGGATGATACGCCGGCCAAGGGCTTCCTGGACCTGATCGATGTGATCGCAGACCCGGTCGAGGGTTGCCTCGTCATAGGGGACGGGCAGCAGGTCGTTGAGGAAATGGCTGTCATGGGTCGACCAGGCGAGGTGTTCGGAAACCTGGTGCGGCTGGTAGCGATCGACAACGGCCTTGAGCCGCTTGAGATGGTCAGGATCGAGGCCCGTCGGGCTGCCGATCGAGAGGCCGACGCCGTGGATCGAGAGGGGCAAGTCCTCGCGCATGCGCGTCAGAATGCGGTGCGGATGGCCGCCGGCACCCATGTAGTTTTCGGCATGAACTTCGAGAAAGCCGATGCGGAATTCGTCCGCGAGGATCGCATCGGCATGCTGGGGCTTGAAGCCGGCGCCGGCGCGGCGTGGCAGGTGGCCGGTGTTGGGATCGCTCTTCATATCGGTCTGCTGGATCCGGGCTTCGGCAAAGGCTTGCATGGCCTATTCCTCATGGCGTGACTGGAACTGGCAAAGGAAGGCGGCACCTGCGGCCATTGCCGCAGATGCCGTAACGGATCAGGCCTTGGGGAGATCGCGGTCGAGGGCTTCGAGCGAACCCATGCGGCCGTCGGGCAGCGCCATGGCCGTGCAGGTGCCCTTGGCGACATAGGTCCAGGCATTGCCCTGGTAGTCGACCTTGGAGGTGCCGGCGCAGGTGGTGCCGGGGCCAGCGGCGCAGTCGTTCTTGCCGGCCATGGAAACGCCGAAGCACTTTTCCTTTTCCTGGGCGACGGCCGGACCCGACAGAAGGGCGGCGCTGCCGATTGCCATGGTAACGGCGGCGGCCAGCGCCGCAGTGTTGATGGTGGTCTTGGTCATGAAAATTCTCCTCGGATCGTGATGCGCGTTGTCGCTTCAGCCCTCGTCGGGACTGGCAAATACATCATGTCGAGGAGATGCAGCTTTGAAAAGTCAATGTTATTTGTAGAAATCGTGTGCGTTACGATTGTAAGAAACGCTTCGGTCAAACGACTTCTATGAATTGATCGACCTCATCTTGCGTGGTTGCGAAGCTCGTTACCAGGCGAACTAGTGTTTCATTGTTGTTCGGCAAGGGTTTCCAGCCTTGCGGCGGCTGCCAGGGGTGAAATCGTGCGCCCTTTTCTCTGGCGCGATCGGCAGCCGAGGTATCAAGCACCGCGAAGACTTCATTGGCTGTCGTTTCCCAGGCCAGCCGCGCGGAATTCTTTTGCGAGAGGCCTGCACGCAGGCGATCGGCCATGGCATTCGAGTGCCGCGCAAGGTCCAGCCATAGGTCCCCGTCGAGATAGGCCTCAAGTTGCGCGGCGATGAAACGGCTCTTGGAGAAGAGTTGGGCGGAGCGCTTGCGGATAAAGGGCATGTCGGCTGCCATGTCCGGATCGAAAAAGACGATGGCCTCGGCGCACCAGCACCCGTTCTTGGTGCCGCCGAAGGAAAGCATCTCGATCCCGCGCTTCCAGGTCATTTCGGCAGGCGAAACGTCGAGGGCGACAAGGGCGTTGGCGAAGCGCGCACCATCCATATGGAGCGGCAGGTTGCGGGCCTTTGCGACGGCGGCGATCGCGTCGAGTTCGTCCAGAGAGTAGACGGTGCCGACTTCGGTCGCCTGGGTGACCGTCACTGCCATGGCGCGGCCATGATGGGGCGAGGCCGGCTCGAAGCGGGAGATGGCCGCATCCAGCGCACGAGGATCGATCCTGCCCTCCGCGCCTTTAACGCCAAACAGCCGCGTGCCACCCGTCAGGAATTCCGGCGCGCCGCCTTCGTCTGCGTTGACGTGGGCATCGGCGTGGCAGAAACTCACGCCACCGGCCTTGGCCACGCTTGCGAGAGCCAGCGAATTGGCGGCCGTGCCGGTTGCGACGAAGAAGACCGAAACCTGGCGCTCGAAAATGGCGCTGAACCGGTCTTCGACCGCTTTGTCCAGGTCGCTCGTGCCATAGGCGGGGGCGAAACCGGAGGCGTGGAGGGTGAGGCTTTCGGCGATCCTGGGATGGGCGCCGGACCAGTTGTCGGAAGCGAAGTGCATGGCATCATTCCTGAGGCAAAGGTGGGTTTGCGGACTTTAGGTATTTCTGCATCGCTATCAATGTGGCCCTGTCCTGAAAGGTCCTGCCTGCCGCAAGTCCGCAACAAGCTGATGAGTTGGGGCATGCTTGCGTAATAAAATTTCGCCTACTGGTCGGATGTCGTAATTTCGCATCCTTTGCCGGGTTAATTTTCCTGGCCAACTCTTGCATGCGCATTTACTTTCTGGCATAGGAACAGCAGAAATTAGGTCAGATTAGTTGACCTAATTCCAGTTTCGAAGGCGAAGGTTTTCGGGCGTCATGGGATGGTCAAGCGATCCGTATAGGGATGGTGAGGCTGTCACTGGCGCCCATCGGCGCCGGAAACGGGTCCCATCAGTCCGGTCAGTCCGGCTCAAACGGAGGTAAAGGTCATGACGAAGGTTCCGTCATCCGAAGAGATCATCCGGTCCGCCCGTGCGGAAAAGATCGCCGATGCGGCGATCCTGGCGCCGACCGGCCTGCCTCCGAAGCAGGGTCTTTACGATCCGAGGAACGAACATGACGCCTGCGGTGTCGGCTTCATCGCCCATATGAAGGGTGAGAAGTCGCACCAGATCGTCAAGGATGGCCTGTTCATTCTGGAAAACCTGACGCATCGTGGCGCCGTCGGCGCCGATCCGCTGATGGGCGATGGTGCGGGCATCCTCCTGCAGATCCCCGATCGTTTCTTCCGCGAGGAAATGGCGGCCCAGAGCATCACCCTGCCGAAGGCGGGTGAATATGCCGTCGGTCACTTCTTCTTCCCGCAGGACGAGGAGCAGATCGCCCATTTCAAGCAGGTCATTGCGGAAGTCTGTCAGTCCGAAGGCCAGCATCTGATCGGCTATCGCGATGTGCCGGTCGACAACTCGTCGCTCTCCAAGGCGCCTGATATTGCCGGGACCGAGCCGCGCCAGATCCAGGTCTTTATCGGTGCTGGTCGTGATGCAGCCACCCAGCAGGCCTTTGAGCGTCGCCTGTTCCTGTTGCGCAAGGTGATCTCCAACCGCATCTACGACCAGTATGGCGGCCAGGAAACCGGCTTCTATCCGGTCTCGCTGTCGTCCTCGACAATCGTCTACAAGGGCATGTTCCTCGCCTACCAGGTCGGCGCCTATTACAAGGATCTCGCCGATCCGCGCTTCGAATCGGCCGTTGCCCTGGTGCACCAGCGCTTCTCGACCAACACCTTCCCGTCCTGGAAGCTCGCGCATCCCTACCGGATGGTCGCCCATAACGGCGAAATCAACACGCTGCGCGGCAACGTCAACTGGATGGCGGCCCGCCAGGCGTCCGTCTCCTCGCCGCTCTTCGGCGACGACATCTCCAAGCTCTGGCCGATCTCCTATGAAGGCCAGTCGGACACTGCCTGTTTCGACAACGCGCTCGAATTCCTCGTCCAGGGCGGCTATTCGCTGGCGCATGCCGTGATGATGCTGATCCCGGAAGCCTGGGCCGGCAATCAGCTGATGGCGCCTGAGCGCAAGGCCTTCTACGAATACCATGCGGCCCTGATGGAGCCGTGGGACGGCCCGGCCGCCGTCTGCTTCACCGATGGTCGCCAGATTGGTGCCACGCTCGACCGCAACGGTCTGCGTCCGGCCCGTTACCTCGTGACCGATGATGATCGCGTGATCCTTGCCTCTGAAGCGGGCACCCTGCCGGTTCCGGAAGAGAAGATCGTCAAGAAGTGGCGCCTGCAGCCGGGCAAGATGTTGCTGATCGACATGGCCGAAGGCCGCATCATCTCGGATGAAGAGGTGAAGTCGAGCCTTGCCGAGAGCCACCCCTATCGCGAATGGCTGGATCGCACCCAGCTGATCCTCGAAGACCTGAAGCCGGTCGAGCCGCGCGCGCTGCGCCGCGACGTATCGCTGCTGGATCGCCAGCAGGCCTTCGGCTACACGACCGAAGATACCAAGATCCTGATGTCGCCGATGGCCACGACCGGCCAGGAAGCCATCGGTTCGATGGGCACCGATACGCCGATCTCGGCGATGTCGGAAAAGTCGAAGCTGCTTTACACCTATTTCAAGCAGAACTTCGCCCAGGTCACCAACCCGCCGATCGACCCGATCCGCGAAGAGCTCGTCATGAGCCTGGTGTCCTTCATCGGGCCGCGTCCGAACATCCTCGACCATGAAGGCATGGCGAATGCCAAGCGCATGGAAGTGCGCCAGCCGATCCTGACCAATGGCGATCTCGAAAAGATCCGCTCCATCGGTCACATGGAAGACCGCTTCGACACCAAGACGCTCGACTTCACCTATGACGTGGAGCGGGGCGCCGAAGGCATGCCGGAAATGCTCGATCGCCTCTGCGAACGTGCCGAAGCGGCTGTGCGCGGCGGTTACAACATCATCGTGCTCTCCGACCGCCAGATCGGTCCCGACCGTATCGCCATCCCGGCGCTCTTGGCGACCGCTGCCGTGCACCATCACCTGATCCGCAAGGGTCTGCGCACCTCGGTGGGTCTTGTCGTCGAGTCCGGCGAGCCGCGCGAAGTGCATCACTTCTGCTGTCTCGCGGGCTTCGGCGCCGAGGCCATCAACCCCTATCTCGCCTTCGACACCCTGACCGACATGCACAAGCATGGCGAATTCCCGAAGGAAGTGTCGGAAGACGAAGTCGTCTATCGCTACATCAAGGCTGTCGGTAAGGGCATCCTCAAGGTCATGTCCAAGATGGGCATCTCGACCTACCAGTCCTATTGCGGCGCGCAGATCTTCGATGCGATCGGCCTGTCATCGGAACTGGTCGACAAGTATTTCTTCGGCACCGCGACGACCATCGAAGGCATCGGTCTGACCGAAATCGCCGAGGAAACGGTTGCCCGCCACAGTTCAGCCTTCGGCAAGGATCCGGTTCTTGCCAATACGCTGGATATCGGCGGCGAATATGCCTATCGCATGCGCGGTGAAAACCACGCCTGGAGCCCGGACTCGATCGCCTCGCTGCAGCATGCCGTGCGCGGCAACAGCCAGGAGCGCTACCGCGAATTCGCCGAGATGGTGAACGAGAGCAATCTGCGGATGAACACCATCCGCGGTCTGTTCAAGATCAAATCGGCGGATGCACTTGGCCGCAAGCCTGTTTCCATCGATGAGGTCGAGCCGGCTGTTGATATCGTCAAGCGCTTCTCGACCGGTGCCATGTCCTTCGGCTCGATTTCCCGCGAGGCGCATACGACGCTGGCGATTGCCATGAACCGGATCGGCGGCAAGTCGAACACGGGTGAAGGCGGCGAAGAGAGCGATCGTTACCTGCCACTGGCGGACGGTTCCATGAACCCCGAGCGTTCGGCGATCAAGCAGATCGCGTCGGGCCGCTTCGGGGTTACCACCGAATATCTTGTGAATGCCGACATGCTGCAGATCAAGGTCGCGCAGGGTGCCAAGCCCGGCGAAGGCGGTCAGTTGCCCGGCCACAAGGTGGATGCGACGGTTGCCAAGACCCGCCACTCGACGCCGGGCGTCGGCCTGATCTCGCCGCCGCCGCATCACGACATCTATTCGATCGAAGATCTGGCACAGCTGATCTACGACCTGAAGAACGTCAATCCGGTGGCCGACATCTCGGTCAAGCTCGTCTCGGAAGTCGGGGTCGGCACGGTTGCCGCCGGTGTCGCCAAGGCGCGTGCGGATCATATCACGGTTGCCGGCTTCGACGGCGGCACGGGTGCGTCCCCGCTCACCTCGCTGAAGCATGCCGGTTCCCCCTGGGAGATCGGTCTTGCCGAGACCCAGCAGACGCTGGTGCTGAACGGTCTGCGTTCGCGTATCGCGCTGCAGGTCGACGGCGGCCTGAAGACCGGTCGTGACGTCATCATCGGCGCGCTTCTTGGCGCCGACGAGTTCGGCTTTGCGACCGCTCCGCTGATTGCCGCCGGCTGCATCATGATGCGCAAGTGCCACCTCAATACCTGCCCGGTTGGCGTTGCCACCCAGGATCCGGTGCTGCGCAAGCGCTTCAAGGGCACGCCCGAGCATGTCATCAACTACTTCTTCTTCGTTGCCGAAGAAGTGCGCGAAATCCTCGCTTCGCTTGGCGTGACCAGGCTCGACGAGATCATCGGTGCTTCCGAGCTTCTGGAGAAGGACGAGATGCTCGCCCACTGGAAGGCCAAGGGGCTCGATTTCTCGAAGATCTTCCACAAGGTCGATGCTCCGAAGAGCGCCACCTACTGGACCGAGCGCCAGAAGCATCCGATCGACGACATTCTCGACCGCAAGCTGATCGAGAAGGCGATGCCGTCGCTCGAAGCTAAGCAGCCTGTCGTCTTCGACGTCGACATCAAGAATGTCGACCGTTCGGCTGGCGCCATGCTGTCGGGCGAAGTCGCCAAGCGCTTCGGCCACAAGGGTCTGAAGGACGACACCATCCATGTCACGCTGAACGGCACCGCCGGTCAGTCCTTCGGCGCCTTCCTGGCGCGTGGCATCACCTTCGACCTCGTGGGCGATGGCAATGACTATGTCGGCAAGGGCCTGTCTGGTGGTCGCATCATCGTGCGTCCGCCGGAAAATGCCCGGATCGTTGCGGAAAACTCGATCATCGTCGGGAATACCGTGCTTTACGGCGCGATCTCAGGCGAATGCTATTTCCGCGGCGTGGCCGGTGAGCGTTTCGCCGTGCGCAACTCGGGTGCGATCGCCGTCGTCGAGGGCGTGGGTGACCATGGCTGCGAATACATGACGGGTGGCGTGGTTGTCGTGCTCGGTGAAACCGGCCGCAACTTTGCAGCCGGCATGTCGGGCGGTGTGGCTTACGTGCTCGACGAGAGCGGCGATTTCGCCAAGCGCTGCAACATGGCCATGGTCGAACTCGAGCCGGTTCCGGAAGAGGACGACATGCTGGAGAAGCTGCACCACCACGGCGGCGACCTCATGCACAAGGGCCTTGTCGACGTATCAGGCGACATGACCCGCCATGACGAGGAGCGCCTCTACCAGCTGATCTCGAACCATCTGCATTACACGGGCTCGAACCGTGCCAAGCAGATCCTCGACAGCTGGGCCGAGTATCGTCCGAAGTTCCGCAAGGTCATGCCGGTCGAGTATCGCCGTGCGCTTGAGGAAATGGAACGCATGCGCATGGGCGTGGCTGCGGAGTGATTTAAATGGGGCGCTTAGCCCATATCGGAATGGCCATAGCAATCGCCTTGGCCATTCCGGCAATCGCTGCACTAGTCAATGGTGCGTTACTGTTTGAATTCGTGGTCCTGGGGGCGGTAATCGGTTTCGCCTACTGGTACTGGGGGCCGCAATGGCCGCCTCTGTGAACTGAGGGAAAGAAAATGGGCAAGGTTACAGGTTTCATGGAAATCGACCGGCAGGTGGCGAAGTATCAGCCGGCCTCCGACCGCATCCGCCATTTCCGCGAATTCACCATCCCCATGTCGGATGCTGAGGTCACCAAGCAGGCGGCGCGCTGCATGGATTGTGGCATTCCCTATTGCCATGGTCCGACCGGCTGTCCGGTGCATAACCAGATCCCGGATTGGAACGACCTCGTCTACAACAACAAGTGGGAGGAGGCGATCCGCAACCTCCACTCGACGAACAACTTCCCGGAATTTACCGGTCGCGTGTGCCCGGCCCCTTGCGAGGAAGCCTGCACGCTGAACCTCGAAGACACGCCGGTCGCGATCAAGACCGTCGAGCAGGCGATTGCCGACAAGGCCTATGAGCTCGGTTTCATCGTGCCGCAGCCGGCAACGATCCATACCGGCAAGAAGGTGGCGATCATCGGCTCCGGTCCGTCGGGCCTGGCGGCTGCGCAGCAGCTCGGTCGCGCCGGCCACGAGGTGCATGTCTATGAGCGCGAATCCAAGCCCGGCGGGCTCCTGCGCTACGGCATCCCGGACTTCAAGATGGAGAAGAATTTCATCGATCGCCGCGTCGAGCAGATGAAGGGCGAAAACGTCACCTTCCATTGCGGCGTCAATGTCGGCGTCGACGTGACCGTCGAGACGCTGCGTGCGGATTATGATGCCGTGCTCTATTGCGGTGGTTCGGAAACCCCGCGCGAAGCAGGGATCCCCGGCGTCGAGTTCCATGGCGTGCATGATGCCATGCCCTATCTCGTGCAGCAGAACCGCCGCGTCGGTCGCGAAAACATCGACAGCGCCGGCTGGCCGGCCGATCCGATCCTCGCCGGCGGCAAGCATGTCGTCGTCGTCGGTGGTGGTGATACGGCGTCGGACTGCGTCGGCACGGCCTTCCGCCAGGGTGCTGTCAAGGTGACCCAGCTCGACATCCGCCCGCGCCCGCCGCAGACGGAAGACAAGCTTGCGATCTGGCCCTTCTGGGCGACCAAGATGCGCACCTCGTCCAGCCAGGCCGAAGGCGCCAACCGCGAATTCCAGGTGGCAACACTCGAATTCGTCGGCGAAGACGGCGTGCTGACCGGGGTGAAGTGCTGCCAGGTTGACGAGCGCCGCAAGCCGATCCCCGGCACCGAATTCATCATCAAAGCCGATCTCGCCTTCATCGCCATCGGCTTTTCCGGTCCCTTCACGGACAGCGTGTTGAAGGAACTTGACGGCAAGCTCACGCTCAACAC
>JARXAK010000097.1 GCA_029865885.1 Rhizobium sp. | reverse complement strand
CTGCAACGCCTTGATGCGGCGGCCGTTTCGCGGCTGTCGCATTTCTCTGATAGCGCCCCTTGTGTGGCCGCGCAGACCATCCATATCGGGTGAGGCTGCCCGAAGCTGTGCGATGCGATACTTTCCCGCACGGGGAAACGGGTTAAGGTGGCAGAAGACCGGCCCGCCGCCGGCATGAGGGACAGGGAGACACCATGGCGAGTTTGCAATCCTTCGACAGCGAAATCGAGAAGACGCGCAAGATCGTGTCGGAGATGCGCGGCAAGATCGAACAATCAGGCACCGTGCTCGACACGCTCGCCAAGAGCGACAGCGCGCTGACCGGTCAGAACTTCGATATCGAGAACGCGCGCATCTCGGATGTCTTGAACCAGCAGAAGGTGATGGAGGCGAATATTGCCGATCTGATCATCGGGCTGGAAGACGCGACCAATGTCTTTGGCGCCGAGTTCGAAAGCATGAAGAGCTTTTCCGGCATGGAAAAGTTCATCGGCATCTTCTCCAAGCAGAAAGCGCAGCGCATGCGCACCGAGCGCGTCCGCAACATGTCGCTTGCCGGCAATCTGCAGGAACTGCTCGCCAAGTCCGACAGCATTGTCGGCATCCTTAAGGAACAGAAGACGGTTCTCGAAGAGCGCTACAAGACATCAGAGGCGAGCCTCGTGCAGGTGATCGAGCGGCGCAAGCAGACGATCGCCAATCTCGAAGAGACGCAGACGAAGATCGAGACGCTCAACCCGGCGCTGCTCGATATCGAAAACAAGATCGCCGCCTCGACGGATACGTCCGAGCGCACGGCGCTTGAGGCCGAACGTTCCAAGCTTGCGACGGACTATAATCAGGCCCAGGCGCGCGAACAGGAACTCCTGGCCGAAAGCCAGACGCTCGAGCGCTATACCTCGATGTTCCAGACCTTCGTGGACAGCTTGAACAACCAGATCGCGGCGCAGAACACGCTGATCAACAAACTCACCATCGACACCGAGCAGCGCATCGTTCTCTACAAGGCCCTTGAAGATTCGTTGAAGACCGCCGCCCAGCAGGAGGTCGCGCACCGGATCAACACGCTCGGCTCCCAGGTTGATACGGCAGCGGAAGAAACCATGGCCGGCATCGGGGCTGCCGCCCAGCGGCATATCGGTGACCTGCTTGAACTGCACGAGAAGAACATGCTCTCGACGCAGGACATCCAGCGCCGCAAGAAGCTCGCCGACGAGGCCTTCGCCCGCCGCTTCCAGGCGGTTCTCGACAAGCACAATTCTGCAAACTACGTGAAGCCCTGATCATGCGGGACGCGTGGACGCGGCCGTCGGGCCGCGTGCCGCTCTTGCGGTGCGCGGTGATGGCGATGAGGAGAGGGGCATGAACGCCGTCGATCGCAACAGTGCTGTCGCACCGTATTTCGCGACCATGGGCTCGGCGCTCGCAGGACTTGAACAGTTCTTCGGCCAGTCCGATCGCCGCTTCGGCGACACGGGGCCGCCGACGCTTTACATGCTGCCTTATCTCGACCGGCTGCGGAACTCCTTCACCTCCTGGCAGAACCGGATTGGCTTTTCCGGCCAGTTCAAGATCGCCCGGGCGGAAAGCGGCTTTCCGATTTTCCAGAACGTGCTGGAACTGGAGAACGACCGGGCAGGGGCGGCATCTCGCCTTTCCACCATTCCCGCCGTCGTCAAGCTGCGCGAGGAAATGGTCGATTTCATCCTGCGGCAGAAGGAGTTCCCGGCAGCCCTGCAGCAGCAGATTGCCGAGCGGCTTTATCTCGAACAGGTGCAGGCCGGCGAGATCTTCTCGCCTTTCGTCCTTCCCACCACCGTTGCCGTCAGCGTCAATCCGCAATCGCGCCGGCCGTCCTATCTCGTCAGCTGGGCCGCCTTCGACGGCGTCAGCACGCTGCCGATGATCTATCTCGCGACGATCGAGGATTCCTCCGAAAACGTCACGAAGATCCTGGTGACCGAGGACGGCAAGCTGAACGGCGAGGTCGATATCCCGCTTCCGGTCGGCGGGTTGCTCAATCCGGAGCTCGCCCGCACATTCGACGATTTCTGCGCCAGGAACTCCGCCTTTTCGCTCACACCGGCAACGATTGCGACCAATATGGACCGCGATTTTCCGACCCTGCATCCGAAGTCGGTGCGGCGCGTGGTGCTCGGGCCGCTTTATTCCACCGGGCTCACCGAGAATTCCGGCCGGGTGACCGAGATCCTTGACCGGGTGCGCAAGCCTGAGAATGCCTGGGTGATGACCTGGACGGTGCAGGAGGTGTTTTCCAAGCGCGAGCAGCCGGCGGTGAAGGGCTTCTTCTCCTCGACGCCGGCTTCCCAGGAGTTCCACATCGAGACGCATGATCTGGAAGCCGCGCGCATGGGTGTGTCCACCTATGAGAAACACGCGCTGGTGCCGCATGACGCCTATCAGGCGCTCTATGCGGCGGGTGAGATCAAGCCGATCTTCGGCAATTTCAAGGTGCATGTGATTTCCGGCAACCAGGTCGTGAGCGAGGTCTGAAGCATGGGCGAACTGACGGCGGGGCTGACGACACTGCGGGAAGACGACATCGCCAAACATTTGGCAGTCGCCCAGGGGCTTGTGACGCGGATCGTGGTGCTCGACCAGGGCGAGGGCACGTCCGGCACCCCGATCGCCGGCACCGGGCGGCGGTTCGTCTCGACCGTCTCGACGGGATCTGTGCGTCGCACCCGTGAGATCGAATTCACGAAGACCATTCAGGCCAGCGGTTCTGCCGATCCGTTGCTGACGCCGGCCCAGCACACCGTGCTTTATCGCGTGCGGCGTGGCGCGCAGGTGGCGCTTGCGATATCGGATGTCTTTGCCCGCCAGAGCGAGCTTGAACCCCTCCAGGCCCGCAACATGGCTGCACCCCTGCAGGGCGAAGAGGCCGCCCGCTTCAAGGCGCTGCTGGTGTCCCAGGCCTATGTCGCGGCCTTTGCCTTTGCCGCTTACCTCAAGTCCACCGTATCGGGCGAGGGCGAGCAGCTCGACGGCATCCGCGCGCCCGATTTCCTCTTCGATACAGCGCAGGATGCCTTGAAGAGCATGATTGCCGGCATCGACACAGCCGTGCAGGGCGCGGGCGACGATGCGACGCTGATCGGTCGGGTGCGCGGGGTCGCCGATCTCGCGCTCGACGGTCTTTTGACCCGCAAGGCGCGCTTCGAACATCTCGGCATCTTCGAAAACGCCCATATCCGTGTCGATCAGGATGATTTCACCCTTGACGGTTTCGATGGCGTGCCGGGCGCAAAGTCGAAACCGCTGTCGATGAGCTTCAAGAAGCCGGAAGAGATCATCGGCAATCACATCGCCAAGTATCAGGCGCTGAAGCTCGCCAAGATGCTGATGGCCTATGATTTCGACCGGCAGATGAACCCTTTCGTCGATCTCGGCGGTTTCCTCTTCACCTTCATCGGCGATGGCATGCCGGGCACGGGCAAGACGATCCTGATCCAGATGCTCGCGGGTCTGTTGAACGACTACTGCCGAATGGCGGGTTATGCCTTCCACTACGAGAATTTCGGCGTCGATCAGATCTCGTCCTATCAGGGCAAGTCGGGCCAGAATGCCAAGACCTTCGTCAACAACGTGCTCAATCCACGCGTCATCGGCTTCGGCACGATCGATGACGTCGATCAGGTGACCGCCAAGCGCTCCGACGACCGGGCGTCATCAGGCCAGCACGAGGTAACGGCGGTGCTGATGGAGAGTTTCGCCGGTGCCTCGACCGTGGTGCGCGGCAATGCCACCTTCGGCATGTTCTCCAACTATCCTGAGAATGTCGACGATGCGCTGCGCCAGCGCGCCGGTGCCCGCTGGCTGGTCGACGGGCCGCAGACGCGCGAGGACTATATCGACATCTTCTCGCTGCTCGTCGGCAAGAACCATCAGATCCCGCTTGGCGAACACCAGCTGTTTGCCGGCCAGGAGATCAGCAAGGCCGTCAGCCGCTCCTATGGCGAGCATGATCGCCCGAGGGAAGACGGGCTCGTGGCCGTCTGGGAGCGTTACGAGACGGCCCATGGCAGGATTGAAACGCTTGAGGACGTCGGCGCCTATCTGCATGCCATCAAGCTCGCCGAACCGCGCTTTACCGGCCGTGCGATCAAGAACATCACCGATGCGATCAAGATGCGGGCGATGGATGTCGAATTGCCCGACGCCTGGTTCGAAAAGCCTGACGCTTTCGTCCACAAGAGCTACGACGAGAAGAAGGCGATGATATCGGAGCTGCGCGGCCCCGTGACGATGGAGATGATCTGCCAAGAGATCAACCGCTACGCTGACAGCGAATTCCGCTACGCCGACAAGTCGGACGATGCGGCGGTGACGGAGATCATCCGCCGCGAGCGCCAGC
This sequence comes from Rhizobium sp., assembly GCA_029865885.1. Classification (GTDB taxonomy): domain Bacteria; phylum Pseudomonadota; class Alphaproteobacteria; order Rhizobiales; family Rhizobiaceae; genus Allorhizobium. The sequence continues at coordinate 10,729 of JARXAK010000097.1, read as the reverse complement.
GCGAGCGGGCGATCGGGGAGATCGAGAAGATGAAGGGGGAGGGGAGATGGTGATCTGTAACCTTGAGATGCTGCCATTAATTCGCTAATGGCGAATTTTCTTGCCGGTCGGATACGGGGACGTTATCATGGCTAAGCAGATAAACTACACCAAAGAAGCGCGTCGGACGCCGTCACGTATCCCTGTTAACGAACGACGACGCATCCTGCTTAAGATTGAACAGTATGCCGAGGATACCCGGTCGCAAGCCAATAATGTGGTCAAGCTGCAGGATCGTCCGGGTTACCGACTGCGTGTCGGAGACTGGCGGGTCATCTTCGATGAGTTTGATAACATCCTTGAGGTTGAGAAGATCGGAAGTCGCGGCAGTATCTACTGAAGGAACTGGGAAATGGGCGTGACGAGTTTTAAGACACCGAACGGCGAGGAGATGGTCGTTCTGGCACGGGCTGATTACGAAGCTTTGGTCGAGGCGGTCGAGATGCTCGAAGATGTCGCCGCCTATGATCGTATCAAGGAGAAGCTTGCGCGTGGCGAGGAAGAGCTAATCCCGGCTGAGTATGTCAACCGGATGTCTGACGGCGAGCATCCGATCCGAGTCTGGCGTGATTTCCGGAAGCTTTCGGCCAAAGATCTGGCTAGCGCTGCCGGGATCAGTGCGACGTACCTATCGGAGATTGAGTCGCGTAAGAAAGAGGGAAGCATCTCCGCCCTGAAAAAGATCGCCAGGGTGCTAAAGGTCGATCTCGACGAACTCGTCGTTTGGAATGAGCAGGACGAGGAGCCCGTCGCATAGCATGAACCGTCTCCTCGAAGCCGAGCTCATCTATGGTCGCCTCTTGGCGATCCGCGAGCCGCATCTGATTGCCCGCTACAACAAAGCGCTCACCGCCTTCGGCCTGGCCGAAACGAAGCTTGCCGAATTCGATATCGACATCACCGGTTTCTCGCCGCAGGTGGCGCAAGAGCTGGGCGATCCCGATTATCTCGATCCGCTGAAGGTCAACCGGCGTTTCATCATTCTCACGCCGGAGCAGGACAGCCTGCCGGTGGTGCATACGAGCTTTTCCAACACCGCCGGGCTGATGCATGAATTCTTCGCGGCGAACGCCCGCGCCATTCACGCGATCACGCTGAAAGACACGCTCTATGGCGAGATCGAAGACAGCGTCTCGGAGGTCAAGACGCTCGATGACCTCTTGTCGATCAACGAGGTGACGTTCAAGGTGCTCTCCGCCGAGGATCTGCTCGGCAAGGCCGGGGCGCTCAGGCAGCTGTGCGATGCGCTCGTCACAAGCCCCGATGCCTGGCGCGACGATGTCATGCTGGAGCGCATGGTGGCGCTGGCGAAAGAGACCGGCGATATCAGGCAGAATACGCTGGTGCCGGACAAACTCGTGTTTCGCCACGACGCCTTCTGGGCCGATCATTTCGGCGGCGTCTTCGTCTTCGTCGACGAGAAGATCACCACCGTCATCTGCGATCCAGACGCCCCGGGTTTCCGGCGGTCGCGGCCCTGGCAGGTCAGCTATATCTCGATTGAGGATACAGCGCAGGTCGCGGACTTTCTGGCGCGCACCGGCCGGCTTGAACTGCCGCGGGCAAGCTGGGTCGAAAGCTCGGGCCTGTTTGCGCATCGCCTGGAAATGGCGCTGCTGTCCGTTGCCGCCACCCTCGATCCGGTGCCGGACCTGACACGCATTGATGCCGTCTGGATGCAGACCTTCCTGCATCGTCATGCCAAGGCGATCAATGAGCGCGGCATCTATCCGCTGCTGCAGGAGGCGCTTCGCACACTTTCGCGCACCGGAAACCTGCGCATGGCGGATATCGATCCGAAGCACAGGCTCTGGCTCGTGCGTGCAGAGCCCAGCCATCCCGACCAGTGGCTGACAAACCGGCTGATTGCGCATCTGACTGCTGAGGATTTCGTTTCGCGCTTCGTCTTCGACAAGCAGGGCTTCTACCGGGCCTATGAGCGTTATCCGGAAGCCTATCGCGATTATGTTGTATCCCGCCTGTCCGACACTTATCTGAAGGACAAGGCGAGCTTTCGCAAACGCCTTTATGGACTAGGAGATGACCATGCTTGACCCGATCATCGCGTTTTTCCAGCGCGTCTTTGCCGCCATCGGCCGCGGCATCGGCATGGTGGTCGCCTGGCTGCTCTGGCCGTTTCTCGCCGCCCATGGCTGGTATCGCGACCGCAGCTGGATCATCAAGGGACCGATCCTCGCTCTCCTCATCCTGCTGGTGATGGTCTACGGCCAGTTCATCTATCGGACGCAGGTCTGGCATGCCTTCGACCCGGCTTTTGCCCAGGCCTACAAGTTTGAGGAGCGCACGGTGCCAGCGGGCGCACCCTTGCCCGACCAGGCGAACCGCTGCCAGGATTCGGCCATCGTGATGATGAGTGCGGCGCTGACCGACCAGAACGTCAACCAGAACGCCTGGGTCTCCTCGACCCTCCTCTACAAGCTCGGCTTCTTCGGGGTCGACTGGGACAATACGCCCTTCATGGACAACAAGGCCTCGTTCCAGCGCGGCGTGAACCAGGTTGTGCGCCGGACCGGCATCCAGCTCGCCGACAATCTCGGTCGCGTGCGCGGAACCTCTGGTATCAACAACGACCTGCAGGATGCGCGCGGCAATATCCAGTTCGACGAGGGCACCTGGTATTTCGGCACCGATCCCTTCGGCTTCAAGACGCCGACCCCGAGCTACTACCGGGCGGCCGTGGAAAGCTGGAACCGCTTCAATACGACGCTCGCCAATTGCGAAGCCGTTTTCGACATCCGCTCGGACAACCTTTTGCAGCTGCTTGATGGCATGGCGAGCGACCTTGGCAATACGTCAGATATTCTGCGTCGCCGCTCGGAAGAGTATAATGCCGGCTGGTTCGACACCCGCGCCGATGACCGCTTCTGGTTCGCCTATGGCCAGCTCTATGCGCAATACGCCATCCTGCAGGCGACCCGCGCCGATTTCGGCGAGGTCATCCGCGAGCGTAATCTCACCGCCATCTGGACCGAGCTCGAGCGCCAGTTGCAGGGTGCACTTCGCATCCAGCCGGCGATCATCTCGAATGGCAGCGAGGACGGCTGGATCATGCCGACCCATCTCGCGACCATGGGCTTCTACATCCTGCGCGTCCGCTCCAACATGGTGGAGATCCGCGCCATCCTCGATCGCTGAGGCGGCGGGGCCTACTCTCCATGCTGCATGCAAAAAGGGCCCGGTCGCGAGACCGGGCCCTTTGTTTTCAGTTGCTTGCCAAGATCAGCTGATGATCTTCATCCGGATCGCCTTGGCCACCAGCTGGGTGCGGTTGACGCAGTCCAGCTTGCGGATGGCATTGGTCATATAGGCGTTCACGGTGTGGTCGGAGAGCGAGAGGATCTGGCCGATTTCGAGTGAGGTCTTGCCCTGGGCGGTCCAGCGCACGACCTCCAGTTCGCGTGCGGACAGCACGATGGTGTTGCTCGCAGTCCGTCGCAGGCGGTCGAAGACGTCGAAGGCCTGAATGCTCAGCATCGACAGCTCGTTCACTTCGGGCATGGCGAGCGGTCCGCGATCCCCGTCGTAGCGCACGACAAAGCGGCTGCCGTCGACGGAGTTCATCGAGAAGAGGATCCCGGAAATCAACCGGAACTTGCGCATCAGCGCGGCAAACTCCGCCGGGCAGTCGAAGCTCGGCGTTGTTCCCTCCGGACCGATCGTCCATTGATTGTGCATGATGGACCGGCTGATATGGGGGACCGTCGGGCAATGCCGAAGAAACTCCATGCGGTCGAATTCACGGCAATAGTCGCTCGGCAGCGTTGTTTCACGCACCAGAGGGGCAAGCAGCCTGTCATGCGCTGTCGGTGCCGCCGCCAGAGTCACGTAGTCGAGGCCGTATTCACGCGCGGCCCGGGACCAACTGTCGATCAGGTCGGCGCGGTTCTGACAGCTCCCGATATCCTGGCTCAAGAGTGTCTGTCTTTCTGGCAACATTTTATCAATTTCGAAAGTTGACAACAAATCGGAAGTTTATGACCAATATATCAGTCCATCCGAAAAGCTAGCAGTTTTTCGGGGTGTACCGCTATTAATATGACTAATGTCTGAGTCTTGCCAATCAAATTGGCATGTGCCCCTTAGGGTGATCTTTATACGGGCAGAGCAGAGCCCGCCTTGACCTCTTCCATGACGGCGTAGGTATGCGTTTCGCGCACGCCGGGCAGCGGCAGGATGACCTCCGAGAGGAATTGCCGATAGGCCTCCATGCCGGCCACGCGCGCCTTGACCAGATAGTCGAAGCCGCCGGCCACCATATGGCATTCCATCACATCGTCGGACCGTTTCACGGCGGCGGCGAAGGTGTCGAAGACATCGGCCGTAGTGCGGTCCAGCTTCACCTCGATGAAGACCAGCAGATTGCGTCCGAGCTTCTGCGGTGAGAGCATTGCCATGTAGCCGGTGATGTAGCCCTCTCGCGTCAGGCGTCGCACGCGTTCGGCGGTCGCGGTGGGGGAGAGGTTCACCCGTTCGGCAAGCTCGATATTGGTCAGCCGGCCCTCGGCCTGCAGGGCACGCAGGATCTTGCGATCGAGACGATCAAGTTCCTTGCTCATTCTCTATCAGTCTCCATTTCGGTAGAGAATATGCCAGAAAATTGACTGAAGAATAGTGGGAAATACGGCAAATCAGAAGATATGTTGCGGATACCACGGAGGTGACAATGATCAAGCCAGCCACGACAGATTTTCCGCGCTTCGAAGCCCCCTATGCCGGCGACGACGACCAGTTCATCCGCCATTTCGCCTCGCGGCTGTCGCTTTCCGAAAGCCAGAACGGCGCAATCGACCGCCGCGCCACCACCTATATCGAGGCCATCAGAGATAACTCGGGCTCGATCGGCGGCGTCGAGGATTTCTTGCGCGAATATGGTCTCTCCACCCGTGAAGGTCTGGCGCTGATGGTGCTGGCCGAAGCGCTGCTGCGCGTGCCGGATGCACTCACCCAGGATCGCCTGATCGAGGACAAGCTGAAAGAGGGCGGCTGGAGCGAACACGAAGCGCATGGCGACAGCTGGTTCGTCTCGGCGTCTGCCTGGGCGCTTGGTCTGTCGGCCCGCGTCATCCGTCCGGGCGAAACGCCTGAGGGTGTCATGCGTGGTCTCGTGAAGCGCCTTGGCCTGCCCACCGTGCGGTCTGCCACCAAGCAGGCAATGCGCTTCCTCGGCCATCACTTTGTGCTGGGCGAAACCATCAAGGACGCGCTGTCGCGTGCCGCCAAGAGCGAAGAGCGCGGTTATCGTCACTCCTTCGACATGCTGGGCGAGGGCGCCCGCACCGCTGAAGATGCCAAGCGCTACTTCCAGTCCTATGCCAGCGCCATCGAGGCGATCGGCGCGCATATGGCGAAGTTCGGCAAGAGCCAGCAGCTGCCGAACCGCATGGGCATCTCGGTCAAGCTCTCGGCGCTGCATCCGCGTTATCTCGCGACCCATCGTGACCGCGTCATGCGCGAACTGGTGCCGGATCTCCTGAAGCTTGCGCAGATGGCCAAGGCGCATCAGCTGAATTTCACCGTCGATGCGGAAGAGGCCGACCGCCTCGAACTGTCGCTCGACGTGATTGCTGCCGTCTTTGCTGATCCGTCGCTATCAGGCTGGGACGGTTTCGGTCTCGCCATCCAGGCCTATCAGAAGCGGGCGCCGCAGGTGATCGACTATATCGACAGCCTCTGCCAGCAGTATGGCCGCCGGATGATGGTGCGTCTGGTCAAGGGCGCCTATTGGGATACGGAAGTGAAGCGCGCCCAGGAGCGTGGTCTCGACGACTACCCGGTCTGGACCCGCAAACCCGCGACCGATCTTTCCTATCTGCATTGTGCGGCGAAGCTGATGGAAAAGCGCGCGCGCATCTTCCCGCAATTCGCCACCCACAATGCGCTCACCGTCTCGACCATCATCGAGCTTGCCGGTGCTGATCGCTCCGGCTTTGAATTCCAGCGCCTGCATGGCATGGGCGAGGCACTCTACGACACGCTTCTGTCTGGCAATGACCGGATCGCCTGCCGCATCTATGCGCCTGTCGGCGGCTACCGCGATCTGCTCGCCTATCTCGTCCGTCGTCTGCTTGAGAACGGCGCGAACTCGTCCTTCGTGGCGGTTGCCGGCGACAAGAATATTCCGGTGACGGCGCTGCTTGAGCGTCCGACCGAGAAGCTCGGCTTGAGCCATGGCCAGAGCGCCCGCCACAGCCAGATCCCGATGCCACTTGGTCTCTATGGCGACCGCCGGAACAGCGCCGGCTTCGAATTCGGCCATCGCGACAATCTGGAGCGGCTGATGGCCCGCATTGGCCAGCCGCTGGCCGAGATCGCGGCCTATCCGCTGGTGCCGGGGGCAACCGGCGCCACCAGCGATCAGCCCGTGCTGTCGCCCGCCGATCGCTCGCGCAAGGTCGGCACCGTGCGCAACGCGACACCCGCCGATGTCAACAGGGCCTTTGCCGCCGGACGAAAAGGCTTTGCCGGCTGGTCGCGACTGCCCATTGAGGAGCGTGCTGCCACACTCGACAAGATGGCCGACCTGATGGATGCCGATCGTGACTGGCTCCTGTCGCTTCTGGCGCTTGAAGCGGGCAAGACGCTGGATGATGGCGTCGCCGAAATCCGCGAGGCGGTCGACTTCTGCCGCTATTATGCAATCCAAGCCCGCAAGCAATTCGGTGAAGCCGAAGTCATGCCCGGCCCGACGGGTGAACTCAACCGTCTCTCCTGGCGGGGCCGTGGCGTGTTTGCCTGCATCTCGCCGTGGAATTTCCCGCTCGCCATCTTCCTTGGGCAAGTCTCCGCTGCTCTCGTCGCCGGCAATGCCGTTATCGCCAAGCCCGCGCCGCAGACGCCGCTGATCGCGTTTGAGGCCGTGAAGCTCTTCCACAAGGCGGGCGTGCCGGAGGACGTGCTGATGCTGCTGCCGGGTGCCGGCGATGTCGGTGCGGCCATCGCCGCCCATCCGAAACTCGCCGGCATCGCCTTTACCGGTTCGACGGGTACTGCCCAGGCGATTAACCGGACGCTTGCCGCCAAGGACGGCCCGATCGTGCCGCTGATTGCCGAAACCGGTGGCCTCAACGCCATGATCGTCGATGCCACAGCACTTGCCGAACAGGTGGCCGACGATGTCGTGCTCTCGGCGTTTCGCTCTGCCGGCCAGCGTTGCTCGGCGCTGCGCATCCTCTATCTGCAGGAAGACATTGCCGATGGCATGTTGGAGATGATCGAAGGGGCGGCCCGTGAGCTGAACCTCGGCAATCCCATGGAGATCACCACGGATATCGGCCCTGTCATCGACGAAAAGCAGAAGGCGATGCTGGAGACCCATATCGCCGAGATGAAGCGGAGCCAGAAGGTGCGCTATGCTGGCCAAGTGCCTGCGACCGGCAATTTCTTCGCCCCGCATATCGTCGAGCTTGACCGCCCCGAGGCGCTGACCAGGGAGATCTTCGGCCCCGTTCTGCATGTCGTGCGCTGGAAGGCCAAGGCGCTCGACCAGGTGATCGCCTCGATCGATGCCACCGGCTACGGCTTGACGCTCGGCGTGCACAGCCGCATCGAGGCGACAATCCGCAAGGTCACGGAAGCGCTCGACACCGGCAACATCTACGTCAACCGCAACATGATCGGCGCCGTCGTCGGCACCCAGCCCTTCGGTGGCTCCGGCATGTCCGGCACCGGCTTCAAGGCGGGTGGTCCGGCCTATCTCAGCCGCTTTGCGGTAGAGCAGGTGATTTCGGTGAATACGGCGGCTGCCGGCGGCAATGCCAGCCTGATTGCGATCGGGGAAGGGTGATTTCGTCCATTCCCACCTCCCCCTTGAGGGGGAGGTCGCCGCGAAGCGGCGGGTGGGGGTGAACGACCCCGCGAGTTAGACGCACGATGCTGGGCGAATGCAGCTGCCATCACCCCACCCCGGAGCTTTGCTCCGACCCTCCCCCTCAAGGGGAGGGTGTGGGCGCTCAAATCTTGTCGGCGTCGCTGCCCTTCTTCTTGCCGTTCATCATCACCTCCAGATAACCCAGCATCACCGCCGAAACGACGAAGGCGAGGTGGATGACCGTGAGCCACATCAGTTTGCCGTCGGTATACTGGTTGGCGTTCAAGAAGACCTGCAGCAGGTGGATCGAGGAGATCGCCACGATCGAGGAGGCGACCTTGATCTTCAGGCTGCCGGCATCGAGCTTGCCGAGGAAGGAGACCTGGTCATCGGCCTCGTCGAAACGGCTGACGAAGTTCTCGTAGCCGGAGATCATCACCATGACGATCAGGCTGGCCACCAGGGCGGCGTCAATCAGCGCCAGCATGGCGAGGATCATCTCGAAGTCCTCGTAGACGAAGACGTTCTGGGCGATCTTCAGGAATTTGTAGCCGAAGGAGACGGCATAGACGGCCAGCGCTGCGACCAGGCCGAGATAGAATACCACCAGGATCCAGCGGCTCGATAGAATGATCTTTTCGATCAGCAGTTCCAGCGACTTCATCAAGGGTGTCCTTTCGACAACGGTTTTGTTGCGGCGCAAATAATACATCGTTCGCCTCGGGAACAAGGGGGTCTTGCGTGTTCCCGCACGGTGCGGTGGCCGCCGTGTGAAATAAAGTCTGTCTGCCTGCTTGCCAGTCCGTCGCCATCGTCCGATCCTCCGCCCAATAGAAGGCAGGGGGAAGCATGACCGTATCATCCGACATCGACATTGCGCGCGCGGCTGCCAAGCGGCCGATCCAGGAGATCGGCTTCAAGCTTGGCATTCCCTCGGACAGCCTGATCCCCTATGGCCACGACAAGGCGAAGATTTCGGCATCCTTCATCAAGGGACTGTCGGACAGGCCGGACGGCAAGCTGATCCTGGTGACCGCGATCAACCCGACGCCGGCTGGCGAGGGCAAGACGACGACGACCGTCGGTCTTGGCGACGGGCTGAACCGGATCGGCAAAAAGGCGGTGATCTGTATCCGCGAGCCCTCGCTTGGCCCCTGTTTCGGGGTGAAGGGCGGGGCGGCGGGCGGCGGACATGCGCAGGTCGTGCCGATGGAGGACATCAACCTCCATTTCACCGGCGATTTCCACGCCATCACCTCGGCGCACAATCTGCTCTCGGCGCTGATCGACAACCACATCTACTGGGGCAACGAGCTCAACATCGACACACGCCGGATCACCTGGCGTCGGGTGATGGACATGAACGACCGGGCGCTGCGCCAGATCGTGACGTCGCTCGGCGGTGCGTCCAACGGGTTTCCGCGCGAGGCGGGTTTCGACATCACGGTTGCCTCGGAAGTCATGGCGATCCTGTGCCTTGCGACCGACCTCGAAGACCTGGAACGGCGGCTGGGCGCCATCATCATCGGCTATCGCCGTGACAAGAGCCCTGTCTTTGCCCGCGACCTGAAGGCCGACGGCGCCATGGCCGTGCTGCTCAAGGAGGCGCTTCAGCCGAACCTGGTGCAGACGCTCGAAAACAATCCGGCGCTGGTGCATGGCGGCCCCTTCGCCAATATCGCCCATGGCTGCAATTCGGTGGTCGCAACGACGACGGCGCTGAAGCTCGGCGATTATGTGGTGACGGAGGCTGGTTTCGGGGCCGATCTCGGGGCGGAAAAATTCTTCGACATCAAATGCCGCAAGGCGGGGCTCAACCCCTCGGCCGTGGTCATCGTGGCAACTGTCCGGGCGCTCAAGATGAATGGCGGCGTGGCGAAGGACGATCTCTCCCGCGAGGATGTCGCAGCCGTCGAGCGGGGTGCGGTCAATCTTGCCCGGCATCTGGAAAACCTCGCCAAGTTCGGCGTGCCGGCGGTCGTTGCCATCAACCACTTCACCACCGATACCGATGCCGAGATCGCTGCCATCAAGGCGGTTGCTGCGGGGCTTGGGGCCGAGGCGGTGCTCTGCCGTCACTGGGCAGAAGGCTCCGCCGGCATCACCGCACTTGCCGAAACCGTGGTCCGCATTGCCGAGACGCCGTCCAGCTTCCATCCGCTCTATCCGGATGCCATGCCGCTCTTTTCCAAGATCGAGCGGATCGCCACCGAGATCTACCGGGCCGGCGAGGTGACCGCCGACAAGGCGGTGCGCGACCAGCTCGCCGACTGGGAGCAGCAGGGCTATGGCAGTCTTCCGGTCTGCATGGCCAAGACGCAGTATTCCTTCTCGACCGATCCGACCTTGCGCGGTGCGCCGGAGGGCCACAGCGTGCATGTGCGGGAGGTGCGGCTCTCTGCCGGTGCCGGCTTCGTTGTTGCCATCACCGGCGAGATCATGACCATGCCGGGCCTGCCGCGCGTCCCGTCTTCGGAGAAGATCCGGCTGAATGGCGATGGTGCCATCGAAGGCCTGTTTTAGCCGTTCGAGGTCTACCTCTCAAAACTTGTGGCATTTCTGTCACGCGAGTGGCCGCCATAATTCATGATCAAAAGAATCATGTTTTATATCTTGACGATTGTAATCATGTTTTATACGGCATGATTACGGCGGGAACAGCGTTTCCGCCACGTTTTTGACGCAATCCCATTCGGCCGACCCGCTTCCGACTTCAGGAGCGGGATCCCCCTTTTGCGGCCATCGAAAGGACGACACGCATGCGCTCCCGGTCCCTCCGCCCCATCCTGCTTGCCTGCACGGCGCTCGCAGCGATCACATCGCTGGCGCCTGCCCAGGCGCAGACCGCCGCGACCAACACGG
>JARXAK010000052.1 GCA_029865885.1 Rhizobium sp. | reverse complement strand
CCTCCAGGGCGGCCTGGTCGACTCGCCGGCGGTGGTTGTCGGCCATGGCGCGGGCAAGACATGTGACCCTGGTCGCGAGCCGGCCGGCCACGGCCTTCGCCAGCGCGCCCGGGGTCGGGGCGGAGACGGTGTGGGTGATCGGGGAAACGCTGCAAACCGTGGTCATGGTCTTGATCCTCTATGGGTTCGGCGGCCCCATTGCTCATCCGTTGTTGGGGGGCCGGAGGTGTTTTTCGCGCCTTTTCATGCATCAATCAAACGAATGTTTCTGATGCTTATCATTCTGAAAAATGATGTATTGGCGATGGCGGGTGAGGCCGAGATCCTCGCGCAGGGCCGGGGAAAGCGACCTCAAGGCCTGGCGGGTGGCGGCGCGCGTGGCCCGGGCTCTGGATTTTGTCATCAGCCTTGCAAGGCTGTCGCGCAGGGTTTGAAACGGTGCTTTTGGCATGGGGCGATCCTCCTTTCGGCTCGACTGCAGAGGAGGATGCGCCCCGATTGACATTCAATCAAACGCAATAGTATCGTGCTCAAGTTCAATTTTGTTGAAGGTCTATCGCCATGACGCTCATGCTGCGCCAGCCGCTTCCGCTTCTCGACAACGATGTCCTCAGGACCTTCGTGGCGATTGCCGAAACCGGCAGCTTCACCACCGCCGCCGACCGGGTGTTTCGCACGCCGTCTGCGGTCTCGATGCAGATCAAGAAGCTCGAGGAGCAGCTGAACGTCACGCTGTTTTTGCGCGATGCGCGTTCGGTGACACTGACGGAAAGCGGCGAGGTGCTGCTGCCCTATGCAAGGCGGATGCTGGCGCTGTCGAACGAGGCGGTCGGGCGATTTCGCATGCCGGAGATGAAGGGGGTGGTCAGGCTCGGCGCACCCGACGATATCGGCGAGCGCTTCATGCCGACGATCCTGCGTCGCTTTGCCGAGCTTTATCCGCTGATCATGGTCGATCTGACGGTCGATACCTCGGGCGCGCTTCGGCGGCGGCTTGCCGAGCAGCGGCTCGATCTGACTCTGGTCAATTGCGCGCCGGGCCAGGTGGTGCATGAGGGCGAGGTGATCCACCAGGAGCAGCTGGTCTGGGCGGGGGCGAAATGCGGCACGGCGCATTTGCGCGATCCGCTGCCCGTGTCGATCTGGGAGGATGGCTGCTGCTGGCGGGCGGATGCGCTGGCGCGGCTCGACAAGGACAAACGGCCCTATCGCATCGCCTATCTCTCGGCCCATACGATGGCGCAGCGGGCGGCCGTGATTGCCGATCTCGCGGTCGCCCCCCTGCCGCGCAGCTACCTCACCGACGACATGACGGCGCTTGGGGCCAAACACGGGCTGCCGGAGCTCGGGTCTTTCGAGGTCAGGCTTTTGACCGGCAAGGAGACGTCGGAGACGATCCAGGCGGTGGCCGACAGCGTGCGGTATGCCTTTTCCGAGATGATCGGCATGGCGGCGTAAGCGGGCGCGATCGGTAAGTGATTGGCGATTTCCGGAATTAGGGAAATGCCGAAGTGTGTGTTGGCCAATAGGCAGTCGGCAGTGGGAATTGGGTGCGGATGAAGGATGAGACGAAGGGGCTGCGGCTTCAGGATTTTGCAGGCCAGGCTTACGACAAGCTGCGGTATGGCGACACGGACCGGCAGGGGCATGTCAACAATGCCGTCTTTGCCACCTTCATGGAAACGGGGCGTGTGGAGCTGATCTACAATCCTCAGGATCCGCTGCTCGACGAGGGCTTTTCCTTCGTGCTCGCCAAGCTCGACATCGATTACATCGCAGAGGTGCTGTGGCCCGGCACGGTCGAGATCGGCACGCGGGTGACACGCGTCGGGCGCTCGTCGGTGACCATGCAACAGGCGGTGTTCCAGAAGGGCAGGCTGTGTGCGGCGGCCGAGACGGTGGTGGTGCATTTCGACCAGACGACGCGCAAGTCGCAGGTGTTTTCGGATGCCCAGCGGGCAAAGCTCGAGGGGTGGATTTCGGCGGGATGAAGGGTAAGGCGATGGCGCTTCGCCGATGCTGCGCCATCAACCCGCAGGGTCGCGCTATGGATTGACCGTGAGGGCATCGGCCAGGAAGCCGGTGACGAGAAATGTGATTTCCCGGTGGATCTCCTCACGGCTGCGGCTTGCGCCATCCTTGCAGACAATCCCGTCGCCGGGCGTTTCCTCTTCGATCAGCGCCACCGCATTCGGCTTGCAGAGTTGCATGAAGCTGAAATGCATGGCGTCGGAAATCGTCACATAGGTGGAGGATGCCTTGGGCAGATGTGCTGCAAGGTAGCCGCTTTCGAGCTCTGCGGGCATATCGCCGATATCGGTGCCGGCAGCGATGACCAGGGCAGGGATCCGGATATCGGCCAGGCTTTGCGGAGAGAAACCACGCGCCAGACCGAGATCGAGCGACACGAAGGCCTTGATCCGCGTATCGGCCATGCTGTGTTCCAATTGCGGGTCGGCAAGGCCGAGTTCGGTGGAGAGGGCGCAGGCACGCGGGCTGGCGTTTGCCGCACACTCCTGTGCAAGGCGCGCGGTCTCAAACCGGGCGCCGGCCAGGGCCGTCACGGTCCAGCCCCCCAGGGAATGTCCGATGGCGGCGATCCGCTTGTTGTCGACCTGGCCTGCGAGCTCGGGGCGCGCGGTCAGGGCATCGATCACGCGGCTGAGATCCCGTGGGCGCTCCCATAGCATCGCGGCTCTTGTGGGGTCTCTGTCAAAGGTGGTCGTGCCGGGATGATCGGGGGCGGCGACGACATAGCCCTGGCGCGCGAGGGCGTGGCCAAGCCAGCTGAGATTGCGCCAGCTGCCACCATAACCATGCGAGAGGACGACAAGAGGGTGTTCGCCCGGCGCCGGCATGGCATTACGCGTGGCCTTCGTGCCGAAGAAGACCTTGTTTTCGCCGGTCAGTTCGCCGGGGCCGGGCTCCGATGTGGGATACCAGACCACCAGATGCAGCGGGCGGGCGGCCTCCTGGTTGATGTCAACGTCACGAAAGCCGACCTGGTCGGTGGCGGCGGCGAATGTGGCGATCGACAGCCAGATCAGGCCTGTCGACATGAGAGACTTCAGCATCACGATCTCCTCGGGTGGATATGCTTGAGATCGACATGCATTCGGATTGGATTTCGAGAGACCTCGAACGCGATCGAGGACGCAAGAAAGTGCGGATGGGCCAGAAAGCGATGCTTAAATACCGTTGAGGTGGCCCGTGTCCCCAAGCGTGACCACGGCGCGGCTTTTCCAGAAAGCGTTTTCGGCCAGATGGGTGATGCTGCCGGAGGTGACGGGGAAATTGACCCGTGCGAGGCTTTCGATCGGCATGCCGATCCACCAGGCGATGACGAAGGTGAGCGCGAAGCCGTGGGTGACGATGATGTGGCTGCCTGCGGGTTCGGCGAGGATTTCGTCCATGGCGCGGTAGATGCGGGTCCCGGTCTGGCGTCGCGTTTCGGCGCCTTCGATGCCGCCGGTATCATCAAGGCCGCCCGCTTCGGGCACCGGCAGGCGACGGGCGGTGAGCCAGGCTTGCGGCTGGCCTTCGGCGACACCGCAGCTCATTTCGCGCAGATCGGAGGTGAGGCGGGGCGCAAGCGAGAAATGCCGACCGATGATCTCGGCTGTTTCGCGGCAGCGCAGCAGGTCCGATGCGGTGAGGCTCGGGGTCGTGTCGGCGTTGAGGGCGGCGAGGCGGGCAGCGATCGCTTCGGCCTGGCGGCGGCCGAGATCGGTGAGCGGCGTATCATACCAGCCGCCGACCCGGCCTTCGACATGGTGGACCGATTGCGGATGGGTGACGACGTAGAGGGTCTGCATGCGGGGCCTCGTTGCTCTCAGCGGCCCCGCAATCGGAGGCCTTGATCAGGCCTGCTTTTCATAGAGCGTCTGGCTTTCCGTCAAGACCTCGTCGAGCCGGCGGCCTTCCTGGAAGTGGGCGAGGTGGTCGGGATAGGCCACGCCGTCGGGGACCTTGGGGCAGATTTCCGGGGCGCGCAGGCGGGTTTCGACCGGGATGACGCCGGCCCAGACGTGGGCGTCGATGTCGGCGGGATCGTCGGAGACGCCGCCGGAGCGGACCTTTGCCGAGGCTTCCTCGATGCGCATGCCGATGACCATCGTGCCCTTGGTTTCCTGCGGGTCGTTTTCGCGCAACACGTCGGTGCGGCCGGGATAGAAGCGGTCGACGACGGCTTTGAGCGCCTCTGCCTTTTCCTCCGGGTCGTCGATGATCTGGGCGGTGCCGAAGCACATGGCGGAGCGGTAGTTGGCCGAGTGGTGGAAGCCGGAGCGGGCGAGCACCAGGCCGTCGAGATGGGCGACGGTGAGACAGACGGGGATACCGGCCTTCTGGCTCTTCAGCATGCGGCTTGCGGACGAGCCGTGCCAGAACAGCCAGTCGCCCTCGCGCCAGTGGATGGTCGGCGTGCAATAGGGCTGGCCGTCGATGACATAGGCGACGTGACAGAGGAGGCCCGCATCAAGCACGGCATAGACGGCCTCGCGGTCGTAGGCCGCGCGCTCATGCAGGCGTTTTGCCCGGTTGCGCGGGGTGACGGGGAAGGTTTCGGGTGCTGCGATCTCGTTCATGCTTGTCTCCTGGATCAGAATGCGGCAGGGATAAGCCGGTCAATTGGTCCAAAGAAGATCCACCATGATGCAAAAACTGCGAACCAATTCCGACTGGTCGGCAAGCACGCCCATGTTGCCGGCCAAGGGGCCAAGGCGGCTGGCGCTGTACCGGGCGCTGCGCGGGCTGATCGAGAGCGGCCAGATGAAGCCCGGCGACAAGCTGCCGACGACGCGGGATATTGCCGGGCGGTTCGGCATTTCGCGCGGGGCGGCGGTTGCGGCATACGAAATGCTGGTGGCGGACGGTTTTGCCGAGGCGCGGGTGGGGGCGGGGACCTATGTGGCCGAGGCCGTGCCGTTGTTACCGCTAGCGCCCGAGCCGCAGGTGATCGAAGCCCGGGAGGCCCAGGCGCCGTTGCCCGGGGCTCTCGGCTGCTCGACGGCGGACGAGACGACGCTTCGGATTTTCCGCATGCTGATGAACCGGCATCTGACGCAGCCTTCGGCGCGGCATTTCCATTACAACGATCCGGCCGGCAGCCTGGCGCTGCGTGTGGAAGTCGCGGCTTACCTCAAGGCGGCGCGCGGGGTCGCTTGCGAGCCGGACCAGGTGATCATGACGGCGGGCACGCAGCAGGGGCTGGATCTGGCGGTCAGGGCGCTTCTGAAACCCGGCGATCCCGTCTGGATCGAAGACCCATGTTATGCGGCGGCGCGCGAGCTTTTCGAGGGCACGGGGCTTTGCGTGACGCCGGTGCCTGTTGATGGCGAGGGGATCGATGTGTCCTCGGGGATCGCCGCACGGCCGGAGGCTAAGGCGGTCTATGTCACGCCGTCGCATCAATATCCGCTGGGTGTGACGCTTTCCATGGCCCGGCGGCTCGCCCTGATCGACTGGGCGCGTGGGGCGGGCGCCTATATCATCGAGGATGATTACGACAGCGAGTTCCGCTTTGCCGGGCCGCCCTTGAGCGCGCTTCAGGGCATCGATGGCGAGGGCCGCGTGATCTATCTCGGCACGTTTTCGAAGACGCTGCTGCCGGGCTTTCGCTTCGGCTATCTCGTCGTGCCCCGGGCTTTGCGTGAGCGGGTGCTGACCATTCGCCGGCTAACGGATCGCTTTCCCTCAACGCTTGCCGAGGATGCGCTGACCGAATTTCTGCGCGACGGGCACTTTTCGGCGCATATCAAGCGGGCGCGCAAAAGGGTGAAGGCGGCGCGGGATGCGCTGGTTGCGGCGCTGCGCTCAGACCGGCTGACGGTGACCGTGCCGGAGCAGGGGCTGCATCTGGTGGCGGAGCTCGACGGCGCGGAAGACGATTGCGCGCTGGTGGCCCAGGCGCGGGCGGTCGGTTTCGGGGTCAAGGCGCTGTCGCCGCTTTATGCCGGGCCGACGGATCGGCGCGGGCTGGTGATCGGCTTTTCGGGTTTCGAGCCGGAGGTTCTGGCGCAGGCGGCGCGGCGGTTCGTGGCGGGGCTATGAGCCGGTCTGGCGCCGGGCGCCGGCGATCCAGACGGCGAGGAAATCCGTAAGGACGGCTTCGCTCGAGCGGGGCGGCGTCTGCGACTGCTTCAGCCAGTCGGAGATCTCGTAGACGATTGCCTCGTGAAACAGCGCCTGGACACCACGGGCAAACAGGCGGGCCTGATCAGGTGTGCAGCCATCGAGCCCCGTCTCGAAAATGCGTGCCGTCTGGTCCTCCAGCTCGAAGCAGAGGCGCATGAATTCATCCGTATGGGGACCGCGCGCAATGCCGGACTGGCTGAGATATAGGCCGGCAAAGGCGGGTTCGCGGCAGAAATAGGCAAGCCAGGGTGAGAGCAGCGCGAGCACGCGGACTTCGAGCGGCTGGGCCGGATCCGATGCATCGCCCTGCCGCCCGGCTTCGGCCAGGGCCTCGATCTGCGACAGGCCAAGGGCTGCCAGCAAATTCGCCTTGTCGCCGAAATGGGCAAAGACGCTGGATTTCGCCACTTTGGCAGCGGCGGCGATCTGGTCGATGCTGGTCGGCTCATAGCCCTGGCGGGCGAAGAGGTCGCGCGCGGCGGCGATGATCTGATCGCGGGTCTGGCGGCTGCGTTGCTGGCTGAGTTTCATCGACGATTCCTTTTGCCGCAGCCTAGCGCGACAAATAACTTGACCGTGGTCATTTTATAGATCACATTTTGACCACGGTCACAAATCAAGGAGCCCCCGATGTCCTTCCTGTCCAAGACGCCTCAGCCGTCGCGCCTGCTCGTGCTGAACGGCAATCCGGCCCGCGACACGCTGTGTGGAGCGATGGCCGAAAGGATCGCGGCGGAGGCGCGAAAGCTTGGCCAGACCGTGCGGCTGGTGCATCTCGAAGATCTCGATTTCGACGCCAATCTGCGCCAGGGTTATCGCGCCCGGATGGACTGGGAGCCGGATCTTGCAGCACTCGCCGACAGCCTCACCTGGTGCAACCGCCTCGTGATCGTGCATCCGCTCTGGTGGGGTTCGGCGCCGGGGAAGCTGAAAGGCCTCTTCGACCGGCTGCTGATGCCGGGTTTCGGCTTTCAATATATCGAGGGCAAGGCGCTGCCGAAGCCCCTTCTGGCGGGCCGCAAGGCGCGGGTGGTGATCACCTCGGATACGCCGACATTCTTCCTCAAATGGCTCTACGGCAATGGCTGGGTGAAGGTGCTGCGGCGGCAGATCCTGGCGTTCTGTGGCTTCAAGGATTTGAAGGTCAAGTATTTCAGCCCGGTGCGTGGGGCTAAGCCCGAGGCGCTGGCGAAGATGGTGGAGGATGCGGCTGACATTTTGGGGTGAGGGCGTGTATCTTGGAAACACTCCGCCCCGGTCAACTTCAGCCCAGCCCTCCTCAGCGTTCGCGCGGCCAATCCGGATGTAGTCGATCGACCATGAAAGCATGCGCATGGCTATGGCCGTGGCGATGATGCCCTTCCTTGAGGTGTGGATCGTCATCGGCAAGATCTTCGTGGCTATGCTCGATCTCGACTTCATCGGCCCGCCGCCAGGACCCAAGAGCCGCAGCCAGGCCGGTGCCCGCCACAAATGCCATGACGATGGCGGTTGACGGGAGGCCGATTGTCGCTCCAAGCCACCCGGCAAGCGGATAGGTTATCAGCCAGCAGGCGTGAGACAGGGCGAAATGGGCAGCGAAGAGTGCCGGCCGATCCTCCGGATGAGCTGACCGCCGCAGCAGACGGCCGGATGGTGTCTGAACAACGGAGTAGCCGATCCCAAGAAGAAACCAAAGCGCCAGCAGCAAGCCGTAGGTCTCGATGAACGCGGTCGCGATCAAGCCTGCACCGAGGAGTGCTGCACCGTAAAGCATGACCTGCCTGTCTGGCATTCGGTCGAGAAGCCTGGGCAGAACGAGTGCCGCGACCATCGATCCCGATCCGAAGGCGGCGAGCGCAATCGCCGTGTCGGAGGCAGTCAATCCGAACTCCGCCTGCACGAAGACGACAGTATTGACGATGACCATGGCGCCTGCTGCAGACACCGTCAGGCAGAGTGCGAGCAGCCCCCGCAGTTGCGGTGTCGCAAGATAGATCTTCAAACCGCGTGTCGTGCGCTCGTAGATGCTCCGGCGCTCTTTCGCGGGATGATTGGGCAGCGCTACTGAAACGACGAGTGCCGCTGAGGCCAGAAATCCGAAGACCGTTCCGGCGAAGAGCGAGTGGAAGGAGATGACCGTCAGCAGGGCAGCCGCCAGCATCGGGCTGACAAGGCTTTCCAGATCATAGGCGAGCCTGGAGAGAGACAGCGCCCGGGTATAGTCCTTCTCTTCCGGCAGGACATCCGGGATGGTCGCCTGAAATGCCGGAGTGAACGCGGCAGACGCAGACTGGAGGATGAAGATCAGGACATAGACCTGCCAGATCTCCGAAACGAAGGGCAGGCAGAGCGCGACAACGGCCCTGATGAGATCGAGCGCAACGAGCATGGCCCGGCGCGGCAGCACCTCAGCGAAGGCTCCGGCGATCGGGGCGACAGCGACATAGGCGATCATCTTGATCGCCAGCGCCGTGCCGAGCACCGCTCCGGCACGATCGCCTGCGAGATCGAAGGCAAGCAGCCCCAGGGCAACGGTGGCAAGCCCCGTGCCCACCAACGCGATAACCTGCGCGAGAAACAGATGCCGGTAGGTTCGATTGCGCAGAACATCCAGCATCGACCGCGTCCTTCAGAGGTATTTCGTGATGGTCTTGAAGTCGTCGATCGTCTTTCGCTGGGAGAGATCCAGCGCGCCCACTGTTTCCTCCAGGCAATGATCGAGATGGTCCTGGATCAGCGTACGTTTGGCGTTGCGGACGGCCTTCTCGACGGCATCCAGTTGTTGCGCGATGTCGAGGCAAGGTTTGCCCGCCTCGATCATGGCGGTGACACTCCTCAGATGGCCTTCGGCGCGCTTGAGGCGCTTGATGATGTCGGGATGCGTTTCGTGTCGGTGTTCGCTCATGGACAATTCCTATCCCCCTGGAGAGGATACTTCAATCGGCTTTCTTGTTTCTGCCATCAATCAGGGCTATCTCGTCGGCCATGAAGCTTCGGGGTGGACGACGATTCGGATCTCTGTCGATGACCATGCTGGCGGTGCTCGCCACGCTGGTGTTTTCGTTCGTCCCACAGGGTAGTCATCCGCTGATCGAACACGCCTCGGCTCAGTCCATGCTTGACCACTCCCATGGACATGAGCATGGCGATCACTCCCATGACGATGATCTGGATTTTAGCGTCGACACGGCTGATACCGACCATCATCATGCTGACCATACGCATGAAAAAGCCGGTCTCGTTTCCGCATCGCGGCCCAAGATGCCCAGTGGTTTGTACTCGGCTTTCATCCTGGTCGATACCACGCGGGATGATGGCCGCCTTTACGGCATCCACCGCCCGCCACGCTTCGTGAACCTCGTCTGATCCACGCCGCTTATGCGGCCGGTTCAACCGTTCACGGATATCAAACATGAAAACACTGCTTCTCGGGGGCGTGTGGCTTGGGGATTATACCCGCCACATCGTCGCCACCCTGCTGCTTGCCAGCCTGTCTTTGCTGCTCTTCGCCCATGGGGCCGCCGCGCATGCCGTGGCCGAAGGCGACAAGGGCTATATCCAGGAGATCTCAGGGGTTCACATCATCCCCTTCATCTATCTTGGCGCCAAGCACATGGTCACGGGCTATGACCATCTGCTCTTCCTGTTCGGCGTGATCTTCTTCCTCTACAGGCTGAAGCACATCGCCCTCTATGTCAGCCTGTTTGCCATCGGCCATTCCACCACGATGCTGCTCGGCGTCTACTATGGCTGGAATGTCAGCGCCTATCTGATCGATGCGATCATCGGGCTTTCGGTCGTCTACAAGGCACTCGACAATCTCGGCGCATTCCAGCGCTGGCTCGGCTTCCAGCCGAACACCAAGGTGGCGACACTCATCTTCGGCCTGTTCCACGGGCTCGGTCTCGCGACCAAGATCCTCGAATACGACATTGCCGAGGACGGGCTGATCCCGAACCTGCTTGCCTTCAATGTCGGCGTCGAGATCGGCCAGCTCATCGCGCTCGCCATCATCCTGATTGCCATGAGCTACTGGCGCAAGACCTCCGGCTTCCTGCGCCATGCCTATACCGCCAATGTCCTGATGATGACCGCCGGCTGGCTGCTCTTTGGCATGCAGATGACCGGCTATTTCGTTTCCTGAACCTCAGAGGAATAACCCATGTTCAATTCACAAGCCCCCAATCCCGACGACCTCCCGTCCTCGGCCCAGCTCGTCAAGTCGACTGTTATCTCCGCCATCGCCGCAGGTGTTCTGCTGGTCACCGTGGTCATGCCCTCGGAATATGCCGTGGATCCGACCGGCCTTGGCGCCGTCATGGGCCTGACCGAGATGGGCGAGATCAAAGCGCAGCTCGCCGAAGAGGCGGAACTCGATCGTCTCAAGGACCAGAATGCCGGCGAAAGCCTGATTGCGCCGCAACTGGCACCGGCACCGGCACCCCAGGAAGGCTCAAGCCTTCTTGACCGCATCATCCGCGAATTCGGCATCTCCTCGGCCTATGCGCAGGATGCCGTACGTCAGGACGAAGTGTCGATCACGCTGCAGCCCGGTGAGGGCGCAGAGGTCAAGCTTGTCATGCTGAAGGGCGCCAAGGCGAACTATGCCTGGACGGCGAATGGCTCGAAGGTGAACTTCGACACCCATGGCGACGGTGGCGGCGAAAGCATCAGCTACGAAAAGGGTCGCGGCGCCGCCGAGGATTCCGGCGTGCTGGAAGCCGCCTTCGATGGCAATCACGGCTGGTTCTGGCGCAACCGGACCGGAGATCCCGTGACGGTGACGCTGAAGACCGACGGCGCCTATAGCGATATCAAGCGGGTCATGTGAAGCTTGTATCGAGACCGGGGCATTCCCCCGGTCTCTACCTTATCCGGGCCTCTGTCTACTCCCGCGACCTCCGCCGTCTCCGCCCACCACCGTCTCCATCCCCCTCCGCCAGCACCTTCCGCTCCGGCAGCGTTACTGCCGCCGAGAGTTTCGGAAACGGATCGACCTTGTTGGGCAGCGCCATGGCATCGATGAAGAGCTGCTGGAAATGGGGTTCGAGCGCCGTTTCGATCTTTTCGATGCGGGTGACGGTGTCTTCGATTTCGCGGCGGTGGTCGCGGTTGAGGAGGGCCATCAGGGCGCCGGTGCCGGCGGCGTTGCCGACGGCTTTGACGTCTAAGAGTTCGCAATCGGGGATGAGGCCCAAGACCATCGCGTATTTCGGATCGATGAAGGAGCCGAAGGCGCCGGCGAAGCGGATGGTGTCGACGGTTTCGACGTCGAGCTTTTCCATCAGGAGCTTGATGCCGGCATAAAGGGCGGCCTTGGCGAGCTGGATGGCGCGCACGTCGTTCTGCGTCACCGTGATCTTCTGGGCGCCGTCATGCAGCAGATAGGAGAAGGTGCGGCCGTTTTCGAGGATGCGCGGGCTTTTGGCGGCCATGCCGCCATCGACAACGCCATCGGCGGAGATGACGCCGGAGAGATACATTTCAGCGACGACTTCGATGATCGCCGAGCCGCAGATGCCGGTGATGCCGGTCTTTTCCGCGGCCTCAGTGAAGCCCTCCTCATCCGACCATTGTTCGACGCCGATGACCTTGAAGCGTGGCTCCAGCGTGGTCGCATCGATGCGCACACGCTCGATGGCACCGGGGGCGGCACGCTGACCGCAGGAGATTTCCGCACCTTCGAAGGCAGGGCCGGTGGGCGAGGAGGCGGCAACGGTGCGGGTGCGGTTACCAAGGACGATCTCGGCATTGGTGCCGACATCGACCATCAACATCATCTTGTCCTGGCGATGCGGGCCTTCGGCC
>JARXAK010000259.1 GCA_029865885.1 Rhizobium sp. | reverse complement strand
CTCGGCAATGACGCTTGATTCGCCATGCCGTCGCACCCCGAGAAGGATCGCCTCGTCCGTCCATTGCATGGTCAGCTTTTACCGCAGAGCCATCAAAAGCGATAGGCGTTTCGGCGTCCGGCTTAGATTTCGGTGAGGTAGCGCTGCACCCAGCCGCGCCAGTGGGCAATGGCTTCGGCCTTGCCGGGATAACGTTTTTCTTCATGCAGTTGCACGAGGGACTTCATTGCCTGAAAGAGCACGACCGACATGGCCTGCGCCTGGTCTTCGGGCAAGGCCGGACGCCAGAGGCAGAGGATCTCGGCAATCCGGCGGCGCAGGCTTTCGCGCAGAATTCCGGGACGCACGCCCGGCTGCTCCCAGCGGGCGTCGAGAAGGCTGAGCGCCAGACTGCGTTCGGCTGCATGGGCGACGAGCACATCGAGCAGCCGGTCGGCAAGCTGGGTGCCGTCGAGATCAACCACCTGCGCCCTGATACGCTCGAGTGCTGCCTCGACATGCTCGGCATAGCGGGCAATGAGTGCGTCGGCGAGCACATCCTTGTTGGGGAAAAACTGGTAGAGTGAGCCGATCGGCGCACCGGCGCGCGCGGCGATCTCTGTCATGGTGGCGGCCTTGTAGCCCTGTTCGGCAAAGACGGTCGCGCCGGCATCGAGCAGCTTCGCGACCCGCGCGATGCCGCGCTTGCGCTTGGGCTCCTTGGCGGTCGGCGCCTGGACGATCTGGGGTGTCGGCGACAACGTTGCCGAACTTGACTTTTGCGAGGCCATTCTCATAAAACTCGTTTGTGAGGTGCACCTCATTTATTTGATGAAATCGCGCTTTCGTCCAGCCCTTTCCCAGCAAAGGGGGTCAGACGAAGGACGGAGATGATCATGCCGCAGGACAAAGAGCCCGAGACGCTGCCGCAACCCGACCCCGAAGGGCTCGCCGAGCCGGCCGTTTCGAGAGCGGCGGCCGTCGATCCTCCGCCGCTGCCGGGTCTGCTCACATCGCTGCCCGTCGCGCTCCGCTGGCTGATTCTTCTTGTCCTGTCCTTTGCGATCTCGGGCGGACTGTTTCTCGCGCATTTCCCGGGCGCCCTGCTGCTCGGCCCCATGGTTGCGGCCATCCTGGTTGCGACGAATGGCGCGCGACTGTCGGTGCATCGCTATCCCTATATCGTGGCGCATTCCCTGATCGGCTGCATCATCGCCCGCTCCATCGATCTCGGCACGCTTTCAACGGTTGCCAAGGACTGGCCGGTCTTCGTCTCCATCGTGCTTGCAATCATCGCCGCGAGTAGCCTGCTCGGCTATCTCATGGCCAAGGCCGAAATCCTGCCCGGCACGACCGCGATCTGGGGAACCTCGGCGGGCGCTGCTTCCGCCATGGTGCTGATGGCCGAAGCGCATGGTGGTGATCCCCGGCTCGTCGCCTTCATGCAGTATCTGAGGGTTGCCTTCGTTGCGACCGGTGCCTCGCTGATGGCGGCCTTCGTGTTCAACATCGAAGGTGGCGCAGCCCAGCCGATCATCTGGTTCCCGCAGACGGACTGGCTCGATCTCGGCCTGACACTGGCGGCAGCGATTTCCGCAGCCGCTGTCGGCGCCAGGCTGAAGATCCCGGCCGGCACCATGCTTCTGCCGCTGGTTGCCACGACCGTGCTGCATGTAATGGGCTATATCACCCTCCAGCTGCCGGAATGGCTTCTGGCGCTGGGTTACGGCGTGATCGGCTGGCGGATCGGCCTGTCCTTCACCCGTCGCATCCTGCGGCATGCGGCAAGCGCCCTGCCCCAGATCGTCGGCTCGATCCTGGTGTTGATGGCATTCAGCGGCGGGCTCGCCTTCCTGCTCTGGTCGCTGCATGGCATCGACCCGCTGACCGCCTATCTCGCGACCAGCCCCGGCGGGCTCGATTCGATTGCGATTATCGCGGCGACCACGCCCGTCGACATGTCCTTCATCATGGCGCTGCAGACCATGCGGCTGATCCTGATCATCCTGATCGGGCCGCCAATTTCGGACTTCGTCGCAAGGCGGGTGGCGAAGGGCTGAGCGCCCTTCGCTCTGTTTTCATCAGTCGCGCGGGAATTCCAGGCCCATTTCGCGGAAGCGCTCGGGGTCGTTGCCCCAGTTCTCGCGCACCTTGACGAAGAGGAAGAGGTGCACCGGCTGTTCGAGGATCTCGGACATCTCCTTGCGGGAGGCCGTCGAGATTGCCTTGATCGCATCGCCGTTCTTGCCAAGCACGATCTTCTTCTGGCTGTCGCGCTCGACATAGATCACCTGTTCGATCCGAACAGAGCCGTCCTTGCGCTCTTCCCACTTCTCCGTCTCGACATGCGAGGAATAGGGAAGCTCCTGGTGCAGGCGCAGGAACAGTTTTTCGCGGGTGATTTCGGCTGCGAGCTGGCGCATCGGCAGGTCGGAGATCTGGTCTTCCGGATAATACCAGGGACCTTCCGGGAAGGTCTCGGCCAGATAGTCCATGATGTCGTCGCAGCCCGAGCCTGTTGTCGCCGAGATCATGAAGGTGCGGTCGAACTTCACGGTCTCGTTGGCCTTGGCCGCGAGCTGGAACAGGTCTTCGTGGCGCACCCGGTCGATCTTGTTCAAGACGAGGATCTTCGGCTGCGGCACATCTTTCAGCGCTTCCAGGATCGCCTCGGCATCACCGCGCAGGCCCCGTTCGCTGTCGATCAGGAGCAGGATGATATCGGCATCCTTGGCGCCGCCCCAGGCTGATGTCACCATGGCTCGATCGAGCTTGCGGCGCGGCTTGAAGATGCCGGGCGTGTCCATGAAGACGATCTGGGCGTTCTTATGGATCGCGATGCCGCGCATCACGGCGCGGGTCGTCTGCACCTTGTGGCTGACGATCGATACCTTGGCGCCAACGAAGCGGTTGACCAGCGTCGACTTGCCGGCATTGGTCGGGCCAATCAGGGCGACGAAGCCGGATCGGGTCGGGGTGTTGACGATGGCTTCGCCGCCGTCCTCTGTCTCTGGTTCGGTCATGGTGTCCAATCAGTTGGCGTTGGAGGGCTTCGCCCAGACGCCTTCGCGTTCGAGTATCTTGGTCGCGGCCACCTGTTCGGCGGCACGCTTGGAACGATCGATGCCGATCTCGGGCTTCAGGCCCGGGATCTCGACGATCACCGTGAAGCGGGGATCATGATCCGGTCCGGAACGATCGGCAACCTTGTATGTGGGCGGCTTGCCAAACTTGGCATGCGTCCATTCCTGCAATTCTGTCTTGGCGTCACGGCGGGCGCCATCGGCATGGGCGGCCCTGCCCTGCCAGTATTTGAGGATGAAGCCACGCGCGGCCTCCAATCCTGCTTCCAGGTAGATCGCCGCAATCAGGCTTTCGACCACGTCGGCGCGGACATTCAGCATGTTCTTCGCCGTGATCTTCTTGACGTCCGAGCCGGTGCGGATGAAGCGGTGCAGTTCCATCTCGTCGGCGACAGAGGCGCAGGCCTCGGCGCTGACCAACTGGTTGAAGCGGACAGAGAGCTCGCCCTCGGTCGCATCGCGGAACGTCGTAAACAGCATTTCGGCGACACAGAGGCCGAGTACCCGGTCGCCCAGGAACTCCAGTCGCTCGTAATCACCCTTCTTGCCCCGCGAGACCTGGGCGCTGGCATGGGTCAGCGCCCGCATCAGGCGGTCGCGGTCGGCGAACTTGTGGCCGATCGCAGCTTCGAGCTGCGCCCAATCCTTTTCGCCGACCACCTTCTTGTCCGTCATTCGACCACCTTGAACAGGCGATCCCAACGCATGTTGGCCGGCCACTTCCAGACTTCGCGGAACGAGGTGTCGTTGCCGAGCGAGAAGAAGATCAGCGATGCCTTGCCGATCAGGTTTTCGGCCGGCACGAAGCCGACGTCAAAGCGGCTGTCGAGCGAGTTGTCACGGTTGTCGCCCATCGCGAAATAATGGCCTTCCGGCACGATGAATTCGCGGGTGTCATCACCGCGCGTGCCCTGGGCCTGGTCGAGCGTGTCATAGCTCACACCATTGTCCAGCGTTTCGCGGAAAACCGGCACATCGGTGCCCGGATCCATCCGGTAATCGGAGGTGAAGACACCGTCCTGGATCTTCGGCACCGGCTGGCCATTGACCTGCAGCACGCCGCCGATCACCTGGATGCGGTCACCGGGCAGGCCGACGATGCGCTTGATGTAGTCGATGCTCGGGTTCGGCGGGAAACGGAAGACGGCGATGTCGCCGCGCTCCGGCGCACTTTCGAAGATGCGACCCTCGAAAAGATTCGGCGAGAAGGGCAGCGAATATTTCGAATAGCCGTAGGAGAACTTGTTGACGAAGATGTAGTCGCCGACAAGCAGCGTCGGCATCATCGAGCCGGATGGAATCGTGAAGGGCTGAAAGAATACGGTCCGGATCACCATGGCCAAAAGCAGGGCCTGGATGATGACCTTGACGTTTTCCCAGAGGGCACTTTGCTTCTTTTCTTCGCTCACGCGGATCGGTTCCTTCTTGCGAAAATCCTGCTCTCTCTAGTCGGTTCGTGCCCGCGCGGCAACCGCAGAGGCGCTTTGACCAGCGCGACCAGTTAACTCATCGGCTTTCCGGCAGGGCCTCGATGATGACGAATGCCTGGGCATAGGGGAATTCGTCGGTGATGGTCAGATGGATGACGGGACGATGGCCAACAGGCAGGAGACGCTCAAGGCATTTCGCCGCCCCGCCCGTCAATTCGAGGCCGGGCTTGCCGTTGGGCAGATTGACGACGCCCATTTCCTTCCAGAAGACGCCTTCGGCAATGCCGGTGCCGAGCGCCTTGGCCATCGCTTCCTTGGCCGCAAAACGCTTGGCATAGGACGCCGCACCGTCTTTCCGGCCGTTCGAGCGGGCCTGCTCCTCGTCCGTGAAGCAGCGGGTGGTGAATTTGTCGCCGAAGCGTTCAATCGACTTCTCGATCCGCCTGATATCCACGAGGTCACTGCCGATGCCGATGATCATGGTCAGACACTCGATCCTTGAAGGGCGTCAGCCAGCCGTGCGCGGGCCCGCTCGGCGAGGCGTTCGCGGCGACGCGCCTGAAACTTCGATACGGCGAGGTAGAGGACGCAATAGATGATGACGCCGCTGACGACCGCAAGCGGGATCGCACCCACAAGCATGGGCTTCAAGATCGGTTGCCACATGGATTCGATCGCCGCGACGGAAAACTTGTGCTCCAGATTGACGTTGCCTTCGACCGGGGCGCCGTTGCCGATCAGCCGATGTCCCACTTCCCAGGTGGTCGCCCAGATGAACGGGAAGGTCAGCGGATTGCCGAAGGCCGTGCCCAGCGCTGCGGCCACCATGTTGCCCGCAACCAGATAGGCGATGGCAAAGGCGAGCAGGAAATGCAGGCCGATGAACGGCGTCCAGGAAGAGACGACACCGGCCACAACACCGGCCGCAATCGCATGCGGCGTGGCCGACAAGCGCAGGATGCGTTTGCTCAGATACTGGAATGACCGGATGAAGCCACGACGCGGCCAGAAAAGCTCACGCAGCTTTGTCAGTCTTGAAATCGGTTGCCGGCGTCGAAACAGCATGCGGGATATGTAGTTGATCCGGGACGGTTTCGGCAAGAAAAAGCGGTCCGCCAGGGTTCCAAAAAGCAAAGACGCCGGCAAGAACCGGCGTCACAGCGGGGACCAGATATGGTCGGTCGGCGGATCAGGCGCGGCGGAACATGCCACGGTCGATTTCGCGCTGGCGGTATTCCAGGTCAACCAGGTCACGAGCGCCGTTCAGGTAGTGCATTTCACGCTCAGCAACGGTCGGGACGCGAAGGGCGCGGGCGATTTTGCGGATCGGAGTAAACATCGTTTTGTCCTCAGTTCTTTCTCTTCATCTGTTGTCCTGAAGATAATGGTGCGCCGCACAATCGACCAGAGACAAGAACTGACGTCAGCCATGCGCAGAGCGCATGGCAATGGGGGCAAGGTTTACGATTTGGGCAGGATCGTGATCAAAATAAGGGCAGAACGACCGGCGCTGGACGAATAGGGTGATCTTTTGCGATTCATACTCAGCAGTAGGGCTGCGCTCATTCCAAACAAACTCCCATAACGAGAATATCAAGGACACAAGCATCAACGTTCCCGAGGTCCACCGTCAATATGCGCAGCCCCTGTAAGAGTTACGAACTTCGCATTCATAGCGTCAAACTGAGAAACCATGCTTTGCGGTATGAATATGGTGCAGTTCCACAAATCGCAGTCTATCATTGCGGCATTCTCAAACGCCAAAACATTCAATATTGGCGCGTCACTTCTTACAACAACGATATCACAGTTGTTGAAATTGCAACGACTAACTACGTTATTGACCTGAAACGCGATATTGGCTGGCCCCATCAATTCGCAGCTTATGAATTTTTTGTGAGATATCCTCTTACTAATTGGATTGGCCAGATCGCCAATCTTAATGCGTCTCCGAGTAAATTCTGGATCCATTGGGTTTATATGATCGACGTCTTGGCCCCACTTCCGTAGCAGGTTACCTTTGATCCATGAATTGCGTAGCCACGTAAATCCAATCGCAATGCATAGGCTAAGCAAAGCACCGACCAGTGCTGCCATCCACCATCCAAACATACCAAACTGGCTTACCCACCCAACGCCGCTAGCTAGCCATGCGCTAAGCGCTCCGGCGCTCAATACCGGAAGACCTTGTACAATCGCAAAAAGCGCGATCCTCGACTCAAGGCGATCCAAAAACTTATGCAACCGTGCCCACATGAGATTTTCCTAAGCAGATCAGTTTCACACATGACTGGTCGCGCAATTTTTGAGCGCAAATCTTGCGGATTGCTTTCTACGCGCAGCTGTTTACTGGAGTCCAGTGTCAGTCGTAGACCCGCTTGACCGTCGAGATGCAGTCGAGTTCCTTCAATTCGCCAAGCAGCTGGCTCAACTGGCGCAGGTCCCAGACCTCAAGATCGATCGCCATCTCGGTGAAGTCGGTGGCGATGCGGATCATGTTGAGCACGCGGATATTGATATCCAGACGGGCAACGCACTGGGCAACGGTTGCGAGCGTCCCCGGCTCGTTCAGCGCATTGATCAGGATGCGGGCGACGAAGCGCGACTTGTTGGCCTCGTCGAGATCCCAGCGCACATCGATCCAGCGTTCCGGCTCGTTTTCGAAGCGCTGCAGGGCAGACGCCTGGATCGGGTAGATGGTGATGCCCTTGCCATCTTCCATGATGCCGACGATGCGGTCGCCGGGCACGGCACCGGCGGGTGCAAAATGCACCTCGGCATTGCCGGAGAGACCGCGAATCGGCAGCGGCTCGGGTCCGTCGCCGGCGGTCGGCGCATCGCCCTTGGGATGGGCGCGGCCGGGGATCTTGAAGACCATGCCGTTGGCGCTGTTCATCGCAAACCAGCCCTCGTCCGAGGATGGCTTCACCGTGACGCGTTCGTCCTGGTAATCGGGGAAGACGGCGCGCAAAACGTCGAGTGAGGAGGTCTCGCCGCGGCCGACCGAGGCGATGGCGTCTTCCACGTCCCGCTGGCCGAGACGATGCAGCGCCGGGCGCAGCGTATCCTTGGAAAAGACCTTGCCGGCGCGCTCGAAGGTGCGTTCCAGAATGCGCTGACCGAGGCCTGCATATTGCTTGCGGATCGCCATGCGGGTGGCGCGGCGGATGGCGGCGCGCGCCTTGCCTGTCACCACGATCTCTTCCCAGGCGGCGGGCGGCACCTGTACGCCGGAGCGGATGATCTCGACCTCGTCGCCATTCGACAGACGCGTCACCAGCGGCATGATCGAGCCGTTGATCTTGGCGCCGACACAGGTATCGCCGACATTGGTGTGCACCGCATAGGCAAAATCGATCGGGGTCGCCCCGCGCGGCAGCGCGATCAGCTTGCCCTTGGGCGTGAAGCAGAAGACCTGGTCCTGGAAAAGCTCAAGCTTGGTGTGCTCCAGAAACTCTTCCGGATTGTCGCCTTCGGCCAGCGCCTCGATGGTGTGGCGCAGCCAGGAATAGGCATTGCTCTCGCGCTTCAAGGGCTCGTTCGGATCGCCGTTTTCGCCATCCTTGTAGAGGCTGTGGGCCGCAATGCCGTATTCGGCGATGTCATGCATGCGCCGCGTGCGGATCTGCAGCTCGATGCGCTGGCGCGACGGGCCGACGATCGTGGTGTGGATCGAGCGGTAGTCGTTCTGCTTCGGCGTCGAGATATAGTCCTTGAAGCGACCGGGCACGACACGCCAGCGGGTGTGCACGATGCCGAGCGCGCGGTAGCAGCCGGGGATATCGTCGACCAGCAGGCGGAAGCCATAGACATCCGAAAGCTGCTCGAAGGACAGCGATTTCGACTGCATCTTGCGGAAGACCGAATAGGGGCGCTTCTGCCGGCCCTTGACCGAGGAATTGAGAATGCCGTTGGCCACCAGCAGATCGCGCAATTCGTCCTCGATCTTGGTGATCAGGCCCTCATTGCGGGTCGACAGCTCCGAGAGACGATTGGTCACCGTCTCATAGGCTTCCGGGTTCATGTAGCGGAAGGACAGGTCCTCCAGCTCGTCGCGCATGTCCTGCATGCCCATGCGGCCGGCGAGCGGCGCATAGATTTCCATCGTCTCTTCGGAAATGCGGGCGCGCTTGTCGTCGCGCATATGCTCGAGCGTGCGCATATTGTGCAGGCGGTCGGCAAGCTTGACGAGCAGCACGCGCACATCGTCGGAAATGGCGAGCAAGAGCTTGCGCAGGTTTTCCGCCTGCTTGGCCTTCTTGGTGACGAGGTCGAGCTTCTTGATCTTGGTGAGGCCTTCGACGAGACGGCCGATATCTTCGCCGAACAATTCGTCGATTTCGGCGCGGGTCGCGGACGTGTCCTCGATCGTATCGTGCAGCAGGGCCACCGCAATCGTCGATTCGTCGAGATGCATGTCGGTGAGGATGGCGGCAACTTCCAGCGGGTGGGAGATATAGGGGTCCCCGCTGGCGCGTGTCTGCTTGCCGTGCTTCTGCATGGCATAGACATAGGCCTTGTTGAGCAGAGCTTCGTTGGCGTCGGGCTTGTATTTCTGCACCCGCTCCACAAGCTCGTATTGCCGCATCATTCCACTCGTCTCCACAAACGAAAAAGCGCGCCAGTCGACAAGACTGGCGCACAATCATCCTACAGTCCGAAACAGACTAAATTCCAACTAATTGACGATTAGTAATCGTCGCTCTTTTCCGGCGGAACCAGGCCTTCGATACCGGCCAGAAGCTCCTCTTCCGACATCTGGTCGAAGGTGAGGGTTTCCGGCAGTTCGTCCTCTTCGTCGCCCTTGCCGGCGGTGCCGGTGTTGGCGAGCATCGAGCTCGGCTCCTGCTCGGGCTCGTCGACTTCGACGTGCTTCTGCAGTGAATGGATCAGATCTTCCTTCAGGTCGTCGGGCGACAGCGTCTCATCGGCGATTTCGCGGAGTGCGACGACCGGGTTCTTGTCCTTGTCGCGATCGATGGTGATCGGCGCGCCCTGGGAGATCTGGCGGGCACGGTGGCTCGCGAGCAGAACGAGTTCGAAGCGGTTCTCGACTTTGTCGATGCAATCTTCAACGGTGACACGGGCCATTGCCTGTCCTTTGCGGTCTTGAATGCGTGGGATTGACGGGTGCGATACAGGCAATGGCAGGCAAATTCAAGTTTTTCGTGCTGGCACCCCACCAAGCCCAAAAATGAAGGGCGTAAAAGGCCCTCAATAGACCATATTTCAACCGCAAGCTGCTTGGATTGCCTGAACCGATGTTTTAGATAGATTTTTATATGATCATTTCATAATGTAAATCCGTGATCATATCCTGATGGGCAAGGTATTGTTTTGACTGCCGATTGCCGACGCTGTTCATATTTGACGTAAGGATATCGAAATGTTCGACCCGCGCGAAAAAATTGCTCTCTTCATCGACGGCGCAAATCTCTATGCCGCCTCCAAGAGCCTCGGCTTCGACATCGACTACCGCAAACTGCTGAAAGCCTTCCAGAAGCGCGGCTATCTGCTGCGCGCCTATTATTACACCGCCCTCATCGAGGACCAGGAATATTCCTCGATCCGCCCGCTGATCGACTGGCTGGACTATAACGGCTACAAGGTGATCACCAAGCCGGCGAAGGAATTCACCGACTCCATGGGCCGCCGCAAGGTCAAGGGCAATATGGACATCGAGCTTGCCATCGACGCGATGGAACAGTCCGAGACGGTCGACCATCTCGTGCTCTTCTCCGGCGACGGCGATTTCACCACGCTGGTCGAGGCGCTGCAGCGCAAGGGCCGCAAGGTCTCCGTCGTCTCGACCATGGCCACCCAGCCGCCGATGATCGCCGACGACCTGCGCCGCCAGTCGGACCATTTCATCGACCTGATGACGCTGAAGGCCGAAATCGGCCGCGACCCCAGCGAACGCGGCGCCCCCCGCACCCCGGAGCCGGCAACGGCGAGCGAAGACGAACACTGAGGGATTTGGGGCTGTCCCGAATTATCGGCTCACTGCATGGTATCCCCCTCTGGCCTACCGGCCATCTCCCCCACACAGGGGGAAAGGACTCGCGGCTGCGACGCGGCCACACCCTCCCCTTGAGGGGGAGGGTCGGAGCGAAGCTCCGGGGTGGGGTGACGGCCTGAAGGTGAGAAAGACCGCGAAACGTCGAACTCGTGGCAGGGCTCACCCCCACCCGCCGCTTTGCGGCGACCTCCCCCCTCAAGGGGGTGGTGGGGACGCGACGCCCCCGCTCCGCAGCCCACTCTCCCCCCTTGTGGGGGAGATGTCACGCAGTGACAGAGGGGGGTGTTCCGCCGACACCGCTGCCGTTTAAACCTTCCAGAAAATCACATCGCCTCGAAAGCGATATCCTGCGCACCTTGCCAGAGCACCATTTTCCCCATGGCCTCCAGCTGCTCCCTACCCTTCACCACCGTCAGAAAGTGATTGCCCGCCAAAACGCCCATCTTGCTGGCAAACTGCGAGGAGCCATAGGCGAACAAGAGTTCCGTCTCGCTGAAGCCGCCGGGATAAAGCAGGATATCGCCGCGCGAGGGATGGGCCGTGTGGTTTTCGAAGCCCGCCCCGAACTGGAAATCGCCGAGCGGCACCCAGACCGCCTCGCCCGACCAGCGCGAATGGATCGCCTGGTTGCGAAACGGCAGGAAGCTTTCGAAGATGCGGCAGGTCTCGGGCGCCTTTTCGCGCTCGAACCGGGCCTCGAAGACGAAGGGGCCGACGGTGAGTTTCAGGAATTCAAGCGACATGCCACTCAGCCCGTCTTCATCAGACGCTGCTTCTGACGGTTCCAGTCGCGTTCCTTCTCGGTCTCGCGCTTGTCGTGCAGCTTCTTGCCCTTGGCGAGCGCCAGCTCCAGCTTCGCCCTGCCCTTCTCGTTGAAATAGATCTTCAAGGGCACCAGCGTCATGCCTTCGCGATTGATCGAGGCGCGCAGACGGTTGATCTCGCGCTTGGACAGAAGCAATTTGCGACGGCGGCGCGGCTCGTGATTGAAGCGGTTCGCCTGCAGATATTCCGGCAAATGCGAATTGATCAGCCAGATCTCCTCGCCCTCATCCGAAGCATAGGATTCGGCAATATTGGCCTTGCCCTCGCGCAGCGACTTGACCTCCGTGCCGGTCAGAACCAGACCCGCCTCGTAGGTGTCGACGATCTCGTAATTGAAGCGCGCCTTGCGGTTTTCCGCGACGATCTTGTTGACGGTGCGCTGTGAGCCTTTGGGGGCCATGGCCAAATCTTCCGTTTCGCCCGGGATTTTGTGGTGGTCTTCGCCATACGCGGGCGGGGCGTGGCGGGTATGACAGGTATGTAATGGAGGATGGGGGGGAAATAAAGGTGGGGGTGGTCAACGGCGCCGACCAGACAAGTATCCGATGAAATGCGGCTGCCGTCAAAAGCGGGCAAACTCAATTCCTCTCTACCAAAGGTAGCGATTTATGCTATCATAGAGCGTGGCTCTTCAATAACGGATTCCATACCGTCAGCCGTTAGGCTAAACGCCTAACGTGGAAAATTCGGGGGACCCCTATGGCTGAAACTCAGATCGAGTGGACAGATTCGACATGGAATCCTGTGGCTGGATGCACAATCGTCACCGGAGGCTGCACTCATTGCTACGCGATGGAAATGGCCAAACGTCTCGAGTCCATGGGCATTACAAAGTATGCCGGTCTTACCCGAAAAACGGGCAATCGCACTGTTTGGAACGGCGTTGTACGTGAGGACCGTGAGGCGCTTTCAATTCCATACCAATGGAGAAAGCCTCGGAAGATTTTTGTAAACTCGATGAGCGACCTCTTCCACGAGGGTGTCAGCGACCAATTCATCCTGGACGTGTGGAAGGTCATGCGAGAGACACCCCACCATAACTACCAAATTCTCACAAAACGGCCTGAACGCATGGCAGAGCTTGTCGCCTCCCGCATCGGAGACGTCCTTCCGAATGTTTGGCTTGGAACAAGCATCGAGAATTTGGATGTGGCAAGTCGCATCGACCACCTCCGACAGGCTCGTGCGGCAATCAGGTTCATTTCTTTCGAACCGCTAATCGGATCGGTGGGCACTATCGACCTGCGCGACATCCATTGGGCTATCGTTGGCGGCGAAAGTGGCAAATCCGCGCGCCCGATTAAGGAACAGTGGATAGACGAGATTCACAGTCAATGCGTGAGAGCTGGAACTGCATTCTTCTTCAAGCAATGGGGAACCTGGGGGAAGGACAACAAAAAGCGGTCCAAGAAAGCCAACGGACGCGAGTACCGTGGCCGCACCTGGGATGAGATGCCAAGTATCACGGAATGCAGTTTGAACATCTAACCTTGTATCGACTTGGGGGACGTGGGTTGGTTGAGAAACGATATGAATGGGCTGATGGCGCAACTCTGGAGGAGCATTCACGTCGAAAACATAAAATTCTACGCGAATACGTATTCGACTATCTCACCGTACGCTGCAAACTTCCGCAGCAGGAACGCTTTCGCCTTGCTATCGTCGATGGCTTTGCCGGAGGAGGACGATACAAATGTGGCTCGCCTGGCTCTCCGCTCATTTTCATCGAAGAGTTGAAAAGAGCCGTCGAAGCGGTGAATACGCAACGCGCGGTCCAAGGACTTGGAGCGATAGAGGTTGAGTGCCTCCTAATTTTCAATGACGCCACTCGTGATGCGATTGACCTTCTGAAGACTCAAGTCGCACCCATGCATGCGGAAGCGAGAGAAACTTGTCCAAAACTGCACCTGCGAATTCAATATCTGAACAATTTTTTTGAAGCCGCCTTTCCAGAAATCAAAATCTTACTGGCGCAAGGTCGGTATCGAAGCGTCATATTTAATCTCGACCAATGCGGCCATAGCCATGTCGAGCGTAATACCATACTCGACATCATGCGTTCATATCCTGCGGCTGAGATATTCTATACTTTTATGATCAGCTCTCTGCTCGCATTTCTGCAGAAGGATCAACCAGAACGGCTTCGGAGCCAACTCGATCATCTCGGGCTGACTAGCAACGATATCGAAGCTCTGGATGCACTCATGAGCCAAAAAGACTGGCTCGGAACTGCCGAAAAGATCGTATTCGACACATTCCGACTTTGCGCGCCATATGTGAGCCCATTCTCGATCAACAATCCTGGTGGATGGCGATACTGGTTGATTCACTTCGCGAATGCCTATCGGGCGCGCCAGGTCTACAACAATATCCTGCACGACAACGCAAGCCTACAGGCTCACTTCGGGCGATCGGGGCTTAACATGCTATCGTATGATCCTAAACACGACGAGGGCGCACTTTATCTGTTCGACATTAGTGGTCGAGCCTCAGCCAAGGACCAATTGCTCGGCGATATTCCACGCCTTATCACCGAAGCCGGGGACGCTATGCTGGTCAGAGATTTCTACGAAAGCATATACAACATTACTCCAGCTCATGCCGACGATGTAAATGCCGCAATCATAGGCAATCCGGATATTGAGGTGATAACTCCCTCTGGTGGTGAGCGGCGCAAAGCCAACACGATTGGCGTTGATGATGTGATCAAAATGAAGAGGCAGATCAGCTTCTTCCCCATGTTCACGAACGCTGCAAATGGGCGCGATACAAAGACGTAGATGCTTGAAATAAAACGAGCATCTTTGTCCTTGGAGTCTGGGCCGTGTAAACTTCGACAGCCGTGAACCGACTAGACGGCTGCCCCCAAAACAAAAAAGCCGGCGTCTCCGCCGGCCTCTGGTCATCCCCTCAATTCACCAATCCCGCATGCTTCAGCGCCGCGTCGATCGCGGCTTCCGTCGAAGCCTCCAGCGTTGCCATCAGCGGCAGGCGGACGGTGCGGTTCATGCCGCGGGTGCGGTTCAGCGCGTATTTCGCGCCGCAGAGGCCGGGCTCCATGAAGATTGCCTTGTGCAGCGGCATCAGGCGGTCCTGGTAGGCGAGTGCCTTGGCGTAGTCACCTGCGAGCGTCGCGGCCTGGAATTCGGCACAGAGGCGCGGGGCGACATTGGCGGTGACGGAAATGCAGCCCACGCCGCCATGGGCGTTGAAGCCGAGCGCCGTTGCGTCCTCGCCCGAAAGCTGGACGAAATCCGGGCCGCAGGTGATGCGCTGCTCGGAGACGCGCTCGATCTTGCCGGTCGCGTCCTTGACGCCGACGATGTTCTTATGGGCTTTCGCGAGCGCCCCCATCGTCTCCGGCGACATGTCGACCACCGAGCGGCCGGGGATGTTGTAAATGATGATCGGCAGCGAGACGGCCTTGGCGATTGCCTCGTAATGGGCGATCAGGCCCTTCTGGGTCGGCTTGTTGTAATAGGGGGTGACGACGAGCAGAGCGTCTGCGCCAACGGATTCGGCATGCTGGGCAAGCTCGATGGCTTCCACCGTGTTGTTGGAGCCGGCGCCGGCAATCACGGGCACGCGCTTGGCGGCGACTTCGACACAGAGTTCCACGACCCGCTTGTGTTCGTCATGCGACAGCGTCGGCGATTCGCCTGTCGTGCCGACGGGGACCAGCCCGGTCGAGCCCTCGGAAATCTGCCATTCCACATGGGCGGCAAAGGCTTGTTCGTCGACGGCGCCTTCATTCGTGAACGGCGTGACGAGCGCGGGAATGGATCCCTGATACATGCAATGAACTCCTCGGGGGCCGATATCCACGCTTCGGCCTCATTCTGAAACTAAATCGGGGGCACATTACTGCGCACCATCAGGTGCGACAAGCGCATCCGCAGGAGATTTGTGTCAGTTTTCCGAGGCTTCGTTCGAGACAATGTGATCGATTGCGTTAAGCTTTTGGTAACGGCGCACTCGGCCTACTCTCGGGTGTGATGTTATGGTTCTGGTGTGTGGATGAAGACGCCTCTTTCTTATGGTTCCGCCTTCGGTCTCGGTCTTGCCGTGCTGCTAGCCACGGCGAGCGCCTACGCGCTTTCGGACGTGCCGGTCCCGGCGATGAAGCCGCTCGGTTTTGCCGCGAGCAAGGCTGAACAGCCCTCGTTCGAGACGACCGGCGCCATTCCGCGCGGCGAACGGCTGGCAAGCGCCAGCCCGCAGCTGAAATCCGGCCTTGATGCGCTGTCCGACAAGAACGGCGCCCAGGCGATTGCCATCCGCAACCGCATGCCTGAAAGCCTCGACCGGCAGATGCTGACCTGGTCGATCGCGATGTCCGGTCTGCGCGATGTGCCGGCCTCTGAAATTGCCGCAGCTCAGCGACAGCTGCAGGGTTGGCCGGGGCTCAAATCCTTCCGCGCCAATTCGGAAAAAGCGCTTTTCCGCGAAAATCCGCCGGCAGCAGCCGTGCTTTCGGCCTTTGGCAATACCGCGCCCGAGACGGTCGAAGGCACGATGCTACTCGCACGCGCGCATCTGGCCTCCGGCGACCGGGGCAAGGCGGCAGGCCTGATCCGCAATCTCTGGCGCACGGATGCGCTGGACGAGGCGACGGAAGATCGGGTGATGTCAGAGTTTTCGGGCCTGCTTCGACCGGCCGACCACCGCGCCCGCATGGACTACCTGATGTATCGCGAGCGGGCGAGCCAGGCCAAACGCTTTGCCTCACTCGGCGAGGCGCAATCGCTCTACAAGGCCTGGGCGGGACTGATTTCGAAGGCGAACAATGTCGACGGACTGATTAAGGCCGTGGATGGCAAATGGCGCAGCGATCCGGCGCTGCTGTTCATCCGCATCGAGAATCTCCGCCGCCAGCAGAAGTTCGAAGAGGCGGCCAAGCTGCTCGGTGAGCTTCCCCGCGAACGGGACAAGCTGGTCAATACCGGCGCCTGGTGGGACGAGCAGCGCATCATCGCGCGCGGGCTTGCCGATCTCGGAGAGTTCCGCGAGGCCTATCGCATCGT
This sequence comes from Rhizobium sp., assembly GCA_029865885.1. Classification (GTDB taxonomy): domain Bacteria; phylum Pseudomonadota; class Alphaproteobacteria; order Rhizobiales; family Rhizobiaceae; genus Allorhizobium. Next base: position 4,120 of record JARXAK010000259.1, on the reverse strand, counting down.
CTCGCGCCATGTGGCGACGAGCCCGACCGATGTTGCGGATGCCGAATTCCATGCCGGCTGGTATGCGTTGCGGGCGCTGAACGACCCTGGCACCGCCAGCCGCCACTTTGCCCGCATCCTCGACGTCTCGAACCGGCCGCTGTCTGCCTCTCGCGCCTGGTACTGGATGGGCCGGGCCGCGGAAGTGGCAAAGGACCGCAAGGCGCGCGACTATTTTGCCCGCGCAGCACAGCATTCCAGCACCTTCTACGGCCAGCTTGCCGCTGCCCGCCTCGACCGACCCGGCATCCAGATCCCCTATCCCAAGCCCTCGGCGGAGGAGCGGGCCCGCTTCACCCAGCGCGAAGCCGTCCAAGCGATCGCCCGCTATGAGGCGGCCGGTCATGGCTGGCGGGCGCAGAGCCTCTACCGGGCGCTGGCCGATCAGCTGGACAACCCCGGCGAACTGGCATTGCTAAGCGCCCGCGCGGAGAAATCCGATGGCGGGCATCAACTGGCGCTGCAGATCGGCAAGACGGCCTATGCGCGCGGCATCGATGTGCCGGCGCTCGCCTTCCCCGTCGGCGTCATCCCCTCGTCGGCCAATATCGCCGGCTCCGGCAAGGCGCTGGCCTATGCCATCGCCCGGCAGGAAAGCGCCTTCAACCCGGCTGCCATTTCGCCGGCGGATGCGCGTGGGTTGTTGCAGCTCCTGCCGTCCACCGCCAAGGGGGTCGCTGCCCGGCACGGACTTGCCTATGCGCCGGAGAAGCTGACGCGCGATCCGGGCTTCAACGCCACACTCGGCGCGCATTATCTGGGCGAACAGATCGACCGCTTCGACGGCTCCTATGTGCTGACCTTCATTGCCTACAATGCCGGCGCCAGCAAGGTGCCGGACTGGATCGCCCGGTATGGCGATCCACGTGGCAAGTCGATCGACGAGGTGGTCGACTGGATCGAGCGCATCCCCTTCCCGGAGACGCGCAATTACGTCATGCGGGTGATGGAGAATTATCAGGTCTACAAGAGCCGGCTCGGCCAGAAGACCGACATCGTGCACGACCTGCGTTTCGGGCGATAGTTCGCCTGCCCTCCCCCGATTGACGGATGACCGGCGCCGCAGGCTCGGCTAGGCTCTTCGTCGATATCGAGAGGGAGAGCCGCATGGCCGAGGGAAAAGACCGCTACATCACCGTTCCGGACGGGCTTGCCTTGCATGTGCGCAGTCATGGCGACGGCAATCCCGGCACGCCCGTCGTCTGCCTGCCGGGGCTGACGCGCAATGTTCTGGATTTCGAAGAGCTCGCGAGGATCCTGTCGGCACCGCCCTATCGCCGACGGGTCGTCGCCATCTCCTCGCGCGGTCGCGGGCTGTCTGATCGGGATCCGCAGCCCGAGCGTTACACGGTCCCCGTGGAAGCCGGAGACGTGATCAGCGTGCTCGACGAGCTCGGTATCCGCCACGCGGCCTTTATCGGCACATCACGCGGCGGGCTCATTCTGCATATCCTCGCAATGACGCATCTCGAGCGGATCGAGATGGTGGTGCTGAACGATATCGGCCCCGTCTTGGAGATTGAGGGATTGAGACAGATCCAGTCCTATCTCGGTAGCCGCCCGACGCCGGCAAGCTATCAGCAAGCAGCGGAAATTCTGGAGGCGACCCATGGCGCGGAGTTTCCGGCCCTGAGTGCCGAAGACTGGGCGACGATGGCGCAGGCGCTTTACCGCGAGATCGACGGCAGTCTCACCGCAGATTTCGACAGAGCGATTGCCGAGCAGTTCCGCGCCGCAGATTTGAGCCAGCCGCTTCCCGATCTCTGGGCACAGTTTGCTCTCCTTGCGGAAAAGCCGGTGATGGTGGTGCGGGGAGAAAACTCCCGGCTCCTGTCCCGGGAAACAGCCGAGGAGATGGCAAAACGAGCACCGCGATGTGTCATCGCCGAGGCGAAGGGCCAGGGCCATGCACCGCTTTTGCATCTCGATGGATTGGCGGAGACAATCGGGGCATTTCTTCAGGAATAGACCCCGGCAGGACGGCTTTCGCCTGAGATCCTGTCGTAAGCAATCGACAAAAGAAAAGCCCGGCGCGAGGCCGGGCTTCCCTTATCCGATCTGGAGATCGAATTAGAACGAACGGATCAGGCGAACGAAGCCGGTCCACTCGCTGCTGTCGCCCTTGTTGTAGTCGACAGTGGTGTCGACCTTCAGGCCAGAAGCAACTGCGTAGGAAGCTACAACGCCACCGGTGACGTAGTCGACGTTGTTGAACTGCTCAACAAAGCTGACCGACGGGGTGATGGAGAGCTTTTCGGTAGCCTTGAAGCCGTAAGCGGCGCCAACGGTCCACTCAACTGCAGAAGCGCCGGTGCCGACGTAGGTCGAGCGGCCAGAAGCCCATGCGCCGTAGAGTTCGAAGGTGCCCGGGCCGATGGCAGCCGAAGCCTTGGCGGAGACGAAGCCTTCGTCAAGCTTCGTGTCGTAACCGCCCCAGAGGCCGAGGGTTGCAACGCCGAGGGTGGCAGAAGCATAGCCCTGTACGCCGAAGGCGCCAGCAGCGCCGTTCAGTTCGTCAACGCCGAGGCCAACGGTGAACGCGTCGGTTGCGTAGACGTAGTTGACGGCGTCGAACTTGGCGGCGTCGATGAAGGTGTCGTTTTCGCCGGAGATGCCGATGTCATCAGCAAACGTCAGGAAGTAACCAGCCTTGAAGCCGCCAACGGTCAGGTAAGCCTGGTCGAGGATGACGTTGGTGTTGTCCGAGGTGGCTTCCAGACGGATGTAGGAGCCGATCGTGCCAACTTCCGAGTCGTTCTTCGTTTCAAACGCGAGGCGAGCGCGGGTCTGGAAGTCGTCGGTGTTGATCGGAGCGCGGTCAGCGGTGTTCCAGTCGTAAGCGAAACGAACTTCGCCGCCGATCTTGAGGCAGGTTTCGGTGCCGGGGATGTAGAAGTAGCCGGTGCCGAAGGCGTCGCAAACGCGAACGTATTCCATGGGCTCGGGCTCAGCAGCGACGATTGCGTCAGCAGCCTGAGCGCCGGAAACTACTGCGAGAGCAGCAGCGGAGCCGAGAAGAAGGCTCTTGATGTTCATTATTGACCTCCAGTCAAGTTTCGTATGGGTCTGGGTTATTTGGCTGAAGGACAGCGTTCCCTGCCCCATCCCCGTCGGTTTCAGAAGACGGACGATCCACCGCCTCGCTTCCGAGGTTGAAAATACAAAACCCGGTCGGTCATGCAATCACCAAAGAGTGGAATGGAGGGAAAGGCAGCACCCTTCCACTCAAGCTGTTGCTGAAAGGCCACAAACTCCCCGCTGCGAGGGGCGAGCCATTTAGGTTTTGTTAAGAAAAGACAGAAAAAACCAACGCTTACATCCGGTATTTACAGTGCACCCTATTCATTGAGGGGGAGGCCGGCTTCCCATTTTGGCACAGGAATCCGCAAAAAGTTGCGGCCGGAACCACCACCTCTCGCTCTGAGGCTGCATTCGTCGATCGTGCATTTCCCGGTCGTGATCCTGGAAATCGGCCTCAGATGGCCCTTCAGGTGACAGAATCATGTCGGCAGCACGGGCCGATTCGGATTTTCGCGACCTCAGCCGGCCCGCTACAGAGATAAGGACTGCTGCTCTAAAATGTTGAGAGCGGAGAAAAGGCCTTGCAATCACCGATTCAAGCAAATAATCAGGCGGCACCGGAGAGGTGGCCGAGTGGTCGAAGGCGCTCCCCTGCTAAGGGAGTATACGTCAAAAGCGTATCGTGGGTTCGAATCCCATCCTCTCCGCCATTCATTGAATCCCGACATCGCCAATAATCATCACGCAACAGAGCATGTTTCGCCGTTGCGTCCTGTCGCGTTTTGCGGCTGGCGAGCTGCCGCAGCGCCCCGCAATCGACGATCATGATTCTGGACCTGGCCTCGTTTTTGCGGACAAGGCGCGGAGGCGTTTTCACTATCTATTTGTAAAATATACAGAAAATATCTCGAACGACAGGCTGACCTCTATAATTGACTGGAGGTCAATAATGAACATCAAGAGCCTTCTTCTCGGCTCCGCTGCTGCTCTCGCAGTAGTTTCCGGCGCTCAGGCTGCTGACGCAATCGTCGCTGCTGAGCCCGAGCCCATGGAATACGTT
>JARXAK010000200.1 GCA_029865885.1 Rhizobium sp. | reverse complement strand
GTTTCAAAACTACGCCCTCTATCCGCATATGAGTGTCGCTGAGAATATGGGTTTTTCATTGAAGCTTGCTGGTGTCCCGGCTGCCGAGATCAGGCAGCGCGTCGCGCGCGCTGCCACCATTCTCAACCTCAATCCCTATCTCGATCGCAAGCCGGTCGCCTTGTCAGGCGGACAACGCCAGAGGGTCGCCATGGGCCGCGCGATTGTCAGAGCCCCCAAGGTCTTCCTTTTCGACGAACCGCTCTCCAACCTCGACGCCCAACTGCGCGTGCAGATGCGCACCGAAATCCGCGAACTGCATGATCGGCTCGGCACGACGACGATTTATGTCACCCATGACCAGACCGAGGCCATGACCATGGCAGACCAGATCGTCGTCTTGAACGGCGGACGCGTCGAACAAATCGGCACGCCAAGAAACATCTACGAGAGACCCGCCAACATCTTCGTTGCCGGGTTCATGGGGTCTCCGCAGATGAACCTTATCAGCGGTCTTTTTGCGGAGAAGCTTGGTTCAGCCACCCTTGGAGTGAGACCAGAACACTTTTGGCTCGATGAGGGCGAGCATGGTTGGGCAGCCGTAATTGTCGCGCGTGAGTATCTGGGAAGTGATGTCTATCTTCACGCCGATCTGCAAGGCGCACAACGCATCATCATCAGGGCGCCGGGAAGTGCAGTCTACGAGGTTGGCCAACAGGTTAGTGTGACCCCTATGCCAAATCATGTGCATCGGTTTGATGCTGACGGTACGTCTATTTAGCACTAAATGGCCATGAGGGCGTTCTCAAGGCGAAGGCACTCTTCATAAGCCGAAGGCTCTTCGATGGCACGCCCAATCTCCTTTACGAGCCCGTGCGATGCAGGCCTTCAGCAGATGGCCCGATGCGGCTACGTCGGCTTTGCTGTCTGCGTTATCTTTCGCCCGACCTTGGATACTGCAAATCCTGTCCCTCTCCAGCGTTTGCAAGGGACGAAGTGGGATCGATCTTGAGCGCCATATCCGGGGAATAGCGGCAGGTCGCCCCGATCCGCAGCAGGCGCACATCCGCGGAGTCGTTCGGGCTCCATGATTATGCTTGCGGCGCAGAGGGATGTAGGGGCTAGTTTTAGCGCTCTCGACGCGGGCTTTATGCAAGTCTCTGTGCGATCAGGCCCCCGCAACCAACACATCTTGAAAATTCTCCATTCAGGAAACTTCGTCAAAAGCTGCTCAGCATAACGCTCGAGGAGCTGTTCGCGTTTGGGCTCTGCGGCGAGCTGGCCGGGCGCAATTGATGACCCGATCCCCACTTTCCCTCCAGTTTTTGGAAGAGTCTTGGGTTTTATTGCTCTGGCACCAAACCTTGGACCGCCGGAGAGGTACTCGCCTAGCTGATAGCTTAAAAACGCCGCTGCTTGCGACGCGCCTGCCGCCCATGGTAGCGATCACGGCCGGCCGCGCGCATTGGCTAAAGGCTACCTGCGGAGCAACGTCCCATCACTGAGGCGATGAAACCGCGCCTCGTCACTCTTCCCGAAACGCTCTTGTTATCTGGTCGGTGAAGGGTTTTGCGAGGAAGGATATGACGGTGCGTTCCTCGGTTTCGATATAGACCTCCACGGGCATGCCAGGTGTGAGCTTGGTTGCAAGTTCGCCGAGGTTATCGGGCGAGAAGGTGATGCTGGTCTTGTAGAAGGGCAGGTTGGTTGCCTTGTCGATCACGGTTGCTGCGGGAATGATGTCTACGGCGCCGACGATCTCGGGTGTGGTCTGGCGGTTGAAGGCGGTGAAGCGCATGCGGGCTTGCTGGCCGACAAAGATACGGTCAATTTCGGTTGGCGCGACCTTTACATGCACATTGAGTTCGCTGTCCTCGGGCACGATCGCCATAATCACCTGGCCGGGTGCGATGACGCCGCCGATGGTATGGGCCTGCAGATCGTAGACGGTGCCCGAGTCCGGTGCCTTGACGACCGTGCGCGCGAGCCGGTCGGTGAGCTGAAGCGCCCGCTGCTCAAGTTCGGTGAGGCGCGTCTCGACCGAGACGATCTCCTTCTGCATGTCGGTGCGGCTGGTCTGGTCGACGGACATCAGGCGGACTTTGAGTTCGCTGATCTGGCCCTTAGCCTCTGCGACACGCGCAACGAGATCGCCGATCGTGCCTTCGATGCGGACCATCTGCCGGCGAATCCCACGCAGCTCCGAGGCTTTGGCGAGACCCTTCTGGACCAGGCCCTCCTGGGCTGCGAGTTCCTCGGCGAGTAGGTCGTTTTCCGCGAGGTTTGCCTTTTCCTGCTCGTGCAGACCATCTATCTGGTTGCCTAGCTGGGCGATCTGCATTTCGATCTGCTGTTTCTGGTTGGCCCGCATGTCGCGGTTCTCGTCAAACAGGTTGCGCTCTTCGCGGGTGATGTCCGGGGGGAGATCGAGACCATCGAAGGACAGGACGTCTGCACCGTCGCGCTCGGCGACGAGGCGTGCCCGCATCGCCTTCAGCTGAGCGACCTGCGATGTGACGATTCCGAGCTCAATTCGCAGCTGCGTGTCGTCGAGGCGTAGAACGACGTCGCCCTTGTCGACCAGAGAGCCGATCTTCACCGGGATTGCGACGATCGTGCCGCCATCGACATGCTGGACCTGTTTGGTCTCGCCGATGACGACGAGTTCGCCCTGCGAAATCACGGCGCCAGCGAGCTTGGCCTGGGCGGCCCAACCGCCGATCCCAAGGGTCAGCCCAAGGCCGAGCGCGGTTGCCGCGAGCATACGTCCCTTCAGCCCCTTGCCAGTCAGCGAGACATTCGTGTTGGCATCATCCAGTCGCTGTGTCATGTGGTTTCCCCATACGCAGGTTACAGGGTGGCCCAGGAGCGGGCCACTCCGGGTTCACATCAGGCAACAAGACCTTCGACCTGGCCAGGCAGGTGGAAGGCCGTGAGGATCAGGTCGTCTTCATCGAGTCCATTGGCGCTGATGATGACGATCTCATAGTCCTGGTCGCCATCGATATCGGTCACGAGCTGCAGCACGTGATGGCCTACATCCTCGTCGTCGATCATCTTCTTGAAGAGCTTGACCAGGGTCTTGTGGTCGTCGCCATTGAGTTCCAGCGAGGTGTCGCCGTCATCGAAATAGAGCCGGCCAAGCTCGCGTTCGAGTGTCGACAGATCGACCTTGTCGCCCACATTGAAGTCTCGGATCTCGTCATGGCCAGCGCCGCCATTGGCAATCGAGGCTACCGAGCCGAAGACAAAGGTGTCGTGGCCGCCATTCCCATAGAGAATGTTCACGGCGGAACTGGCGGTGAGGATGTCATCTGCGGCGCCACCCACGGCATTCTCGATCGAAGTCAGCCGGTCGCTGCCGATCTCCTCGCCGATCGCGGAGCCCGCCTCGAGGTTGATCTCGACCGCCGTGATCGCGAAGGATGCGTCATATGTGTCGTTGCCTTCGCCACCATGGACGACATCGTTACCATCGTTGACCGTGGCGACCGTGGTGATCGGATTGCTCGTGTGAGCGCCGGCGGTGGATGACGGCTCATCGCTTCCGACTGGAGCTGCGGCATCTGCCGGCGCGAGATCGAGGGCGATGTTTGCGAGGCGTCGTTCATCCAGCACCGGCTGCAGGCCGGCGACGAAGACATCGTCGCCGTCATTGCCGACCATGACATCCTCGCCCGCACCACCGGCCAGCGTGTCATGTCCGGCGCCGCCTTCCAGCACGTCGGCACCCGCATCGCCTGACAGCACATCATTGCCGTCTTCGCCAAACAGGCGGTCTTCGCCATCGCCGCCGGAGAGGACGTCGTTACCGGCACCACCGAGCAGGCTGTCGCGTCCGGCCTCGCCGAACAGCATGTCGTTGCCGGCATCACCCAAAAGGACATCGTCGCCTTCACCGCCGAAGATGCGGTCATGGCCGTCGCCGCCGTGAATCACGTCGCGGCCATCGCCACCGATCAGAAGGTCGTCGCCCACGCCGCCGAGGATCAGGTCGTCGCCTTCGCGCCCATAGACGATGTCGTTACCCATTCCGGCATCGATCAGGTCCTTGCCCGGTGTGCCAATCAGCACGTCATCAGTCGCGATGCCCGTGATCTCCGTCTCTGGATGCGATCGCAGATCGAGGAAGGCCTTGCCTTGGATTGTCGCCTTGCCGTCGCTCACCGTGAAGGTGAGCGTGACCATACCTTGCTTGTCGCGCTCGGGCACGTAGATCCAGGCATCGCTGCCATAGGTACGGATTTCGCCCGAGGTCGCCTGGATCGCCGTGATCGTCAGCGGATCGCCGTCCGGATCCACGGCTGCGCGCGCAAGGTCGGCCCACATGAGAAGCATCGACAGGTTGACGAGGCCCGTTCCCAGATAGATCGGCCCACGGGACAAGGGGGCACGATTGGTCGGCGCCGGTGGGCTCCCGGAAGTGCCTCCACTCGAGGAGCCCCCGACAGACGAGGTATCGACCGGCAGACCGCTGTCATCAGGCTTGTCGCTATTGCCGTCTGCCGCCTGACCAGCGGCCGGGGTATTGTTTGCAGCACGCGGCAGGCCGAAGGCCGCAAGCTTCGGCTTGGCCACGCTTGCCGCCACGAAGCGGAAGTCGTTGGCCGCGACATCAATCGTCACACCCTGGAACGGGCGTCCGGCATAGCCGCCTTCGAGCGCAAAATCCTGGGCGTTGAAGCGGATCGAGGAATAGAGCCGGCGCGGTGGCTCGATCTGCTCGGCCACGTCCTCATAAGCCCGCTGGATCTCCTGCCAGAAGGCAGCGATGTCCAGCCCGGCCTCGGGCGCATCCTCAACCGGTGCTGTCGTGCCGTCGTCGAGAGCCACGGTCTTCTGCTCATCTGGGGCTTGTGTATTGGGCGATGGATTGACGATCTCGCGCAGCCGCCCGAGATAGGCGCCGAGCCCCATGGAAAGCACGGCGAAGATGCCCGGCGACCAAAACGTGCGATCAGGCGTGTCGGGGAGAGCAAACCTGCGCGCGGGCGCCTTGGCCGATTGGGCATCGCCATGGCCGAGCTTCAAAGCCTCGTCATGATCGGTAATGGAGCTTGCCATGACACCTTACTCCGCCGCAATCGGCATCAAGCGGGTCGGCCGCAGCGGCTTCTCCTGCGTGTTGGCCGGGACCTTGATGATCTCCTCCTTCGGACCGAAGGAAACGAGCTTGCCGCCCTGGACCACGCCGACCATGTCGACGGCCTGAAGGGCACTCGGGCGGTGCGCTACGATGACGACGATGCCGCCGCGCTCGCGCACCTTGACGATTGCCTTCATCAGCGCCTCCTCGCCCTCGGCATCGAGATTGGAGTTCGGCTCGTCGAGCACCACCAGGAAGGGATCGCCGTAAAGCGCGCGGGCAAGCGCCACGCGCTGCCGCTGGCCGGCCGAGAGCGACTGGCCACTTGGGCCGATCTGGGTCTGGTAGCCGTTCGGCAATCGCACGATCAGATCATGGATGCCCGCGGCCCGCGCGGCCCGGAAGATCATCTTGGAATCGGCATCCGGATCGAAACGGGCGATGTTGTCGGCGACAGTCCCGTCGAGAAGGGCCACTTCCTGCGGCAGATAGCCGACATTCTCGGTGAAGAAACGGGTCGGCCACTGTTTCAGATCAGCCCCATCCACACGAACGGACCCGCGCAACAGCGGCCAGATGCCGAGAAGCGAGCGCGCAAGCGTCGTCTTGCCGCCACCGCTCGGACCGATAAGTGCAAGTGCTTGCCCTGCCGAGAGCTGGAAGGAGACATCGCTGAGCAACACTGTGCCTGTGGTCGGGGCAACCGTGGTCATGCCTTCGACCACAAGACCCTCGCTCGGGGCCGGTAGATCGAACTGCGTGCTTGGCCGATCGAGCACGGCAAGCGTGTCCTTGATGCGCGACCAGCTGCGGCGTGCAGAGATGACACCTTTCCACTGGGCAATCGCCTGGTCGACCGGGGCCAGCGCGCGACCCGTGACAATGGACGAGGCGATGATGGCACCCGCCGACATTTCTCCCTTCATGGTGAGATAGGCACCAAGCCCGAGTGTCGCGGATTGCAGCATCATGCGCAGCACCTTGGAGATGCCGGCAAAGGTGCCGGCGATGTCTGAGGTGGCGGTCTGGGTATCGAGGTGGCGACGGTTGGCGATTTCGAAGCGGTCGATCGCCCGGTCCGTCATGCCCATCGAATAAAGGATATCGCCGTTGCGAACATGGTTGTCAGAGACGTTGTTGCGCTGGATGGCAGCCCTGGTCATTTCCTTGGCATGGCGACGCGAGAGCAGTTCGGCAGCGATCGTCAGGCAGGCGAGGAAGGCCGCGCCACCCAGTGTCAGCATGCCGAGCATCGGATGGAGGAGCCAGACGAAGACGAGATAGACCGGGATCCAGGGCAGGTCGAAGAGGGCGATCGGGCCGGCCCCTGAGAGGAAACCGCGCACTGTATCAACGTCGCGTCCCCGCTCGGAGGCTTCCGCCGACGAATAGCCGAAGCGCGGCATGTCGATCACCACCCGGTGCACGAGTGGGGCGATCTGCCGGTCGACGTTCGACCCGAAGCGAACCAGCATCTGGGATCGAAGAATATCGAACAGACCCTGAAACAGGTAGAGCCCGACGGCAATCACGGACAGCCAGATCAATGTCGGGATGCTGCCGCTGGTCAGCGCCCGATCATAGATCTGCAGCATGTAGAAGGCACCTGTCAGCGCCAGGATGTTGATGATCCCCGACAGGCCGAAGATAAAGCCCGTCACCAGACCGATACCGGAGAGTTTGTAGCTTGACTGCTTGCTCATGGCTTTCCCCTAACTAACCTGCCTGTCCGGCCCCGTTTGGCCGGACAGATTTGCCATGGCGCCTTAGGAAACGCCGAGGAAGTCGTTGATCGTCAGGTTGTGCCGACCGTGCAGCGAGAGCTCGAAGTCCGCGGCATTGTCGCCTTGCGTATTGCCCCGGATGACCGTGAACTCCTCGCCGTCGCGCATCTCGTGCGTGATCGTCACGTCGCCGATCGCATCGATCGTGGTGCCGGCCTCGAGTTTCAGCGCACCCATGCCGTTGAAGTCGATCCGATCGCCAGTCTGGAAGCCGTAGATCATGTCGCCATCGGCAGACGCTGCCGATGAGAACTTGAAGATGTCGTCGCCAAGTCCGCCATCGATGATGTTGACCGTCGTGGAGGCGGTGATCTTGTCGTGACCGGCACCCCCGGTGAAGTTCTCGAAGCCGTAGAAGGTATCGGAGCCTGTCGTGCCGCCAGCCACCGAACCGCGTTGGTTGAACCCGTTGCCGAGATCGACCGTGAGGTTCGCACTGCTGGCCGCATAGTCGAGCGTGTCGATGCCGCCTTCGCCGTAGTAGACGTCGTTGCCGTCATTGAGCGTCGCAATGATCGTGTCGTTGCCATCGCCGGACCAGACACGGTCGTCGCCTGCACCGCCTTCGATCACGTCATCACCAGCACCGGCAAAGATCTGATCCGAACCCGCGCCGCCGAACACGATGTCCTTGCCGTCTCCGGCGTGAACCTCGTCGTCGCCGAGACCCGCATTGACGAAGTCATCTCCGTCACCACCGGTCACAACATCATCGCCGTCCTCGCCGCGCAGGATGTCCGAACCGGCCTGGCCAACAAGGATATCCGTCCCGGCACCACCAAGGATGGTGTCGTTGCCGGCAGCGCCGAGAAGTGCATCAGCAGCAGCCGTGCCGATCAGCGTCAGTGCGGCGACCGGAACCGGTATCGGCGTGGTTCCGCCACCCGTGCCGGAGCCCGAGCCGGAGCCGGAGCCGGAGCCGGATCCGGAACCAGAACCTGAGCCGGCACCATCGCCATCACCGCTGCCTTCGCCATCTCCGTCCGACGAGCCGTCGTCATCGCCGTCATCCTCATCTTCATTTTCATCCTCGTCGTCGTCATCACCACCGTCATTGCCGCCGCCGGTGTTGCCGTCGCCTTCTCCATCTTCGTTTCCGGTCTGGCCGTCACCGTCACCATTGCCATCGTCATCATCATCGCCGTCCTCTTCGTCCTCGCCGTCTGCACCGTCCTCAAGGTCGGAGGAGAAGATGTCTTCTGGCAGACCCGTGAGCCCGGTATTGCGTGTGACGATGTCCGAGAAGCCCTGGCCATCGATGAAGTTTTCATAGAGGTCGAAATTGTCGAAGCGCTCCAGGTAGTAGAAGCGGTCGGCTTCCTGCAGGCGGTCGAACTGTTCATGCAGCACCACCCAGAAGGTATCGCCGGCCATGCCGCCGTTGAAGTGCTTCTCGGCAAGACCGCCGACCCAGAGATCGACGCGGTCGATACCCTTGACGATACCGGTTCCGTCTGTCTGCATCGAGACGATATCGCCGTTGATCGCCTTGAAGGCGGCAATCTGGCGAGC
>JARXAK010000165.1 GCA_029865885.1 Rhizobium sp. | reverse complement strand
CGACCGGACGCGGTTGCCCTATCGACCTGGTCTCGGCCCACAAATGGTTGAACATCGCCGCGATCAAGGGCTGCGACCGCGCCGCCGAGCTGCGCGCCGATCTCGCCCAGACCATGAGCAAGGTCCAGCTCGCCGAGGCGCTTCGTGCCGCCCGCGAATGGATGACGATACACTGACGAATTCCGGCCGCGCCTGCGGCAGGGACATCTAGAACAATAACCCGAGTGGGGAACGTGGCGGGGACCTTTGGACGGGGCCAGGGCCAACACTTTTCAAAGACCGCGACCGGCAGGAACAAGGCCGGCGCGGTCTTTTTCATTGCCGAATGCTCAACCGAGGGCCTTCAAAACTTTCGGCAATGCCTCTTCGAACAGGTCGAGGTCGGCGGGCAGGCCGGTCGACACGCGGATGCAGCGGTTGAGCGGTGCCACCCCTGGCATCCGGATGAAGACCCCATGCTCCATCAGCCCGTCGACGATGGCGCGGGCAAAGACGCCGTCACGTCCCGCATCGATCGCCACGAAATTGGTCGCCGAGGGGAGCGGCGTCAGACCGTTCGACCTGGCGATGTCCGCAATTCTGTCGCGTGCCGCCTTGATCCGCCCGACGACGTCGGAGAGATAGGTCTGGTCGGCAAGGGCAGCGAGCGCTGCTTCCGTGGAGAGGCGCGGCATGCCGAAATGATTGCGGATCTTGTCGAAGGCCGAAACGGTCCCCGGCGTGCCGATCCCGTAGCCGACGCGGGCACCGGCCAGCCCATAGGCCTTCGAAAAGGTGCGGGTGCGGATGACATTCGGCAGGTCGATCAGCGCATCAGCCGCCGGGATTGAGCCGTCAGGTGCCGTCTCGCTATAGGCTTCGTCGAGGATAAGCAGGGTGGTCGAGGGCAGGGCGCGGGCGAAGGCCACGACACTGTCGGCATCCCACCAGCTGCCCATCGGATTGTCGGGATTGGCGAAATAGACGAGCGGCGCATTCTCCTGCTTCGCCAGTGAAAGCAAAGCGTCGAGATCCTCCCGGTCATCCCGATAGGGCGCCGTGACCAGGCGCCCGCCGAACCCGCTCACATGAAAATTGAAGGTGGGATAGGCGCCAAGCGAGGTGACCACGGGCATGCCGGGCTCGATGACCAGCCGGACAATGAGGCCGAGCAGATCATCAATGCCTTCGCCGATCGCGAAGTTCTCAGGCTTCAGTCCGAGATGTGCGGCGAGCGCCACCTTCAGCGCATGGTTTTCCGGATCATTGTATTTCCAGATTTCGCCGGACTTCTCGGCAATCCTCGCCAGCACCGATGGCGCGGGACCGAAGCCGCTTTCGTTGGCACCGATGCGGGCGCGGACGACAAGCCCCCGTTGCCGTTCGATGGCTTCGGGGCCGACAAAGGGCACGGTTGCGGGAAGCGAGGCGGAAAGAGGCGTGAAGCGGGAAAAGGCGGTCATTGCGAAGCGGTATCCGGCGGTCGAGATTGATCCGCCCACCATAAGTGGCGCTTCAGCCGACGCAAGCCGGATCAGCGCCGATCCGTCCTGCATCCAGGAAGCCGCCTGATTTTCAGCGGCCGAGCCTTGCCCCGTTGCCGTTCTGGAAGGGTTTAAGCGGCGTGTTGACGCTTTCGCCGAGCATGAAGTCGGCACGCACGATCCGGTGCAGCATGTGTTCCGAGATCGGGGCGATGAACTTCACGCCGACCCGGTTGCCGTTGCGATAGACCTCGGCACAGCCGATGCGATCGGCGAGGCCGACGATCTGCAGATAATAATGAGAGGAAAGGCCGATGGCGGTGGTGAGCTCGAGGGCCGCGCCCCCTTGAGAAATGTCGACCACCTCGCAACTGCGGATGGTGATGCCGGTGAGGCCAGGTCTGACCGACATGACCTTGGCCGGCCGGCGGACATAGAAGCGCTCCCATTTGCGCTCGTACATTTCCGAGCGGACCCCAGCCAGATGCGTTGCATTTTCCATCACCATGACCGGCTCCCCAAACTCGTCTGCTTGACACTCTGGAGGCTAATATTTGCAGTAGCATCAATAAGTTCGATCAAGTTTTACTGATTTTGAATATTCTGTTTCAAATGTTTCCGCACGCCTCGTGGCAAGGCGCACGCCTCCCGTGACCGGACCGAGATCCGATCGAACAGTCGACCGGCTTCAGTGGCTGGTCTCGAAGGACAGTCTGACGACGTGATGGAGGAATTCGGGATCGATCAGCATGTTGAAGCCGACCGTGAGTTTCTCGGCTTCGCGGCGGATCAACGTGCAGCCAATGTCATCGTGGATGCCGAGAATTTCCAGGAAGAAGTTGGCGGGAACCTGGACATGCGGCGAGACATCAAGTTCGGCCCCGTAGAGGGAGATCGTCCGGATGAGGCAACGCTGCGAGCGCGCCATGCTGAGGTGGTGACCGACGAACACGATCTTGCCGGGCCGATCAACCTTGAATTTCTCGAAGATCTGATCCCGAGGAATGTCCGATTTCGCGTCAGGTATCCTCTGCAAGGGCATGTCACCCTCCTACCGCCTGAAGTTACAACGATACCTTACCGCGTGGTCATTACCGGATCATGGAGACAATCCGTCAAATGCTGCCGATCTCGTGAAATTGCGAGGTTTGACAGCGACTTCCCCGGCTTCAAGGTCTGTCCCGTTTTGGTCAGCGCAGCCATCCGATAATCGCAAAGGGCGCTTTTCCATTTGCTGTCGCCAACTCAAGGTTTCAGCCGCAAGCCGGCCGGCAAACTTGACCGGAAATCGCCACAAAGCTAGGCCTTTGCTGGATTGCATCGCTGGCGGTTGTTCGGTGGCGATTCTGGTGACGACGGCATGCGGCAGGGAGTGCATCACGTGGCGAAACGACTGGTGATCGTCGGGGCAGGGCAGGCGGCGTTTGCGCTGGCCGCGAAGCTGAGGGCTTTGAAGGACGAACGCCCGATCACCATTCTCGGCAACGAGCCGGTGCTGCCCTATCAGCGTCCGCCGCTTTCCAAGAAATATCTGCTCGGCGAGATGAGCT
Source organism: Rhizobium sp. (assembly GCA_029865885.1). GTDB lineage: Bacteria > Pseudomonadota > Alphaproteobacteria > Rhizobiales > Rhizobiaceae > Allorhizobium. The sequence continues at coordinate 3,302 of JARXAK010000165.1, read as the reverse complement.
TTGACCGGCTGCTGTTTCGGCCCGAAGCCTGGTACGCGGAAAACGGCGTCGAGATCCGGTTGTCGACGCCCGTCGAGGCGATCGAACGCGAAAAGCAGACGGTGCAGCTGTTCGACGGCAGCGAGATCCCCTATGCAACACTCGCTCTTGCGACGGGTGCCACGCCGCGTCGCCTGCCGGCAGCGATCGGCGGCGATCTCGACGGTGTCTATACTGTGCGCGACAAGGCGGATGCCGACCGTCTGGCAGATGGGATGAAGCCGGGCCGTCGACTTTTGATCGTCGGCGGCGGTTATATCGGCCTGGAAGCCGCAGCCGTCGCCCGCAAGCTCGGGCTTGAGGTGACGCTGATCGAAATGGCCGATCGCATTCTCGCCCGTGTGGCGGCGCGCGAAACCGCTGACGCGATCCGTGCGATTCACGAGGCCGAGGGCGTCAAAATTCATGAGAAGACCGGATTGACCCGCCTGATCGGCGACGAGGGCCGGGTGAAGGCCGCCGAACTCTCGGACGGCCGCGTGGTTGACGCCGATATGGTGATCGTCGGGATCGGCGTTGCCCCCAATGATCGCCTCGCCGCCGATGCCGGGCTTGCGGTTCAAAACGGCATCGTTGTCGATGCTTTTGGTCGAACGAGCGACCCCGCAATCTTCGCCATGGGTGACTGTGCCGTTCAAGGCTGGAACGGCGAACAGGTCAGGCTCGAATCCGTGCAGAATGCCGTCGACCAGGCTGAGGCCGTGGCCGCCGTGATCGCAGGTGGATCCGAACCTTATCGCCCGAAGCCCTGGTTCTGGTCGGACCAGTATGACGTCAAGCTGCAGATTGCCGGTTTCAATCTGGGATATGATCAGACCGTGCTGCGTCCGGGCACCCGCGAGGGGAGCCTGTCGATCTGGTATTTCAGACAGGGTCAGTTCATCGCCGTTGACGCCATCAATGACGCCAAGGCCTATGTGACGGGCAAGAAGCTCTTGGAGCTTGGCAGGCCGATCGATCCCTCAACGATCGCCGATCCGGCGCTCGATCTGAAGAGCCTGATCGTCTGACGCCGGCTCGGCCAATGGTCACGCCTTGAGCGGCGCACGGCATCCCTGAAACAAGGCATATATGAAAAAGGAGAAGGGCCGGACAAGCCGACCCTTCTGACATTATAATGCTGTGGTCCCGCTCAGCAGGCCGCAGCGCGTTCCAGGATCGGGATGCACATATCGAGATCATGCGACGCCAGATGGGCGTAGCGCATGGTCATGGTCAGTGTCTGGTGACCCAGCCACATCTGCACGCGGCGGATGTCGATCCCCCCCTGCACGAGGCGGGAGGCGCAGGTGTGACGCAGCACGTGGGGAACCACGTCCTTGTCATCGGCAAAGCCGACCGCATCCTTGGCATTGTGCCAGGCAATGCGGAACCGCTGCTGATCGATCTCGGCAAAGGGCCCCGAATAACGGCGGTCCGAGGCTTCGATGGCGGCCAGAGCGCGCTGTGTGAGCGGAACCGAACGCGAGCGGCCCGATTTCGTCACCCAGAAGGTCACGCGATCCTTGTGCATATCGCCCCAGCGCAGGTTGAGACCTTCGCTCAGGCGGGCTCCGGTATCGACCAGGAAGAGGCAGAACCGGTAATAGAGTTCGGAATGCGCCCGGATCTCGGAAAACAAAAGGTCTTCTTCATCCTTGTCGAGGAAGCGAATACGGCCCGCTTTCTCTTTCTGGCGCTTGAATTCAGGCAGACTGTGAACGTCTCCCATTTTATACGCCTTTCGCAGCAGTTTGCTTAAGGCCGCCATCTTTCGGTTGATGGTGGCATTGCTGTTACCGCGTTTGCGCAATTTGCCGATCAATTGGTCGAGCATCTCCTGGGAAAAAGTCGAGAAGCTCGGAAAATCAAGGAGATCGTGAAGCTCTCCGATAAAATTGGTTACGTTATATTTGTGGCTGCCATTCATCCATAACAGGTCGCCATACTTGCCGAACAGTTCGCGCAGATTGGTATCGCGCACCTCGTGCAGGATCGTTCCCTGTCTGTATTGATAGTGAACGGAATAATCGGGCACGCCTACAAAGACGTCAAAACCCTTTCCGACCGGCATTTCCACCTGCATGTATCCCCCAAATTTCCCTTTTGGCGAGCGCGCGAACGAGCTCACCGCCCGTCCCCACGGGCGTACATATCGTTATATCTTATAAAAAGTATAGTGCAAAACGGCACAAACTTTCCGGAGCGGCTCGCCTCGAGCCATTCTTGTGAGACCGAAATCGTTTCCTTTCATCGAGCACCGGCAAGCCGGGTCAGGGGCTAAATCTCTGAAACCATTGCTATCGGGAGCATGTTCCCTGATGGCAAAAAGGGGTCCGGCTTAAAAAAAGCCGGACCCCCAATATTTTCGCTAATCCGTTGTGGATTAGAACGAACGGGTCAGGCGAACGAAGCCGTCCCAGTTGCCGTCAGCAGCGCCGTCACGGTCGAGGTAACGAACGTCAGCCGAAGCCTTCAGGCCAGATGCGAGCTTGTATTCAACGAGGAGGTCTGCGCCCCACTGGTCAGCATTGGTGAAGCCAACGCTATCCCAGTAGACAACCTGCGGGGTGATCGACAGCTTGTCGGTCGCCTTGAAGGTGTAAGCAGCGCCAACGGTCCACTCGGAGACGAAGTTGTAGCCAACCGACTGACCGGAAGCCCAAGCGGCTGCCAGAGCGAAGGTGCCCGGACCAACGTCAGCCGAAACGACTGCACCGATCGCGCCTTCTTCAGAACCGAAGTCGTATACGCCGTTCAGGGTGGCGGTTGCTGCGCCGAGCGAAGCCGAAGCGAGTGCTTCCAGACCAACTTCGTTGCCAGCAAACTGGTCGGAGAGGTCGTCAACGCCGAGGCCGACCGTGAAGGCATCAGCCGAGTAGGTGTAGGAAACGGTGTTGAACTTGGCATTCCCGAAGAAGTCGTCGGTTTCGCCAGCCAGACCCCAGTCGTCAGCCCAGGTCAGCGAACGGCCAACCTTGAAGCCGCCAACAGTGATGTAGGCCTGGTCGAGCGTGACGTTTGCGCCTGTGGTCGTTGCGCCCTGGCTGTCAGCCTGGATGCGGATGTAGGAGCCGACGGTGCCGATTTCGGAGTCGTTCTTGGCTTCGAAGGCGAGACGTGCACGAACTGCGCTGTCCCAGTCGTCGTTGGCCGGGGTGCCGTACGGAGCGTTGTTCTCGTTGGCCGAGAGCGTAACGCGGATTTCGCCGCCGATCTTGAGGCAGGTTTCGGTGCCGGGGATGTAGAAGTAGCCGGTGCCGAAGGCGTCGCAAACGCGAACG
>JARXAK010000150.1 GCA_029865885.1 Rhizobium sp. | reverse complement strand
CGTGCCGATGCGCGACTTCTCTGCAGTCTATGCAGCCGCAGACCACGCGCTCTATATGGCGAAATCCTCCGGCCGCAACCGCATCGTGCTCGAACGCGACCTGATGCGCGCGCCGCACGCCGAGCCGACCCGGCTCGACCTGTCGGGGACCGTCATCAGCGCTGCGTGAGCCTACCCTCCGATCAGGGCCAGCCACTCGTCTTCGGTCATCACCTGCACGCCAACCTCACGTGCCTTGTCGAGCTTGGAGCCTGCACCCGGACCCGCGACAAGATAATCCGTCTTCTTCGACACGGAGCCGGCGACTTTCGCACCGAGCCCTTCCGCCCGTGCCTTGGCTTCGTCACGGGTGAACCGTTCGAGCGAACCTGTGAACACGACAGTCTTGCCGGCCACGGGACTGTCGCTGACAACAGGCGCCTCCGCATCCAGAGGCCTGACCTCGCCCAACAGGCGCTCGACGACTTCGAGATTGCGCGGTTCCTTGAAGAATTCGACGATCGATGCAGCAACGACCTCGCCGATCCCCTCTATGCTGTTGAGTTCGTTCCAGGCCTCGCCGAACTTCGGCGCAGCCGCCTGCATGGCGTCGGCAAATGCGGCATAGCTGCCATAGGAGCGCGCCAGCAACTTCGCCGTTGTCTCGCCGACATGCCGGATGCCGAGCGCAAAGATGAAGCGATTGAGCGCGATCTCGCGCCGGGCATCGATGGCCTCGAAGAGCTTGCGCACGCTGACGCGGCCAAAACCCTCGATATTCTCAAGCTTGGTGAGCGACCGTTCCTGACGCGCCTTCAGAGTGAAGATATCGGGCGCCGTGCGGATCATCAGAGCCGGGTCGTCGCTCTCGAAGAAGAAGTCGACCTGCTTCGTCCCAAGCCCTTCAATATCGTAGGCATTGCGCGAGACGAAATGCTTGATGTGCTCGACGGCCTGGGCACGGCAGACGAAGCCACCGGTGCACCGGGTGACAGAATCGAGCTTGCCGGTCTTCTCGTTCTTTTCCCGCACCGCATGACTGTCACACACCGGGCAGGTCTTCGGAAACAAATAAGGGCCGGCATCCGCAGTCCGCTTCTCCAGCACCACGTCGAGCACCTGCGGAATGACGTCGCCGGCGCGTTGGACGATGACCGTGTCGCCGATCCGGATGTCATGTTCCTCGGGCCGGATGCGGTCGCCGGAATTGCCGATCCCCTTGATATAGTCCTCATTGTGCAGCGTGGCGTTGGTGACAACGACGCCGCCGACCGTGATCGGCGTCAGCCGCGCAACCGGTGTCAATGCACCGGTTCGGCCCACCTGAATGTCGATCGCTTCCACCGTTGTGAAAGCCTGTTCCGCTGGGAACTTGTGCGCGGTCGCCCAGCGCGGCGAGCGAGAGCGGAAGCCGAGGCGCGCCTGAAGGTCCAGCCGGTCGACCTTGTAGACGACACCGTCGATATCATAGTCGAGATCCGGTCTGTTCAGCCCGATCGCGCGATAATGCTCGAGGATCGCCTCGACCGACGATAGCCGCTCGGTCAGCGGGTTGATCGGGAAACCCCAGCGGCCGAAGACCTGCACCATCTCCCACTGGGTCTCAGCCGGCATCCGGCTCATCTCGCCCCAGGCATAGGCGAAGAAGCGCAGATTACGGCTGGCCGTCACCTTCGGGTCAAGCTGGCGCAGCGAGCCCGACGCCGTGTTGCGCGGGTTGACATAGGCCTGCTTGCCCTCGGCTTCCATCTGCGCATTGAGGGCCAGGAAGTCGGATTTCGCCATATAGACTTCGCCGCGCACCTCGACGACATCAGGGGCATCCGCCGGAAGCTCGGTCGGGATCTCCTTGATCGTCAGGATGTTCGCCGTGACATTTTCGCCGGTCGTGCCGTCGCCGCGGGTCGCCGCCGTCACCAGCCTGCGGTTCTCGTAGCGCAGCGACATCGACAGCCCGTCGATCTTCGGCTCGGCGGTAAAGGCGATGGAACTGTCCGGCAGCTGGCCGAGGAAGCGGTAGACGGAGGAGACGAAGTCCTGCACGTCCTCGTCGGAAAAGGTGTTGTCGAGCGACAGCATCGGGCGGGCATGGACAACCTGCGCGAAGATGCCGGCAGGCGCCGCCCCCACGCGCTGCGAAGGGCTGTCGGTGCGCACCAGCTGCGGAAACTGCGCCTCGATCGCATCATTGCGCCGCTTCAGCGCATCGTAATCGGCGTCGGAAATCTCCGGCTCATCCTTGCCATGATAGAGCGCGTCGTGATGGGCGATCTCAGCGGACAGCCGCTGCAGCTCGGCCTTCGCCTGCTCTTCGCTCAGGATCTCGACGGGAATGGTGTCAACGGCCATGGAAACCTCCGGAATGCACCAGTCGGGTTTAGCGGAAAATCGCCGAATGAAAAGAGCGGGATCTCAGTCCTCCACCTTGGAAAGATCGAGCCGTGCGGTGAGCGGCAGATGATCGGAGGCGACGCGGGCAAGTGGCGTATCATGCACCGTGAGATCAGCAATCAGGCCGGCCCGGTTTGCCATGATCCGGTCGAGCGAGAGCACCGGCAGGCGCGCCGGAAAGCTCGGGATCGGCGGCGGCAAAGGCCCGAAAACCGGCTCCAGCCGCGTCAGCGCCGAGCCCGGTCCCAGCCGCCATTCGTTGAAATCCCCCATCAGCAGCGTCGGTCGCTCGTCACGACTCTGGAGAAGATCAAGGATGACATCCGCCTGCTGGCGTCGCGCCCAGCGCAGCAACCCGAGATGCGCGGCGATCACCCGCAGACCCGCCCTCCCCGCAAGGTCAATCTCGGCGACCAGTGCTCCGCGCGGCTCAAGCCCCGGCAGCGCCACCTGATGCACGTCGCGCACGATCCCTTCGCGAAACAGCAGCACATTGCCCCGCCAGCCATGCGACTTCGGCCCCGACACCACAGGCACCGGCAAGAGTCCGGTTTCCAGCCGCAGCCGATTGAGATCCAGAAGGCCAGAGCGCTCGCCGAAGCGCTGGTCGGCCTCCTGCAGCGCAATCACGTCAGGGCCGATCTCGCGGATGACATCGATAATCCGTTCGGGATCGAAGCGGCCATCGGTGCCGACGCATTTGTGCACATTGTAGGAGGCGACCGTCATCGCACCTTCGGTCATCTCCGCGACCGATCGCTCACCCGGACGCGATTTCCGATTGCGGATCGACGTCACCATGGTGCGGGCGAGGCTGGGCTTGGTCTTTTTCATCACACCAATTGCATCCGTCGTCGGTTAAGCCATAGGCCGGTCACGGGTGGGATGGCGCGCAAACACCCTTCCCCTCAGAGATAGGGCGATCCGAGCCAGAACAAGCGATCGATCATCCGGTTGGGCAGGGAACGCGCTTTCAGCGCTTCGAGCGTGACCTGCTCCGCCGTTGCGAGGCTTTCGTCGATGCGATCCTCGATCTGCTCGGCGAGAACCCGGTCGTAAACTTCCAGATCAATCTCGAAATTCAGCCGCAAAGAGCGCGAATCGAGATTGGATGAGCCGATGAAACACCATTGCCGATCGATCACCATCAGCTTGGAGTGATCGAAGGGGCCGGTGGACAGATGCACCCGGCAGCCCTCGCGCAAGATCTGGTCGAACTGCCCCATCATCGCCCGGGCGACGATCGCCAGATTGTTCTGCGAGGGCACGATGACGTCGACTTCAACGCCTCTGCGTGCGGCGGTGTTGAGCGCGGCAATGAACGTCGTATCCGGCAGAAAATAGGGAGAGACAATCCGGATCGAGCGCTCCGCGACCGAGAAAGCGCCGAGAAGCAGCCGATGATTTGTTTCGATATGGGTATCGGGACCGGACACCACAGCGCGGATCGCGGTCCCGGCCCCCGGCACCGCCTCGTTCAACTGGACGCGCCATTCAGGACCGAGCAGCACCTCGCTTGTCTCGAAATTCCAGTCCTCGGCGGCAACCGCCAGAATATCGGCAACCACGGGACCGGTGACCCGGAAATGCGTGTCGCGGGCAGCATCAGACCCAACAAAGGCTGCGCGAATGTTCATGCCCCCGACGAAGCCGAGCGCGCCATCCACCACCATGATCTTCCGGTGGGTGCGCAAATTGGCGTAAGGGAGACGAAGGCCCATGATGACCTGGCCGTTGAAGGTGGCGACCGGAACGCCGCCCTCCTCCAGATAGCCGATGATGCTCGGGACACTGTAACGGGCCCCGACGGCATCGACGATGACGCGCACTTCAACGCCTCGCCGATGGGCCGCAATCAGGCAGTCGGCAAGCCGCAGACCGACGGCGTCGCGATCGAAGATATAGGTCTCCAGGATGATGCTCTGTTGCGCAGCATCGATCGCCTCACACATGGCGTCGAAGGTCTCTTCGCCTGTGCGCAGCATGGTGATGCGATTGCCCGACGACAGCGGATGCCGGGTCACCTTGTCGCCAAGCAGCTTCATCTGCCCGAAGCGAGCGCCGAATTGATCCGCGACGACCTCCCGGTCGACCGCGTAGAGCGAGAGATTGCGCCAGATTTCGTCGAGTTCGAGGGCGCGTCTGGAGATCAGCGTTGCGCGGCGAATCCGGTTGATCCCGGCAACCGCATAGATCAGAGCCCCAACCAAGGGAGACAGGATGATCACGCCCACCCAACCGAGCGCCGAGCGGACCTCGCGCTTGGTCATCGCCGCATGGGTGGCAGCCACCGTGCCGAAGACCACGGAGAGCACGGCAAGGGTCTCGGCCCAGTAGATCTGGATCAGTTCCAACATGATGCGGCAACGAAACAGGTTTCGTCGGGGAAGGCAACCGCAGCCAAGGGCAAGAGGTTCACTCGCCGGCTGCCAGCAGCTTGGCGGCGGCCGCCCGCGCCTCGTCGGTCACGGAGGCACCGGCCAGCATGCGGGCGATCTCCTCCTTGCGGTGATCCGGTTCCATGATCGCGACACGGGTCGCGATCTTGTCGCCGGCATCCCCGGTCGGCCCCTTGGAGATCAGGAAATGCGTCGAGGCGCGGGCCGCAACCTGCGGCGCATGGGTCACGGAAAGGACCTGCACCTTGGCCGACAGGCGCTTCAGCCGCTGGCCGATGGCATCCGCCACCGCACCGCCGACACCTGTATCGATTTCGTCGAAGACGAGCGTCGGCGCAGATCCGCGATCGGCAAGCGCCACCTTCAGCGCCAGGAGGAAACGGGAAAGCTCGCCGCCCGAGGCGACCTTCATGATCGGACCGGGCCGCGTGCCGGGGTTTGTCTGCACGTGGAATTCCACGGTGTCGATACCGTCAGCGGTCGCATTGTCAGGGTCGGCGGCCACTTCGACCATGAAGCGCGCCCGTTCCAGTTTGAGCGCCGGCAGTTCCTGCATGACGGCATCGGCCAGCGCCTGGGCCGCATTCTGCCGCTTGCCCGACAATTGCTGCGCCAGATGATCGTAATGCGCCTTGGTTTCACGCACGGCAGCTTCCAGCTGGCCGAGACGCTCTTCGCCGGCATCGAGATCAGCGAGATCCGCCACCATCTTCTCGGCAAGTGCCGGCAGATCGGCCACGGCGACGGAGTATTTGCGGCCTGCGGCCCGAAGCCCAAACAGCCGCTCTTCGACGCGCTCCAGTTCGCGCGGATCGAACTCAGTCCTACGCAACGCCGCTTCCACCTCCATCTGGGCCGCGGAAAGCGTGTCGAGCGCGGTCCCGAGAAGCTGCACGGTCTCTTCCAAAAGGCCCGGCGCCTCGTGGCTCTTGCGCTCCAGTCGACGCATCAGCGAGGCGATATGGGGCACGGGTGACGCCGTGCCATTGAGGAATTCCGAAGCTTCGGCAATGTCACCGGCAATCCGCTCGGATTTCTGCATGCGCGACCGGCGTTCCGCAAGCTCGTCCTCTTCGCCATCGAGCGGCGACAGACCTTCCAGCTCCTCGACGGAGGCACGCAGATAATCGGCCTCGCGTGCGGCAGCCTCCACCTTGGCCTTGTGGGTCTTGAAGGAGCGCTCGGCGTCGCGCCAGCGGCGATAGCTTTCGCCAAGATCCAGCGCCTCGTCGGTCAATCCGGCAAAGGCGTCGAGCAGCATGCGATGCGCGTCGGTGTCGATCAGGGCGCGATCGTCGTGCTGGCCATGGATCTCAACCAGCAGCTGGCCGACCTGGCGCATGAGCTGCACGCTGACCGGCTGGTCGTTGATATAGGCGCGCGTCCGGCCATCGGCGGACTGGACACGGCGGAAGATCAGGTCGCCATCGTCATCGACGCCATTGCCCTTGAGCAACGTACGCGCCGGATGGCTGCCGCCGACATCGAAAACCGCCGTCACCTGCCCCTTATCCTCGCCATGGCGAACCAGCGAGCCATCGCCCCGACCGCCAAGGGCGAGCGACAGGCTGTCGAGCAGGATGGATTTGCCAGCGCCGGTTTCGCCTGTCAGCACGGACAGGCCCGTTTCGAAGGCAAGATCAAGCCGCTCGATCAAAACGATATCGCGGATCGACAGCTGGACCAGCATGGGCTCAGGTTCTCACTTCGTGACGAGAGACGGTCAGGTCCCGACCAGCAGCTTGCGTCCGGCGCGGGTGATCCAGGAGCCGGCATTCTCACGCGGCTCCAAACCGCCCTTCTGCAGCAGCGCATAGCTGTCGGCATACCACTGGCTGTCCGGATAGTTATGGCCAAGAACGGCTGCAGCGGCCTGCGCTTCCGATACGACGCCCATGGCAAAATAGGACTCGACCAGGCGCGCCAGCGCCTCTTCGATCTGGTTGGT
>JARXAK010000141.1 GCA_029865885.1 Rhizobium sp. | reverse complement strand
CGTCCCGAACGTGGTGCGCTACCAGACTGCGCTACACTCCGTGACCAGCGGCGCCTCTATAGACCAGCGTTTTTCGTTGCACAAGCATGGAAACGAAAAAAGCGGCGAGAAAGTTGAAGTTTTCGTGACGGCCGGCCGCATCTCTTTGAATTTATTGCCGGATGACTCTGCGGCCAGGGCTGCCTGCACTGCCGCGCAGATCGGCACAGAGGGAGGTCCGGCGGCGGCGTTGCGGGGAAGTCACCTGCAGAAAAATTGCAGAGCACAGAGGGCTGCTGCGGTTTCGCCTCATCGGGTTTCACAGTAAAGCAGATATGGGCTGGACGTGCCCGGCGTGGCGCCGACGACGGCCTTTATGGGGTTCAAGGGAACAGTGACAATGAATTTGCTGAAAAGCACCACAAAGGGACTGATCGCAGGGCTTTGCCTCGCCGCTGCCGGCTGCACGACGGTGGGCGGCGTGCCGACAAACGAAATCGAAGCACGCTGGAACGGCCAGCAGGCCGGCGCCTTCTTCGCCAAGTTCGGTCCGCCGGTGTCGGACGCGGCCTCCGGTTCCTCGACGCTCTATACCTGGCGTGGCGGCTACAACACCCGTGTCATACCGGCGACCTACGAGGACCTCGGCAATGGCAAGAAGGGCAAGCTGCTGACACGCGCGCGCACGGAATATCTGCGCTGCGAAGTCCAGCTGACGGTCTCCTCCGACTATATCATCCGGGGTGCCCGCACCGTCGTCGACCGTCCCGGAACGGCGGGCGGAAAGAGCTACTGCGCGGAATTCCTCACCGCAGACTGAAGATCGCCTTCACGCAAGAAAGCCTCCCGCCGACAGGGCGCGGAGGCTTTTTTCATGTCTGAATGGTTGGGGAATGCCTTCGATGAAGGAGCGACTTGACCGAAAGCTGCCCAAAAGGGGCATCAGCTCTCGGTGAATGTTTCGACTGCGTCCTTCGGCAATGCGTTTTCCAGCATGGCATATGCCAGTTTAAGAGCCGTTGCCGAACTGACCGTCTGGTCACCGATGCCCAGCCTCACCCACAAGCCGTCGATCAATGCGGAGATGGAGAGGGCGGTGAGCTCTGCCTGCTGCCTGGGCAGGAGAAGAACGAGCCCCGACATGAGGTTTGAATGCATGCGCGCATGGAAAGCCTTCTGAAGCCGCGCCAGTTGCGGCTCACGCGGCGCCTCGGCGCATAGCGAGAGCCATGCATGCCCGTTTGGCTGCTTGTAGACCTGCTCTCCCAAATTGGCTTCGATGACAACCCAGATACGTTGAAAAGGTGTGTCTGCTGTCTTGAGTTTTGAGGCGACATGCTCGCGAAGCCCCGCATTGGCTTCTCGCATCGCTTCTTCAAACAAATGCTGCTTGTTGCGGAAGTAGTGCAGGACGATACCCTTTGAAGCACCCGCTTCCTGTGCGACCTTTTCCAAGGTGGTGCCGGCGGCCCCTTCCCGCTGCATCACGGCCACAGCCGCACGCCTTAGTTCCAGTCTTCTGATGTCACGAATCTTTGTGAGCGCCATGGGATCCCCTTTGGCATCTATATTGACAATTCTAACTGACAGCTCAATCATTGACCGCAGGGACAATAAATCGACCGCACGAGCAAATCGGCAAAAATGGGGAACCTTATGAAAAAATTTCTTGTTTCTTTTGGACTGACATTCGGACTGTTCGCCTTTCCCGCAACTCTGTTGGCAGATCAGATCGCAGTGCCCACGCAAGCCGAATGGGCCGCGGCCAAAAAGACCGTCGATCTGCCAAACGGAGTGTCAATCGCCTATTCCGAGATGGGGGACACCCGTGGAGAACCGCTCGTCCTCATCCATGGCTACACAGACAACAGCCGGAGCTGGTCGCTGGTCGCGCCGTATCTGAACAATCGGCATGTCTATGCCATCGATCTGCGCGGACACGGCAAGTCGAGTGCGCCGGAGTGCTGCTATGCCTATACCGATCTGGCAAATGATGTGTATTTGTTCCTCAACGCGATGAAGATCGAGAAGGCCGATGTGGTCGGCCATTCCCTGGGCTCGATCACCGCGCAGGTCCTGTCCGCCCAACATCCTGACAAGGTCGACAGGATTGTCCTGGTCTCCTCGACGGTCAACACGGGTGGCGGCCCTGGCACCTGGCTGTGGGACAATATCATGCCCCTCGCTCCGCCGATCGATCCGAACGGCAAGTTCATGATGGACTGGTACTGGAACCCCAATCCTGTCGACGAGACATTCATCCAGCAGGAGCGCGAAGAGAGCGCCAAAGCCCCACTTCATGTGTGGAAGGGAGTGCTCTGGGGAACGACCCTCGGAGACCTCTCTAAAATCTCCCCGCTCATCGCCGCACCCACGATGATAGTGTGGGGCGATCAGGACCAGCTTTTTGACGCCAGCCATCAGACGGCGTTGAAGGCGGCCTTTCCAAAAGCGAGATACGAGACCTTCCAGGGAGCCGGTCACAACATGTTCTGGGAAGAGCCGAAACGGGCCGCAGAACTCATCAACGATTTTCTGAAGTAACGGCTTTTCGGGTCAGAGCGCTTTCCCCTTGGGAGGCGCTCTGCCACGTGCAGACCTTGGACAGGCGCAATCAAAGATTGCGTTTATCCGCTGATTGGAGACGCCTCCCGCCGACAGGGCGCGGAGGCTTTTTCATCTCTGAATGGCTGGGGAAAGGCTTCAGGGGGACGCAACAGGCGCCCAATCGCCATCAGGGCCTCATGCCCTCGGGACGCCCGGTCGATGGCGTGCGTGGGAGGACGCCGTGGATGACGCCCTCCCCGATACGCAATACAGAAACCGAGCGCTTCGCGACGCATTACCTTGGTGGAAGCGACTTCTATATAGAGAGATCAAGGTTAACAGTTGGCTTACACGCCCAAGGATTTATAGTTAATTTTCAGTGACCTAGCAGGCGCGACCAAATCGGGGCGGCAAAGGGCGAAAAGCCTTGCAAACCGGCGCCTGCAGCGTTTTGTGATCATCTCAGCACTTGACGATGTTCTTGTTTTGTTCATGATGATCGCCATGACCCAGACGATCGACACCCTCGGAAAAGCACTTCGCCACAACATGCTGGTGGTTGCCACCTGCCGGGAGTGTCAGAACCAGGCCCGCTTCATGGCCAAGGATCTTGCCAGCTTCTATGGTCATGGCCGCGACCCCTTCGCGCTCAAGTTCCGCTGCAAGCGGTGCGACACGCGCAACTGCAAGATCACCCTGATGGACAATCCTTACGACCGCACGCCGGAGACCATCGTCTGGCGGCCCGTCAAAGTGAAGCTCTAGTACCAAGTGTCGATGATCGGGGCCTCTGGGTTCCTATCCTCGACACTTGGTACGAGAGACACATCCCTGCTGTGGTCGCCGCCTCGATGAAAATTCTGAGGACCGGTATTTTTACGGATGCGGCTTCAGCAAGTCGTTAACCGCTTCGAAACCATAACGCTCTCGACAGTCATTTTTCATAAGTGATTTCCTGAAGTTTATAGAGCGGCGTTTTTTCATGACGAGCATCCTGACCAATATTTCGGCCATCACCGCGCTGCAGACCCTGAGAAGCCTGACCTCGGATCTTGAGGGCGCGCAAGGGCGCGTCAGCTCGGGTCTGCGCGTCGCGGCTGCCGCCGACAATGCCGCCTACTGGTCGATCTCCACCACCATGCGTTCCGACAGCATGGCCATTTCAGCCGCAGCCGATGCGCTTGGGTTTGGGGCAGCGAAGGTGGACACCGCCTATGCCGGGATGACATCGGTGATCGACGTGCTGACCGAATTCCAGGCCCGGCTTGTCACCGCGACCGAAGAGGGCGTGGACAAGGCAAAGGTCCAGGCGGAGCTTGACCAGATGAAGGATCAGGTGAAGTCGATCGCTGACTCCGCGAGCTTTTCCGGCCAGAACTGGCTGACCACCGATATTGCCGATATCTATGACGTCGATATCAACAAGACACAGGTCGTCTCTTCCTTCGTGCGCGAAGGAAATGGCGGGGTTTCGACCAAGACCATGACCGTCGATCTGTCGAAAATTTCGCTGTTCAACAGCACGCAGGGCGGGCTGCTGCAACAAGACGCACGCGACATCGAGACGATTGCGGGCATGCGATACCTGTCGGATTATGTTGATGGTGCAAAGGTCTGGAGCCCGCGAACGTGGGGTGCAGCGCCGGCAACACTGTCAAACCGCGCCTTCTCCGGCCCGCTTGATCTGCGAGGTGTCGGCGATGCGATTACCTTCGATGTCACCGTCGACAGGGACGAGCCTTCCCACGGCATCTCGCCGCCTTACCATCCCGGCAAGACCAGCACTATCACGATCGATAAGGCCTTCCTCGATACGCATTTTCCGAGTTGGAACGGCGTGATCGCCGACTACAAGGGTTTCGTTCAGGCGCTGAACTTGTCATTATCGGTTGCAAACGCAGGGGCAAGAGCCGATCTCTATTACAAATACCCTTCCGGGACCGTTCCCGACAAGTACTCGATCCAGACCCGGGAGAACTCCGGGCTCGACGGTTCCTATATCGAGATCAGCAATGTCACATCACAGGTTTCGTCCGGATCGCATGGCTTGATCAATGATGTCGACCAGGCGGCACGCGGCTCGCAGATGACGCTGCCCTTCAACGACTTCCAGATGTTCCGCGACGGCGAAGATCCCGATGGCATTGAAGTCAGCTTCAGCTTCTATGTGAACAGTGAGACCCCGAAGACCTATTCCTTCGACCGGACCTATGTGAACAACCTGCTTGGAAAGACCAATGGCAGCATTTCCAATGCAGGCGAAATGGTGACACTGCTGACCTCGCTGATGCAAGCCGACTGGCCGGATGTGATCATTTCGGACAATGGTGCGGGCGGCGTTTCAATGGTTCTCGATCCGCTCGCCGACCGCAAGGCCGGTAGCAAAACGCATATCGGCTTCAGCAACATCACCGTGAGCCACGAGCCGATCCCGACGCTCAATTTCCTCGACATCGACATCGTGCAGAACCCGGACATGGTGCGCACCTATATCAACTACATGGACAAGGCGACGGCGCGCGTGGTGGATGGGGCAGCGACACTCGGCGCGCTGCAGACGCGCATCGATATGCAGGCGGAATTTGCCGCAAGGCTCGCTTCCGACATCGACAGAGGCATTGGCCGGCTGGTCGATGCCGACATGAACGAAGAATCGACCCGGCTGAAGGCGCTGCAGACGCAGCAGCAACTGGCGGTCCAGGCGCTGTCGATTTCCAACAACACGCCGGACATGATCACGCAACTCTTCCGCTGACGGCTCACCGCCTCAGCGAAGCGCGGAGCGATCGATATGGGAGGCGATGAACATCGCAACGAGATGCACCGTGTTGCGCGCGCCGTATCGCTGCTTCATCTTGTCCAGCCTGTGCTCCACCGTGCGGTGGGACAGACCGAGCAGGATCGCCGCCTCCTTGGCCGTGGACCCCTCGATCAGCAGCTGGACGATGGCCTCATCGGCCGTATCCATGGTTTCGCGCGTGTCCGGCTGGCCGAGCATGAATTGCGCATAGGATGACGAGAGCACCCATTGCGAGCCGTCGGTGTTTTTCTGTGGCAGGAGCAAGCGGTCGTAGCCAAGACTGACGCCGAGCAGCCGTGTCTTGACCAGTTCGCTCACCGGCTGCTGACGCGCGACCACCTCGACCAGGCGCGGGATGACGCTTTGCTCCATATAGGCGCGATCCTTGAAATCACCCAGCCGACAGTCGGAGAAGAGGCCGTTGATATCGAGAATGCGGGACGCGAAGCCCGAATGACGCACCGCCCGCATGTACCAGTCGAGCGGATCAGGACCTCTCACCTCGATCAGCGTGAGCCGCATCTTGATCGTCAGAAGATCAAGCACGGGCCTGTAGATGTCTTCGGCGCGCGATGGACGGTCCGGTGACGTCAGGATCCAGGCGTCAAGCATGCGGCCGACAACGGAAGAAAAAGATGTTTCTCGGGGCATGAACTCAATGCGGGAATCAGTTGCCCCATTTCGTTACAGCCCAAAACCACCCGCCGCAATCCTTGACTGCGCATTTCGCCGAATACAACCAATATCCCCTTCCGGTTGAACCAACGTCCCAGTTGCAGCGAAGGCCGGCCATGAAGGAGCCGTCGAGGCCACCAACATGGTCTGCGCTCGCCAAAGTGCTTTAGGACAGCAGCGGATAACCCGCAGCCACCGCTGCCTGTTCGTGGTCGAGCAGGACGTCGTAGGCGCCCTCCTCCAGCACCACCACGTCCTTCAGGCCGAGAACCGCGCGGGCCTCGGCGAGTTCCGGGGCGGCGATTGCGGCGGACAGGGCGGTGCGCAGGGTGGTCACCTCTTCATCCGGGGCGGAGAGCCGGGTGATGAAGGGCAGATTGGGGCCCGTCGGGGTTTTCGCGAGGATGGTGAGGCCAATCAGGCGTTCCGGCGCATGGCGGCGCAGGAGGTCGAAGGTGATGCAGTCGATCGCGGCGAGATCGGCCATGCCGCGCAAAACGGCCTCGATGCTGGCGAGATGCCCGCCCGTCTCCAGCACGCTGTCGAAGAAAGGGCTGCCATTGGCATGCGGGGCGATGGCAGCGCGCAGGAGATTGTAGCCGGAATTGCTGCCGGTCTCGTTGATCGCAGCCCTCAAGCCCCGGCAGGCAGGCAGGGTCGCCGGGGCCTGCCCGGCCCTTGCAACAATGAGGCTGCACATGGTCGGGCCGATACAGCCCGGCGCTTCATAGACGGGCGTCGCGACCAGGCGCACCCTGCCCCTCAATTGTTTGACGAAGGGAAAGCCGCAGGTCTGGGCCAGGATCAGGCGCGGATCGAGCCAGGCGTCATGATGGGGCATGTCCGCATCCAGCGCTTCGGGCACGCCCTGCACCCCGGCCTGGCGCAGGTGATCCCGCAGGAAAGCCCAGAGCGTTTGCTGCGCCTGCACCACCACCGACGGCGCGACATACATCTGGAGGCTGGCGAGCCTCGTCTGCACCGCGCCGGTCAGGAGTGCCTCGGATGGGTGGGGCGATCGTGTTTCCTGAAGAGGAAGCGGCGGGCGACATCGAGATAGCCGCGATAGACCAGCCCGCCATTCAGCCGCACGAGGAAATCGCGATGCCGCTCATAGATGCCCGGCAGCATGTACCAGGGCAAGGCCGGCACGCGATGATGCAGCACATGCAGGTTGTTGTAGAGGAACAGCAGGCCGAAGAGCGGACTTTTCTCGACAATCGCCGTGCGCTCCTCGTGATTGTCGGCAAAGCGGTGTTCGGCATAGGACCGCAGGCGCGACAGCGCCGTGCCGCAATAGACGAACCCGAAGAAGAAGAGGAGGAACGGCATCTCGCAGATGACAAGCACCCACCAGAGCACCACGGCCACGCCGAGCATATGCCAGGCCCAGAGGCGGCGGCGGTCGCCTTCGCCGCGGATCACCATCCGCCCCTCGTGCCAGAGGAAGGAGCCGAGAATGATCGCCGGGCCAACCGTCAGGCGGCCGATCAGCGTCAGATTGAATTCCCGCAAGCTGCGGCCGAACCAGCCGAAGCGATCCCAGTCTTCCCGGGTGAAATAGTAGGATTCCGGATCCTCGATCGGATCGGTCAGGTGCTCGTCGCGGTGATGGGCGAGATGGCTCTCCTTGTAGACGTGATAGGGCAGCCAGAGCGAGATCGGCGGAACCCCGATCGCATCGTTGATGACGACATGGCGCGTCGGATGATGGTGGATGACTTCGTGCTGCAGAGAGCCGTGCCAGGCGATCAGCCAGGCCCCAAGAGGCACGAGGAGCAGAAGCGGAATGTCACGCCAGAAATATGTGAGGGCCAGAAAGCCCCCGTAGATCAGAGCGGCCAATGCGACGGTCGGCCATTCGACCCGCGCGATGCGCGGAATTGCGATCTCACCCTCGGCAAGATGTGCCATGCAGTCTCCGTAAACGAATCCTCATGGAGGATCAGAGTATCCGGGCGATTGAAACTCTGATGGAACAAAAGCGGCAGGAAACGGCGCGAAAAGAGCAGGAATTGGCGGAAATGGACGAAAAATTCGGAAGGGGCGCTGGACGGTCGGGCAATCTGCGGCTCACGACCATGCCGAAAGGCCGTCGCATCTGCCTCATTGAAACCCTCAGGTTAATCGGATAAGCGAAAGCTTCATTCTATAATCAAATTTACGCCGGTGACATTGAACGCCCCATGGTTGCAGAAACCAAGAGCCATCTCGAGGTTTTCCTTGAGAACAGAACGGCCCTGGTGAGCTATGCTGCCCGGTTGCTGGGCTCGCGTGATCAGGCGGAAGACATCGTGCAGGATGCCTTTCTCCGTCTGAAACCGGAAGACGGGGTCACCTACGCTCCGCGCCAGATTTTGGCCTATCTCTACAGCATCGTGCGCAACCTCGCCTTCGATCAATTGAAGCGGCGCAATATCGAGACGCGCGGGCGCGACGTCGACCCGCCCTTCTGGATCCTGCCGCAGGATCACGGGACGCCCGAGGAGACGGTTCTTTTTGCCGACCAGGCCCGGGTTGCCCTGCAAGCGATGGAAGGCCTGCCCCCCGACGCACGCCGGGCAATCGAGCTTTACCGCATCGAGGGCTGGACACTGGAGGCGATCGCAAACGAGCTGGGGATCTCCGTGGCAACCGCCCACCGGATGATCCGCAGCGGCATGGTCAAGATCGCCCTGTCGCTCGATCGCGCGAGCCATTGAAATAGGCCGGGGGAAAAATGCCGGGGGAAACGTGAAAAAAACCAGTGCGCTAATCGTATACTCAATAGCCACAGATAAGTGCGCAGCAAATGCGGCCATGCCATGCCCCACCCCCGGATGTGATCCGGACGCGGCGCGACGTGAACGCAGCCAACAGGGAACAATCGGCCGGTGAGTGTCACGGATCATCCACAGCAGCAGGAGCGGCTTCTCGAAGACGCGATGGACTGGCTGATGCGTCTGCGTGAGGCGCCGACCGACGCCGACCTGATCTGCACCTGGGAAGACTGGCTGCAGGCCTCGGAGGCGCATGCCGGAGCCTGGGCCCGCATCTGTCGCACCTGGGATGCGCTTGGCGACCTGCCGGCTCACGCCCCGGAACCCGTTGTTCGGCCCATCGAGACTATCACGGCAGGCCCGGTTTCAGCGTCGGGATGGCGGTTCTCGCGCCGCGGGCTCGGCCTTGCCACCGCCGCGCTGATGTCTGCCGGACTGGTCGCCATGGTGTTTGGCCCGGCGATGCAGGTCCGGCTGCAAGCCGATTTCCGCACGGGCGTCGGGCAAACGGAAATCGTCACGCTTGCAGACGGATCGAAGGTGACGCTCGCACCGGAAACGGCTCTGGCCGATGAATTCGACGGGACCGCGCGGCATGTGCGACTGCTGGCGGGCGAAGCCTTCTTCGAAGTCGAACGGGATACGACGCGCCCCTTCGTGGTCGATGCGCCGGATGCATCCGTCCGGGTGCTCGGCACCGCCTTCAGCGTGCGGGATACGGGGCATGGCACGCGGGTGGAACTGGCGCATGGAGCGATCGCGCTGAAGGCCGACAAGGCGGATGACAGCGCCGAACTGACACTTCAGCCAGGCGACGTGGTGACCGTCGACCGCGCGGACGGTCGGACGGCGCGCGGCCAGGTCGATCCCACCGATATTGCCTTGTGGCGGCAGGGACGACTGGCGGTCACGGACCAGCCGCTCGGCGAAGTCGTGGCGCTCATCCAGCGCCAGCATCCCGGCTGGACCGTCATGCCCGAAGGCGATGTCGCAGCGTTGAGGGTCACCGGCCTTTACGATCTCAGCGATCCCGACAAGGCCCTGATGGCACTAACGGCGCCCTTCGGGCTGCAGGTTCGCCGGGCATCCCCCTATCTGCGGATTATCTCCAGCCGTTAAAATAATCCCTGCTTTACAGCGACTTATCGAGAAAACTGCAGACTGGGCGCAAAAAATTCGGGCACCACTGAAAAACTTGTCTGAATTACTCGTATTTTCTTCTAAGCAGAGCCCAAACCGGTTTCTGCATGGGAATGCGTATGAGTTCGACGAGAGTGCCCGCGAAGCAGGACGCCTTGATCAGCGCGGCGTGGCGCCGCCGGCTGAGTGCGACTGCCTGCGCCCTGACGCTTATGGCGGGGTTCTCCAGCCTGCCGGTCAGGGCGCAGGTGGCAGCGGAACCCGCCGCCGCGCGCTCCTATGACATTCCCGCACAGCCACTCGCCAATGCGCTTCGGGCCTTCGGTCGGCAGTCCGGCCTGCAGGTGTCACTGGCGGCAGAGGCCGCCCGCGGCGCAAGCTCTGTCGCCGTCTCCGGTCGTCTGACGCTGGACGCGGCGCTGGCGCAACTGCTCGGCGGCACGGGTCTCTCCTATCGCATCGACAATGGTGTGGTCGTGGTCGGCGACCGGCTCTCAGCCGTGCCGGGTGGCGTCGCCCCAACCGAGGGCTCAACCGTCATCGGCGAGATCAACGTGTCCGGCGAGCGGCCCCGCGCCAGCGTAAGCTCGGTCACTATCGATGCCGAAGAGCTCGCCGCACGCAATCCGTCCAGCATTGCCGATGTCTTCCGCGACACGGCAGGGATCAGCGTCGGAAGCTCGATGCCGACCTCGCAGAAGGTGTTTGTCAACGGGCTTGAGGAAACGACGCTCTCCGTCACCATAGACGGCAGCCGGCAGAACAATCGCGTCTTTCACCACAATGCCACCAACCTGATCGACCCGCAGTTGCTCAGAAGTGTTACCGTCGATGCAGGGATTGCGCCTGCGGATGCCGGTCCGGGTGCCCTTGCTGGCTCGATCGCCTATGAGACCAAGGCCGTGAAGGACCTGCTCTCCGAAGACGGTTTCGGCGGCCAGGTGTCTGGGGGCTATGACAGCAACAGCCGGACGGTCACCACCGGTCTCGGCGGCTGGGCCATGCAGGACGGTTTCGAATTCCTCGGCTTTGTGAATTATGGCAAGGGCGAGAATTACGAGGCCGGCAATGGCGAAACGGTGCGCGGAACCGAGACGAACCTGCTGAGCGGCCTTGGCAAGTTCGCCTATGAGGCCGAAAGCGGCGACCGTTTCGAGATCAGCCACGAGCGGGTCCGCGACGATGCGGAACGGCCGTATCGCGCCAATGCCAGCGTGGTCACGACCGGCCGCGCCTGGGAGCCGCGCTATCGCAACTACACGCTTGATCGCGACAACACCGTCTTCACCTATACCGACACGACGCCCGAAGGCTGGTGGGACCCGACGATCCGGCTGGCCTATAGCCACAGCGCGGTGGAAACGCCGATCTTCTTCAACGACGGCAGCGGAAACCCGGCATCCTATGCCGGCCAGGGCGAAAGCGGCAGCCTGAACGGGCGCCTGCAGAACAGGTTTTCGTTTGAAAACGGCGATCTCGTTGCCGGCCTCGACTTCTACAGCGACCGGATCGAACTGGACACGGCGCGCGATGCGGAAGATGCCGCCGAGAAGGCACGCAATCTCGGCTTTTATACCCAGGCGCGTCTGGAACCCTTCGAGGCCATGCGGCTGTCTTTCGGCGGGCGGGCCGACAAACAGTGGTTCGAAGGCAGCACCGGCCAGACATGGGATCATGCCGGCCTCAGCGGCAATGCATCGGTCGAATATGACCTGACGAGCATGCTGACAGCCAAGGTCGGTGCCTCGCATGTCTGGGCCGGCATTCCGCTTGCCGAGGCCTTCATCATGAACCCGGGCTGGACCTATGGCGCGGCGGGGCCGGAGATCACCACCGCCAACAACGTCGTCACCGGCCTTGAATTTCACCACAACGGCTTCACCGCAGAGGCGAGCCTCTTCCGCAGCCGCATCCGTGATGCACGCGTTGCCAAATGGGCAGCCGCCTCGGCCAACCAGAACTACGACGTGGAAACGCGGGGCTTTGCCCTTGGCGCGGGCTACGACTGGATCACCGGTTTCATCAAGGTCAAATATGCCCATGTCGATGCCGAGATCGACGGCAAGCCGGCCGATTCCGATACCGGCAACTATCTGACCACATCGGTTGGCGACATCATCATCCTTTCGGGCGGGCATACCTTTGCCGACTGGGGACTGACGATCGGAGGGGACATTGAAATTGCCCCTGAATATCAAGCCGGCGCTGCGACCTACCGACCTTACGAGGTCGTGAACCTCTATGGCGAGTGGAAGCCCGAGAGGCTGCCGCACATGACGCTGCGGGCGGAGGTCCAGAACCTCTTCAACGAGACCTATGCGAGCCGCGCCACCTATGGGCAGGAATTCGGCAATGTGACGCCGCTTCACGAGCAGGGGCGAAGCTTCCTGTTCTCGGTCAAGGCGACCTTCTGACAACAAGACTGCACTGCGCCGGGGAGACCGGCGCGGCGCGAAAGCGTATTCAGCGACGAGGAAGTGTTTCATGAGCGACAGGGTTACCGAGCGGATTTGCCGTCACGGGCTGCGCGATCCATGGTCCATAAAGACCGGGGCATGGTCATGACGGCGCGCGTTTCCATCCCTGCGCAGACGCCGCGCGATCCGCATGCGATCGCGGCTGCCGCAACGTTCCAGAGTTTTGCCAATTGCTACATCCGGGAAATCGATGCCGGATGCGCCGCCTGCATGGCGCTCGATGGCTGCGAGCGGCGCTGCCTCGACTGGTATCTCTCGGCGCAGCGGCTGCATCTGCGGGCCGTTCTATCCACCGACAGCCGGGTCGGGCCGAAGGCCTTCGGGCCGCTGTTCAGCCGCCATCCGGGCGAAAACGCCTGGCAGCCGGTCGATCCGCTCTGGGCCGTGCAATGCCTGGTGCAGGACCTTTCCGAAAAGACCAAGGCGGACAGCCGGCCCGGCGCCGGGCTCGAACTGATGCTGAGGACGCTGCAAAGCTGCGCCCGGATCGCCGACCTGTCCGACCAGACGGCCAGACGGCTGGACAATCAGCCCGAGGGTTTTCTCGAAAGCGAGCAATCGCTCATCTTCGGGCACTGGATGCATCCGACGCCGAAGAGCCTGACCGGCATGAGCGACTGGCAGTCGGCGGTCTATGCCCCCGAAGGTGGCGGGCGCTTTGCGCTCACCTATTTCGCCGCACCGCGCGATATGGTGCGGGCCTGCTCGGTCGCGGGCGATCTCAATGCGATCGTGGGCGCGATGGCGGGCGATCTGCTCGAAGAGGACACGCTCGGCGACGACGAGATGCTCTTGCCGATGCATCCGCTGCAGGCCGAGGCACTGATGCTTCAGCCACGCATCCAGGCGCTGATCGAGGCAGGTCTTCTGCGCCCCCTCGGCAGTGGCGGGGTTCTCTTTACCGCAACGTCTTCGGTGCGCACCATCGCCTCCGACGACTGCGACTGGATGCTGAAATTCTCGCTGCCGGTGAAGATCACCAATTCGCTGAGGCTCAACCGCGCCCACGAGCTGGAAGCGGGCGTCGTCATGGCGCGGCTGGTCGCGCTGCTCGATCTTGAGACCCGGCTGCCGAAGCTCGGTTTCCTCAGAGATCCCGCCTATCTCACCCTCGACCTGGCCGGCGAGACGGAAAGCGGCTTCGAGGTGATCTTGCGGGAAAACCCCTATCGCGGCGAAAACGGCGAGGGCGTGATCAGCCTTGCGGCGCTGACCGCACCGGCGCTTCCCGGCCGGTGCCAGCGGCTTGCGGCGCTCATCGAGCGTCTGGCCGGAGAGGCGGGACTGGCAAAGACCGAGGCAGCGCATCACTGGTTCGACCGCTATCTCGACTGCGCCATGACCGCGCTTGTCCGGCTCTATGACGAGACCGGCATTGCGCTCGAAGCCCATCAGCAGAACATGCTGGTCGATGTGTCCGAGGGCTGGCCGTCGAAGGTTGTTTATCGCGACAGCCAGGGCTTCTATCTCTCGGAGCGGCACAGGCCGGCGCTGACCTCCGCCCTGCCCGAACTGGCCGAGGTCTCCGACCTCTTTTATCCCGACGCCGAAATCCGCCGTCGCTTCGGCTATTACCTTGTCGTCAACCAGGTCTTTGCCGTGATCCACCGGATGGGCGCCGAGGGGCTGGCCGACGAAGCCTGCCTGCTGGCCCGGCTGCGCGGCCATCTGACGGCGCTGACCAAGACATTGCGCGGCAGCGGGCTCGATTTCGTCCGCCATCTTCTCGACGACAGGACGATCATCACCAAGGCCAATCTGGGTGTCCGTATCGCCGGCATAGACGAGCTCGAAGGCGGGGCGGGAGCCTCGCTCTATCGCGAGATGCCGAACCCGCTTCATCCCGCCAACCTCAAGACTGCGAGCCTTGACGATGCCCTTGCCTCTTGATCTTCCCGGCAAGCCGGAGGAGCGCGTGCTCCGTCAGCTCGTCTCGGCGCTGCTCTTCGAAGGGGTGGCCCGGATCGACGATCCCGGCTCAAACGACGGCACGACCCGGCTTCAAATCGGCACCGGCGAGGCGCGGGCGCGGCTGCATCAGGGGCCCTTTGGCCGCCCCCGTATGGCGCCGGGTTCGCTGGAATTGCGCTCTCCTGAAACGCGCGCCTGGACCGGTGGCGCCCTTGACCACCTGGTTGATCTCGTGCCGGCCCCTGAGGCGGCACGGCTGACGCTGCTCAAGGAATTGCGAAGCACGATCACCCTGCTCGACCAGGACAGCACCCTGCCCCAACCGATCAACCGGCGGTCGCTGCCCTTCGACCGGCTGGATTGTGCGCTTTCAGAGGCGCATCCCTATCATCCCTGCTTCAAGTCGCGCACCGGCTTCAGCCTGGAGGACAATGCGCTGTTTGGCCCGGAGGCTGCCCGGCCCTTCCGGCTGCACTGGCTGGCGGTCGCACGAGACCATGTGCGCGAAGCGCTGCCCGAAGATCCCGCGCTCTTCTGGCGGAAGGAGCTGGGCGAGGCGCATGCGGAGCGTCTCCTGTCGCGGATGAAGCGCAAGGGGGTCTCGCTCGACAGCCATGCGCTCGTGCCCCTGCATCCCTGGCAGTGGCGGCATCTGAAGGACGGGTTGCTTACCGACTGGATCGCAGACGGGCGTGTGGCGTCGCTTGGCGAAAACGGCGATCCCTACCGGGCGACGCAATCGATCCGGACGCTCATCAACCATGCCGATCCTGCCCGCGCGCATGTGAAGCTGCCGCTCGACATCGTCAACACCTCCTCGATGCGCGTGCTGGAGCCGCATTCGATCGTGACCGCACCGCATCTCAGCCGCTGGCTGGCGGGGCTGGTTGCCGCTGATCCGGATTTCCGCAACCGCTATCCGCTTCACGTTCTCCAGGAATATGCCGGCATCCGCGTCGATGCGGATGGCGCGCTCGACGGCAAGCTCGGGGTGATGCTGCGCGAGAGTCCCAAAATCCTGCCCGGCGAACAGGCAGTGCCGTTCAACGCACTGATGATGCTGGAGGCGGACGGCAAGCCGTTCATTGGTCCGTGGATTGCGCAGCACGGGCTTCTCCCCTGGCTCCACCGGATGCTGGAGGTGACGATCCTGCCCGTCTGGCATCTGATGGTGCATCACGGGGTGGCGCTTGAGGCGCATGGCCAGAATATGATCCTCGTCCTGCGCCATGGCTGGCCGGAGCGGCTGATCCTGCGCGATTTCCACGAGAGCGTCGAATTCTGCACAGCACTGCTGCAAAGCCCGGAAGACCTGCCGGATTTTGCCGCCATCGACCCTGTCTATGCGGGGGCACCGTCGGATGCCTATTACTGGACCGACCATGCCAACGAGCTGCGCGAGCTGGTGATGGACTGCCTGTTCATCTACTGCCTGACGGAGGTCTCGCTGCTGATCGAGACGGCCTATGGCCTGTCCGAACAGGCCTTCTGGGAGCTCGTGAGCGAACTGCTCGACAGCTACGCGGGCCAGTATCCCGACAAGACGCGGCTTGCGCATTTCGCCCATGACCAGCCGGAAATTTCGACGGAATCGCTGCTGTCGCGCAAGCTTTTCCGCGACCGCAGTATCTACCGCCACCGGGTGCCCAATCCGCTTGGGCTGAGAGAAAGGAGCGACCAGCCATGATCCTGATCGACGGGACCTTCCATAGCCATACCGAGATAGACGCCAGGGGCGAAGCCTTCCTTGCGGCAACCGGCATCACCGATCCCCGCCTCAGCGTCGCCGTCTGCCTGCCCGAAACCATCGACTGGCTGTCGGCCTTCTTTGCTATCAAGCGGCTCGGGGCAAGCATCCTGCCGCTTCTGCCCGGCACGCCGCTTGCGACCGCCCGGAAGCTTGCCAAGGAGGCGGGCTGCCACCGGCTCTATCACGGCGGAACGACCGCCGAATGGCTGGGCGAGCCCGACATTGAGAGCCCGCGCGGGCGGCTGTTGCAGATGAGCTCGGGCACCACGGGGGCGGCGAAATGCGTGGCGCGCGGATGGGACGATATCGAGCGGGAGCTGGAAGACTATGTCGGCTTCTTCCGCGAGCCCCAGGACATGACGCCCGTCGTCGCCTGCCCGACCACCCATTCCTACGGGCTGATCTGCGGGCTTCTGGTCGGCTTGAAGCGCGGGCGCGTGCCGCATGTGGTGAACACCGTCAATCCCAAGCATCTGATCAAACTGCTGCGCGAAACCGAGCGGCCGATCCTCTATTCGTCTCCCGCCATGCTGCACACTCTGGCACGGCTCCTGCCATCAGGCGAAAAGGTGCATGCGATCATGACCTCGGGCACGCTGTTGCCGGAGAGCTGGTTTTCCACCATCCGCGCCAAGGCCGAACGCTTCTACCAGCAATATGGCTGCTCGGAAGCCGGTTGCGTTGCGATCAACAGCGACCTTAACCATCCCGCCGACATGGGCCGCATTCTGCCGCGTTTCCAGCTGGCTGACGGCGGCACCGCGGATGCGCCGGTCGAGATCGTGCTGGACGGGATCACCAGGATCGAGACCAGGGATCTCGGTTATGTCAGAGCCGATGGCATGCTGGTCTTCATCTCGCGGCTGGACGACACGGTGAATGTCTCGGGCCTCAACGTCTATCCCCGCGATGTCGAGGACCAGGCGATAGCCATCGACGATGTCACCGATGCGGTGGCCTTTCGCGTGCCGGACAGCTTTGCCGGCGAGCGGGTGGCGCTTGTCTATTCGGCAAACCGGATCATGCCGTCATCAGAGCTGCGCGAGCGGCTGATTGCCGTTTTGCAGCCGCATCAGGTGCCGATGCATCTCGTGCAGGTGGCCGAGGTGCCGCGCCAGGCGAATGGCAAGATCAGCCGGCGGGAGATCGCAAGGCGCTTCCTTGCCGGAGAATTCAACGATCAGAAGGAGTGCGCCTCGTGACCCGAAGCGACATCATCGACGCCATCGCCAAGGTGCTGGCCGGCCCCATGCAGCATAGGTATATGGAGGCGTTTTCGCCGACAGCACGGCTCAACCAGGACCTCTATCTCGATTCCGTGCTGATCCTTCAGATCTTCCTCAATCTCGAGCTCGAACACGGGCTGATGGTCGATGACGCGGTGATCAGCCGAAAGGACGTGGTGACGGTCACCGATCTCGCCGATCTCTTCCTGCCCGAGGAGGAAACCAACCCCGCCGAACCGGAGCCTGCCGCAGAGCCCATGCTGGAATTCGAAGGCGGGGTGCATGGCGAGGAGTATTACGACATCAAGGTGCACTGCTTCGTCAGCTGCCTTTGCGATGGCTTGAAGCGGCGCGGCATCGACCACCGCCCCTTCTATTTCGGCATCTGGGACGCGCCCTTCGGGATCAGCCCGCGCCACGAGCTGCTTTATCACGACGCCACCGTCAGCCATGAGCCCTTCCGTCTCTGGTTCGAGCGGCTCTACCGCGCGCCCGTGACACCCTGGTACGACCCTTCCCGCTCCAAGGACGAGAACATCGCGACCTTCCTCGATCTGCTCGAAAAGCGGCGGGAAACCGAGGGCGTGATGGTGATGCTCGACCTCTTCCACCTGCCGGAGCGGGAGAACAAGTTCAACCAGAACCCCTTCCCGCATTACCTGATGCCGGAAATGACCGAAGACCCTGATGTCTGGTTCATCCGCGACCCCGACTATCGCTGGGAGGGGCCGATCGAACGCGCGAAGGTGCTGAACGCGATTGCCCAGCCGTCCGTCGCCGGCGGCTATCATTTCGACCGCGCCGCCTTCCAGCCGGCCGCCGATGCCGATGTCGCGGCCTATCTGAATGAATGCCTGATCCGCGACCGCAACCCGCTGATCGACGCACTGCGATCGATCCTTACCGCCCATGTCGAAGGGCGCGACGGGCTGACGCTCTCGGATCTGACATCCGGGCTTCGCGAACTGCCGGTGCTCGCCATCCGCAAATATGCCTATGAGCATGGCTTTGCCTTCATCTGGCGGGCGGCAAAGCTTGCCAACAGCGAGTTCGAGCACTGGTGCACCGAGATCGAGGCGCTGCATCAGGAGCTGAAGAACATCCATTTCGCCGCAATGAAGCTCGCCCAGACCGGCGACCGGCGGCTGATCGAGGACGTGACGCGCCGGCTCGACCGGGCCGACCGCTTCGAGACCTCCATCAAGACCCGGCTGGGCGCTGCCTTCGACGCCTGGAGCGCCGGTTTTCAAGACACAGCGGCTCCGCGCCTGAAGGCGCTGGGCTGATCCATGACCATCTGACGTTTGGGAGAAACGACCATGACCATCCGACCCTTTACCCGACCCCTCATCCGATGGGCGCTGCTTGCCGCCGGCCTCACGCTTGCCGCCCTGCCGGCGCTGGCACTCGATGTCGAGACCTATGCCGGCAAGGTTACCGTCGAGGGCACGCCGTCGAAGGTTGCCGTCTTCGATATCGCCGCCCTTGATACGCTGCTGGCCATCGGCGTGATGCCGGCCGGCATTCCGGAAAACCTCTATCTCGCCGAACTCTCCGACCTGAAGGGCAAGGCCGAAGTGGTCGGCGACATTTTCGAGCCGGATCTCGAAGCCTTGAGCGCGCTTGCGCCTGACCTGATCATCGTCGGCGGACGCTCCTCCGGCAAGGAGAAGGAAACGGGCAAGGTCGCGCCCTCGCTCGACATGACCATGGACGGCGTCAATGTGGTCGAGCAGGCGCGGGAGCGGGCCACGACCTATGGCGCGATCCTCCGCAAGCAGGCAGAGGCCGAAAAGGCCGTTGCCGATTTCGACGCGGCGCTCGCCCGCGCCAAGGCCGCCGTTCAGGGCAAGGGCAAGGGCCTGATCCTGATGACCAACGGGCCGAAGATCACCGCTTACGGAATCGATTCCCGCTTCGGCTGGGTGCACAAGGCGCTCAACCTGCCGCCGGCAGTCGAAGATGTCGAGGCCGCCACCCATGGCGAGCCGGTCTCCTTCGAGTTCATCGCCAAGGCAAATCCCGACTGGCTGCTGGTGCTCGACCGGGCCGCCGCCATCGGCGCCAATGACCAGAATGCCAAGGCAACGCTCGACAATGCGTTGGTCGCCGAGACCAAGGCCTGGAAGAGCGGCCAGGTGATCTATCTGCCATCGGCGGACTTTTACATCGCAGCCGGCGGATTGAAGGCCACCGAACGGGTGCTGGCGACGATCGAAGCCGCCTTTTCCGCCAGCCAGTGATGTCTGCCATCGCTGATACACACCATCGCCGCGTGATGATTGGCGCCGGGCTCTGCCTGGCGCTTCTCGTCGTCATGAGCCTCGCCATCGGCGTGCAGGAGCTGTCGCTCTCCGGCGCGGAGGGAGCGATGCCCTTTGCCGATCTCATGGCCATCAGCCGGCTGCCGCGCACGCTTGCCGCCGTGCTCTGCGGTGCCGGTCTCGCCGTTGCCGGCCAGATCATGCAGACGCTGACGCGCAACCGCTTCGTCGAGCCCTCGACGGCTGGCACCGCCCAGAGTGCGGCGCTCGGCATCCTGATCGTGACGCTGTTCCTGCCGGCCGCGGGCCTCGGCGTGAAGGCGCTGGTCGCCAGCGGCTGTGCGCTCGCCGGCACGGCACTGTTCCTCGCGACCGCCCATCGCCTGCCGCCGGAACAGCCGCATCTCGTACCGCTTTTCGGCCTTGTCTATGGCGGTGTAGTGGGGGCGGCCGTTACCTATGTCGCCTGGCAGACCGATCTCCTGCAATATCTCGACATCTGGACCAATGGCGAATTCTCCGGCGTGCTGAAGGGCCGCTATGAGCTGCTCTTCGTCGCCGTGGTCATCGTCGCGGCGGCGATGCTGATTGCCGACCGGCTGACGATCATGGCGCTTGGCGAGGACCAGGCGACCAGCCTCGGCATCGATTATCGCCGCATGACCCAGATCGGGCTGGTGCTGGTCTCGGTGATGTCGGCGCTCTCCGTCGTCGTCGTCGGGCTCATCCCCTTTGTCGGCCTCGTCGTGCCCAATCTCGTCTCGCGTATCTCGGGCGACAATCTGCGCGGCACGCTGCCGCTCGTGGCGCTCGGCGGGGCGATCCTCGTTCTCGCCTCCGACATCGCCGGGCGCCTCATGCGCTTCCCGTATGAGATCCCCGTCGGCACCGTGATGGGCGTGATCGGACCGGCGGTCTTCCTCTGGTTCATCCTTCGGGAGCGTCGCGATGCGTGACCGGATCGTTATCGGCCTTCTTCTCTGTCTTGCGCTCTTGGCCGTCATCGCCTTCATGACGGTCAACCTGCGCGGCAATATCGCTTTTGCGCTCGAGCTGCGCGGCATCCGGCTTGCCGCACTTGTGACCGTCGCGGTTGCCATCGCGCTCTCGACCGTCACCTTCCAGACGATCACCGGCAACCGCATCCTCACGCCGTCGATCATGGGCCTCGATGCGCTCTACCAGTTCGGTCAGGCGGCGCTCGTTTTTACGCTGGGCGGGCTGGGTTATGTCTCGCTCTCGCCGCATCTGAAATTCGGCATGGAGGCATCCGCCCTGATGCTGCTCGCCATCGTCATCCTCTGGCCGGCGCTGAAAAGCCGGATGGATCTGACGCTGATGCTGCTGGCCGGCGTCGTGATCGGCGGGCTGTTCCGCAGCCTGACCAGTCTTTTGGCGCGGCTGATCGATCCGCAGGAATTCGCCGTGGCGCAGCGGGCGATGTATGCCAATTTCTCCGCGCCGAATACCGACCTGCTCGCGATCGCAGCACTCGTCACGATCCTGGCCGGCGGCTTCCTCTTCTCGCGGCGCCATCTGCTTGATATCGCCGCACTCGGACGCGACACGGCGATCGGCCTCGGTCTCGATTGGAACCGGGTGGTGCTGGTGCAGCTCATCACCGTCTCGGCTCTGGTCGCCGTCTCCACAGCACTCGTCGGCCCCGTCACCTTTTTCGGCCTGCTGATCGCAGCGCTTGCCGAACGGCTCACATCCTCGCGCCGGCATGCTTCCGTCTTCGTGGTTGCCATGCTTCTTGGCGTCATCGTGCTGGTCGGTGGGCAGACGCTGTTGCAGCACGGGCTTGGCCAGGCCGGCACTCTCTCGGTTGTCGTCGATTTCCTCGGCGGCCTTGTCTTCATCCTGCTTCTGTTTGCGAGGCGCACACGATGATCGAAATCACATCCGTCAGCCTCGATCGCGAGGGCCAGCGCGTGCTTGAGGGCATTGACCTCGTTCTGCCCAAGGGTGGCCTCACCGCCTTGGTCGGCCCGAACGGGGCGGGCAAATCGACGCTGCTCTCGCTTGCCGCCCGGCTGTTGCCGCTGCAGCAGGGATCCGTCACCATCGACGGACTGCCGGTCGGCACGACACCCGGCAAGGTGCTCGCCAAAAAGCTTGCGATCCTCCGGCAAGACTCCGGCCCGCCGCCGCGCGTCACCGTGCGCGAAATGGTCGGTTTCGGGCGCTTTCCGCATAGCGGCGGGCGGATGAAGGCGGAGGACAAGGCGATGGTCGAGGAGGCGCTTGCCCGCTTCGAGCTCGAAGGCCTTGCCAACCGCTCGCTCGACCGGCTCTCCGGCGGCCAAAGGCAGCGGGTGATGGTGGCGATGACCTATGCCCAAGGGACGGACTATATCCTGCTCGACGAGCCCTTGAACAATCTCGACATGTATCACGCCCGCCAGCTGATGCTGGAACTGCGCCGGCTCACCGATGAGACCGGCCGCACCATCGTCATCGTGCTGCACGACATCAACCATGCGTCGGCCAGCGCCAACAGGATCATCGCGATGAAAAACGGCCAGATCGCAGCCGATGGCACGCCGGACGCGATCATGCGCTCGGACGTGCTGGAGACGATCTACGGGTTTTCGGTGCCCGTCGTGGAGGCCGGCGGCATGCGGCTTGCGCTGCAATATGCGCTGATGGTGTGAGCATCACGAGGGGCAGGATCAAGGCTGTCATCACCGGACTCCTGCCCGCGTGTCACGCTGAGGCAATGCGGGAGATTGCCTCAGCCGATGGACCCGGCCGGCGCTCTCTCGAGCCGGCCCGATCCTGCCGCCCTCTTCCGGCTCAACCTCACTCGCTCACGGTGCGGCTCTTCTTCTCCTCTTTCTTGTCCTTCCGCAGCAGCCAGGTCAGCAGGTCAGGCGTTTCCTTTGGCTTCGTCGTTCGCTTCGTCGTGACCCTCGGGCGATAGACCTTGACGTCTTCGAGGGCTGCAAACTTCGTCCCGTATTGTTTCTTGATCGCTGCGACCCGTCCCCAGTTTTTCGCGCGGGAGGCCAGCACGGCAAGTCCCACGACGCCGCCTTCGGTGGGCTCCCACTCGACCGATTGCTGGAAGAGGCGCGAGGCGTCCTTCGTCTCCTTGTTGTCCAGCTGGTGCCATGCAAGCGCCTGAGCACCCAGCGCGGACTTCTGCTCGAAGACATATTGTTCGAAGGTCTTCAACTCGTCGTCCGCCGGCTTGAGAGGCGCATCCTGATCGGTCAGGCCGGCCGATACCAGCTCGATATAGATCTTCTTCAGCTCAGGGGTCTGCGTTGCATATTGGCGGGCAAGCTTGAGCGCTTCGTCACGGTGCTGCATGTTGCGAAGCGTGAGAATGACGCCCTCGATGCTTTTCAGGCTGGTGGCCATGCGCGAAGCGCTGACGAACCAGTGGTAAGAGGCCTCCCAGCTCTGCTGGCCGTAGTAGAACCAGCCGAAAAGCTCCGCATCCGCAGCGGAGAAGGACCGCTGCACGTAGTCGCTGAAGCGCTGCAACTCGTCCATCGACAGGCCGGTCGCCGGGGCTGCCCCCTGGGCGATGAGGCCCATCTTGCGGCGGACGAGGTCGAAGGAGACATTGTCGAACTCGCCGGCCCCATCGGGAAGAATGACGCCAAGGGCAACCAGCGAGCGTGTTCCGGCTTCAGGCAGAAGCAGGCTTGCCTTCTGCACCGTCGAGAGACGTTCGTTCGGATCGTCGCAGGTGGTCAGGATGTATTTGTAGAGATCGAATGCCCGGGCGAAGTCGCGGGACTGGGCAAGCGCTTCTGCCGTGATCCACATCGTGTTCATTTCGGCGCACACCATCAGCTGCGGCGAGCCCTCGGCGAGGCTGACCACCTGAGGCCAGTTGCGCTGGGCGTGGGAGCGCTCCATCAGCCTGCGGGTTTCGGCGAGCGCCAGCTTATCCACCAGCTCCTGGCTGGGTTTCCAATTGGGATTCTCGCTCTGCAACTTGGCCATTTCGGTGCGCACGCGCACATAGTCGCCGGAGCCGAAGATATCCCAAAGCGGCTGCTCCGAGACGTCGGTCGGTGCATCGAAGAGATCTTCCGGCGCATCCCAGCTGGGATAGAGCGCCTTCAGGCGCCGCAGTTCCGCGCCAAGGCGCTTCAGGTCTCTGGTCCGGGCATAATAACGCAGAGCCGTGTCGTCGACCTCCGGCTTGGCAGAGACGACAGGTTCCTCTGCCTGCTGGCTCAATTTGGCGATCTTGGTTTCGATGTTGTCGCCAGGCAAGGACGG
Organism: Rhizobium sp.; assembly: GCA_029865885.1. GTDB lineage: Bacteria > Pseudomonadota > Alphaproteobacteria > Rhizobiales > Rhizobiaceae > Allorhizobium. The sequence continues at coordinate 11,318 of JARXAK010000141.1, read as the reverse complement.
CGTTGCGGGCTGTGGTGAGCCGGCGGCCATGGCGGGCTGGACAGCCTGGCGTCTGGTGTTGGTGGTCTGGCCGGGCCCGAACGGGTTTTCACCGGGCGCCACGTCCAGCAGCACCGGTGCGGACGCCTGGACGGCAACCGCCGTTGCCTGGGGCGCGGCGTCCGGGATCGGCGCCGGCAGCACGATCTGCGCCGGAGCGGGCGCAACCGGCACCACAGGATTGGGCGCCGCCATGGGCGCGGGCACGACGGGGGCGAGCTGCGGTGCCGCCACGGGTGCGAAGCTCGGCATGGCCGGCTGGACACCGGCAGGTGCCGAGACAGTGGAGAGCATGGCCCCGCCCGGGATGACGACACCCATGGCGGGGAAGTTGCTCACGCCGTCCCCGGTGGCCTGGCTGATGGGAATGGTGATGCAGGCACCAAGGAGAAGTGCGGTCTTCAGGGGAAATCGGTCAAGCATGTGGGATACCTTTCAGCGATCGCCATGAGGCTCAGCACATGGAGCGTGGCGGGGTAGTAGTCTTGGGAGCTGAAGTCAGACAGAAGGGCGACGTCTGGACGCCGACCCAAACTGCATTCGACGAGACCGGCGACGGCCTGATAGCCGGGGTCGGGCATTGGCGCGAGACGCGTGGCGGTTGCGAGTTCCACCACCGACATCGAGGCGGTGCCGAACTGCTTCCAGTGCGAGGCGAAGATCTCGAGAATGTCCGGATAGTCCCGCGAGTACCAGGCAAGATAGAGGGGTACGCGAATGGCGTCGTAACCGAACTGCGAGGGATAGCCATTGGCCGGGCGCGGCGCGTCGCCCGAGAGCGACACCCAGTCTGCCGGCAATCTCGCCGGTCCAAAACGGGCTTCGCGGAGCAGTCTCACACCGCTTTCCATCAAGGCGGTGGATGGGAAACGGCTCGAGAGCCGTCCGAGGTCGACGATGGCCGGAAAGATCCAATAGGCCATGTTCACCACCGGTCCATCCGCCTGTTCCCCGGGGCCAAAACCTTGTACGCCCGGCAGAATGACAAGGCCGTGGGATGTGTCGATGGCCGTGCGAGCAATGACCGCCTCGGCAATCCGTCGGGCTTCCTGCTGCAGATCCGGCTCTCCCCAGCGCTGGCCGGCCCGCATCAGCGCCCAGGCGATCAACAGGTCGCCATCCGTCGCATTGTTGCGGTCGGTGACCGGTGGCATCTGCGCCGGGTCCCAGCGCCAGGCCGCAAGGCCATCCTCGCGGATGAAGAGATTGGCCCTGGTCCATCGCCATATCCGGTCGAAGCTGTCGCGGTCATCGGCCGCTTCGGCCATCAGCATGCCATAGCCCTGGCTTTCGCTGTGGCTGATGCCGCCGGCCCTGTTGTCGACGACACGTCCCTCGTCGGTGACGAAGTTGTGTCGGTAGACAAGCCAGGCACCTGCGGCGATATCGGCCGCGACATTCTGCTCCTGCTGCGACAGGACGACCGTGGCCGCCCCCGCAAACAGGGCGCAGCCCAGAAGCACTGACATGAACCGTGTGCGTATCTTCACGATCTGCGTCCCTGCCGAAGAACGACGAAGGTTGCGGCTCCGAGGAGGATCGCCACCACGATCTGCGCGATGGTGAATTCCCGGGCGTTGTTGGAGAACCAGCCGGCGACGATCAGACGACCGTTCTGCAGGCTGAGCGGCTTTGTTTCGTAGAGACGTTCCTGGGCCGCCATCTTGCGTTCGACGAACCCGCCATCGCGCTTGAGGGCGTACACCGATCCGCCGAGACGACCCCAGACCTCGGTCTGGACGAGGCTCCGCATGCCTTCGGCAAGGAGAGCGGGGTCGCGGACGGCGACCACCGTCCAGGCATCCCTGTCATTGACGAGACGCTGGGCGACCAGCATGTCCGCCTCTGCACTCACCTGATAGACGGCATCGGTCGACAGGACATTCTCGTCTTCGACCAGCCCGAGCTGGGCTGCCTGGATGCGGACGCGGGTCGCGAGCCCCTCATACAGCTTGCGCCCCCCTTCCTGCAGGCGAACGACGATGGAGGTGGAGCCCTGCTCCGGTTCTGAAACCGGGGAACCATCGACCGAGAGGGCGGGCGCTGCTTGTTCGACGGGGGCCCCCGCAGGGTCCCGGGTGTTCGGGTCCAGCGAGAGGGTCAGATCGCCCCCGACCGGATTGACATCGATCCCGAGATCCGATCGCAGCTGCCCTGAAAGACCGGAGAAGGTCCCGAACGCCAGCAACGGCCCCCGGCGATCCAGCGGCCAGCCGGAGGTGACGGAGACGGGGCTCACTTCACGCGATGCATAGGCCATCTTGGCCAGGAACGTGCCGGCCGCACCAAGCAGGGTCTCATCCATGTTCTCCAGATGGAGAGGCATGGTCGCATCGCCGCCGAACCCTGTTCTGCCAGCAGAGACAACCGCAAGATCCGGCGCATGGCCGATCTGCGCGAATGCCGGAATATTGAGCGTGCTGTCGCCCTTGATGAAGAGGCGCGCGGTGGTATTGCCGAGCGTCGAGGGGTCGCAGACCGCATCGGATGCCGCGTGCAGCTCAGCTTCGAATTCGATGACGTTGTAGCCGGGCCTCAGCTTGTCGAGCGGGATCGGCAGGACCTGGCCGTCGATCCGGCCGGAGCGTGCCTCGCCGAGGCGGATACTGGCAACCGTATCGCCATTGGCACGGACGACCATCTGCGCCATCGGCGACAGGCCGGCCGCATATTCGGCATGCAGCTTCAGGTTCGCCGCGCCGTAGTCGCCCGGATAGAAATCCGCCGGCAGGCTGAAGGCGATCGCCTGCTGGAAGTGGCGCCCCGCAAAGGGGCGAGAGACGAAGCCGAGTTCGGCCAGGGTGTTGGAGCTGCCGGATTCCAGCAGGCGGCCCCGGCGATTGCCGAGGGCGCGACGCCCCTGCGGCGAGCCGTCGGTAATATCGGTCTGCGCCCTGAGGGTGAAGTCCTGGATCGTCGAGGCCAGTTCGTCGGCGGTTCGTGCCGCAACGATCATGCGGCTGCGGCCGCTTGCGGGGTCGATGTCGAACTGGACGCCAGCCCCATCCGGCACGACGCCGATCAGGTCGCGAACCGTGCCGAAGGTTCCGACAACCAGATCGATGCCCGGACCGGAGCCGATGTTGTTGCCCATGGTGACGACCGGGCGATCGAAATGACCGAAGATCGAGAGGGCCTGGACGACGGCAAAGGTGCGGTCGATGTCTTCGCCGGTCGCGCCACGGGGGATCAGGCCATTGATGGCAGCGTGACCATTGACGTCACGGCTATAGGCCAGAAGCGTCGAGACATCACTCGGATCATCCTTGGCATTGCGGGTGAAGACGAAGCCGCTGCGGGCCGGGTCGATCTGGGTCCAGAGTTCGTAGGTCGCCTCGACGGAGCAATCGACACGATGCGACTGGTCCATCAGCACGGTCACGGCATTGTAGCCCGGCTGGAGCAGACCCTTTGGCAGTTCGAGTTCGACCTGATGGGGGTCGCCGGATTTCAGGTTGACGGAGCCGACATCGCGATCATTCACGAAGATGCGCATCGCCGAGCGTTCCGGAGCGACCGAGATCGCCGTCTGCAGGGTGAGGATGAGCTTTGCCGAGCCTGTCATTTCCGACGGCAGCACGACGAAGGCATATTCGCGGCTCGCGTTTTCGCCGGTGAAGAACAGGTCCTGCTTGTCGGCGATCAGACGACGGATCTGGCTCTCATCCTGGAAGTAAGACTTTTCCTCTGTCTGGACTTTTACCTGGGGCGCCAGGATGAAGCCGGTGGAGGTGGCAGCAAGGCTGGACGAGGCTGCGAGGAGCAGACCGGCGGCTGCAAGATATGAGAGGTGTTGGCTGATCATTCTCCCGCCTCCCTGTGGCGAACCGGGGCGGCGACGAGGGCAGCTCCGGCAATGGGTTTCAGTTTTTGCGGCTCGCTCTTGTTGTCGGTCGGCTTGCCGCCGAGCGCGACGCCGACCGCGGCAAGCGGGCACGCGATCGCCCAGCGCAGAATGCGGATGCTGCCGGCGATGATGCTCTTGGGACGCTGACGCAGGGCGCGCTGTTCGCGGACCACGGACATGTCATGCATCAGGAGTTCCGCGATGATCGGGAAGTGATAGGGCTCGGCATCGAAGCGCAAGGCGATGGCGCCATCCTGGTCGGGTGCGCTGCCGACGATACTGACGGGCAGCGACGTGACGAGCAGCGTCGACGACACCTGGAGCAGCTGCAGCCGGCCATACTCGCCCTTGCGCAGCACGCGGGAGGTTCCCTGCGCGGGGATGAGTTTGGCGCCCTTGGCCGAGGCTTCGGTGACGGCCCCGCGCAGCACGGTTTCCCCGAACTGCAGCTCGACATTGGTGCGCAGCGGCAGTTCAACGCCGGAGAGATCCTGGCTGCGTTCGGTGACGACCCCGAGCGCGCAACCGGCGATGATCAGGTTCATCCAGTTCCAGGCGCCGACGATCAGCAGCAGGCTCGAGATCTCGGGTTCCGTGTTGTAGCGATAGGCCGCGACGAACAGGGTGAAGCAGAGAATGCCGAAGATGATGAAGTAGGGCAGCGAGAGCTCCGACAGGCGGTCCTGCTTCAGGGAGACGCCCTTGGCTGTCACCTTGAAGGTCGGGCTCTTCGGCTTCAGGAGCACGCTGACGATGGCCTGGAACAGATAGACCGACTGGACATATTCGTAGAGTTCGGAGATCCAGGGCCAGCGCACGCTACCGTAGAGATAGCTGCGGACCATTTCCCCGACGATCAAGTACATCACCGTATAGGCGAAGAAGTCTTCAAAGGATGCAACGAAGATCTTCATGTCGAACAGGATGAAGAGCAGCGGCGCAACAAAGAAGACCGAGCGGACGAAGGGGAAGAACCAGAAGAGAGAGCTCGAGATATAGCTGAGACGCTGCGGCAGCGAGAGGCCGCGCTTGAGGAGCGGGTTCTTGAGCATCAGGATCTGCACCATGCCCTGGCACCAGCGCGAACGCTGCCCGACGAAGCTGGCGAAGGTTTCAGGCTGGAGGCCTGAGATCAGCGGCTTTTCGACATAGAGACTGTTCCAGCCGCGGGCATGAAGCTCGAGCGCAGTCTCGCAGTCCTCGGTGATGGTGATGCCGGAGAAACCGCCGACCTCTTCAAGCGCCTCGCGGCGCAGGACGGCTGCGGAGCCGCAGAAGAACGAGGCATTCCAGCGATCGAGGCCCTTCTGGATCTTGCCATAGAACATCTCGTTTTCGGACGGCATTCTGCCGAAGGTCCCGAGATTGCGCTCAATCGGGTCGGGATTGGAGAAGAAGTGCGGCGTCTGCACGAGGAAGAGACGTTCGTCGTCCAGAAAATAGCTGACGGTTTCGCGGAGGAAATTGCGCTCGGGCGCATGGTCTGCATCGAAGACGACGACAAGATCGGCATGGGTGCGCCAGAGGGCGGCGTTCAGATTACCGGCCTTCGCATGGACGTTTTCCGACCGGGTCATGTAGACCGCGCCGAGATCGCTGCAGAGATCCTTGAGGATTGCCGCGCGTTCCTTGGCCTTGGCTGCGGCCACCGGATCGTCGCTGTTGCGCTTCTGATCGGTGCCGCCGTCATCCAGCAGGTAGACGGTGAACTTATCCGAGGGATAGTCCATCGCCTTGGCCGCAGCCACGGTGAGCGCGAGGATCTCGCGATCCTCGTTATAGGTCGGAATAAAGACGTCGATGCTGGGGCTTTCGTCGTCGGCGAGCTGGCGCGCCCGCGGGCGATCGATCGGATCGGCGACCACGAACAGGCTGATGGCGAGCATCAGGATGCAGTACATTTCGGCGGCGTAGAGAATGATGCCCGGGATGAAGGAATAGAGATCCTCGATCGGCGGCAGCGTGCTCGTGGTGCGCCAATACGCATATTGCAGGATGACGACGCTGGCCAGCGCAAGGAAGATGTGGCGCCAGAAGCCATCGAGCTTCAGCACCATGATGACGCCGAGAAGGGCGATCACGATAATCGAAAGATTGAAGCGCGCCGCATGGCCCACAGGCTGGGCGATCAATACGAACATCGCGACGACGATGGCCAACCAGATTGTATAGCGAAGTAAATCTCGCACGGCTCAAGACTCCTCATGAGTTCAATCGTCGATTTAACCGGGAGCGCCCTTGGCACGCCTTCCTGCGATCTGAAATTGCGCCCTCGGGTCGAGAAACCGCAAAGTTGAGAGAAGGGGGCAAGGCACGAAAGGTTAATCTTGACTTAACGTTAGGAGCCGTTCGCGGGACTTGGGAAGTGCAGACTGGCGGATGCGGGCACAGTTGTCTGGATCTTGTCGCAAAATGTCCAGAAAGTTGCGGTGCAGCATAGAATCAACATCTAGCACAGTCAGAATTTATAACCAAAAATGGTCCAGAAACAAAGAAAACTTGTCATATACTATTTTTTGTAATTGGATATCAAAACATCAAACGACTCCGACGCCGACCTCATGGCGATCTTAACTGACATCGTTTCGATAATATCCATATTTTGACGTTGATGATGTATTTTTAGACTATCAGTGTCTATTTTTTGTTCAGATTTATTGCAAAATTCCGAACTGAAGAATGACAAATATTGATGGTCCGAAAGGCAAACAATAATGCGTACCGTGATGATTGTGCTGCGCAGCAATTGTGGAATGTTAGATCTGGCGTCCGTCGTGGAGGCCCTGCGGTCTGCTCGCGAGGTGAGCGGCGTCCCCTCCTACATTCTGACCACATGCGCATGCGGGCAGGACACCCTGCAGGCCGAGGAGCCCTGGATCCGCATCAAGGCCACCCATGACATCTCCAACGCGCCATCCGACATTGACACCCTGATCCTGCCGAATTCCTCCGTGGTCGAGCTCCAGGATCAAGACCTTGAATGCATCGAATTCCTCGCCAAGCGGACCGGCTCGATCCGACGCATCGTCGCACTTGGAAACGGTGTCTTGCTGGCTGCCGCAGCCGGGATCACCCGCGGGCAGACTGTGGCCGTTGACAGCGTGGTCGAGACACACCTGGCAAAACTATGCACCCAGACAATGGTCGAGCCGAATTTCGACATGCACAAAAGCGGCAAGATCTGGACCGCGCGCGGGACCGCTGTCGGAATTTCGCTGGCCCTCTCCCTGATCGAGGAGGATCTGGGACATGAGGCGGCCGTCGAAGTCAGCCAGCGCTTCGCCGACCGCTTCCCGGACATGCGTCCGCGCTTCGCCAATGGTGCCGCATATTCCGGCGGCTTCGATCGGCGCAGCCCGGTCGAACGCATCCAGGAGTGGGTGATCGCGAACCCGGCCGACGATCTCACCCTCGGGCGACTGGCGAGCATGGTGGCGATGAGCGAGCGGACGCTTTCGCGCGCCTTCAAGCATCAGACAGGCCAGACGGTCGGCGAGTTCGTTCTTTCGGTTCGCCTGGCCTATGCCTGCGAAATGCTGCGATCGGGGCAACGCAAGATCAAGGATGTCGCCCGGCTGGCCGGACTGGGCAGCCAGACGAACATGCGGCAGCTTTTCGTCAACCGCTACGGACGCCCGCCTTCGGAATTTCGCAAGACCGAGGCGCAATCCGCAATCGACGAGGAGCGAGCGGTTGCGCAACGCATGAGCTTTGCCGCACGGCTCTAGACCCCACCCGCATGCAGGCTGGACTTGCGTCCGACCACGGAAAGACCGGCCCACCTGCCCGACACGGCCGCATGCAGCCCGCCATCTCGACCTGACACCGCCGACTTTGAAACCCCTCGACACCCCTCGTCGCGCACGAGCTTGTCACCCATGTCCAGGGGACAGGATGTTACCTATGTCTTCGGTATGGACAAAAATGACGGTGGCTGGGGCGCCAGGATTCGAACCTGGGAATGTCGGTACCAAAAACCGATGCCTTACCGCTTGGCGACGCCCCAACAGGATTTGGGCGACGAAGTCGCGCTGCAAATCGCGGCCTGATTAGCAAAGGCAAAGGCGGGCGGCAACACCTCTCGTCTCGGAACCTCAAGTTTTTCAAGGAACGATGCGGCGGCCTCGACGTTTGCCTGTCATCCCCGATGACAGAACCCAGACGAAAAGGACCTCCCATGCCCTCCATCACCGCCGCCCGCATTCTCATTCTCGCCACCCATGGCTATGAGCGCTCCGAACTGCGCGTGCCGCTCGAGCAACTCTTAGCCAAGGGCGCCACCGTCAAGATTGCATCGCTGGAAAAAGCGCCGATCAAGAGCTGGGACGAAGACAATTGGGGCGACACTGTTGATGTCGACCTGACGCTCGACGAGGTGAAGAGCGAGGATTTCGACGCCCTCGTCATCCCCGGCGGCCAGATCAATCCGGACCTGTTGCGCAAGGAAGAGAAAGCCGTCGACCTGGTGAAGAGCTTCCTCACGTCCGGCAAGACGGTTGCCGCCGTCTGCCATGGTCCCTGGCTGCTGATCGAGGCTGATGGCGTGAGGGGCCGCAAGGCGACATCCTTTTCGTCCATCAAGACCGACATGATCAATGCCGGCGCCGACTGGCGCGACGAGGCCGTGGTTGCCGACCAAGGCATCATCACCGCGCGCAATCCCGGCGATCTCGATGCCTTCGTCGCCAAGATCGTCGAGGAGATCGAGGAAGGCCGACACGCGCGCCGCGCCGCCTGATTTGCCGGGCTTCATACCGATCAAACGCGAAAACCCGGCGGGCGACTGCCGGTTTTTTTCTGTCGGTCGTATCATGCCGCTCAGCCCGGGACAGCGGGCAGCTCCCGCTTCAGATCCGGCTCGTCATGGATGAAGGTCAATTGCAGGGTCGCCATGCGCTCGACTGCGGGATCGCGGATGTCGCCCAGCCCCTCGGGCGGATCGACGGCGATGCCGCCGGCTTGCAGCGCCTCGATGAAAGCGGCAAAAGCGCCGGCGGGCAGCGTGAGCCGGATCGCGTTCATCAGGTTCGAATACATATGCACGTCGTCGATCCAGCCGCCGAGGCGATTGACGGTGTCAAAGACGAAGCTCGTCGCCGCCTTGCGCTCGACACGCGTGACGGCGGTCAGCATGACGATGGCCATGGTGCTTTCCTTTTCCTTGCTGCGACAGAGTGCGGCGACGCGCGGTGACAAATCAAGTGCGCTGTGGAATAGGCAATGGGAGAAGCGCCTTGCCGCGCAGCGTCGGGTCACGGGCATGAAGAAGCAGAAGCAGCCACACAGGAAGACGGGACGAAGCCCGGCCGGCGACGCGGCGGTCAAGGCTGCGGTCGCAAGACAGGCAGATGCGGCAGCGTCCCCCGCAACGTCCGACAGCAGCACCGAGAGTGCCGCCCAACGCTTTCGCGCCGGTGTGCGGACGCGGGCCTTTCAGGCCGCATTCCTGGTGTTTCTCGCCGGTGTGCTGACGGTCGCAGCATCGCTTGCCATTCCGCACGACTTCGCCTTTTTCGAGCTCGGCTATCTCTTTACGCTTTCGATCTACGATCTCGTGCTTGCCATGCTCGGCCTGTCGGTGGCGATCGGCATGGCGGAACGGCGGGGCGATGTGATCGCGATGGCAACCGCCTTTCTCGGCGTCATCGCGCCCATGCTCCTCTTCTTCGACCCGATCTTCAGCGCCATCCTGCAAAGTCCGCTCGGCCACGAGCTGTTCCTGATTGCGCCGATTGCGGTGATGCTTTCGGGCGTCGTGCTGTGGTTGCCGGGGCGTATCCGTCGCTATGCGGCGCCGATTGCGGCGGCGGTGGTCGGGTTCTCCTTCTCGCTGTTCATCGGGCTCGACGATTTCGGCATCGGCATCCAGGAATTTGCGCTTGCCGCCGTGCTCGGCGCGCTGTGGATCCTGGCCATACCCGGCCTTGTGCTGCGGCCGTTTCGCGGAGCGTGGCTGACCATTCCGGCGCGGATCATCGGCTCCTGGCTGATGGTGATCGCCGTCATCGTCACGGTCTCGCTCTATGTGCCGCTTGCGCCCGACGCCCCGCCGCTTGCAGATCCGAGCCTGCCCGACGGCGGCGTGACACTCGACGCTCCGGGGCTGCCGCCGCTTGATCCGGCCATCGAGGACGGGCTGATGGAAGCACCCGAACAGTTCGGGACTCCCCCGGCTGATGACGGCGCCATGCCGGCACCGGAATTCGGCGACAACCCGCTTCTGGGCGGCGGACGCGATACCAAGCCCTGACATCAGCCCTTGGCAGCGCGCGGCGGGCGACCGCCCTTGCGACCATTGGCACGGGCGGCCTCGGCCTTGGACGCCGACCGGACACGCCCTCCGGCCTGGCCCATCAGGCTTGCCATCCACTGCCGAGACCCGAAAATGCCGGCGAGCAGGCCGGGCACCGAAAGATCTGCATCGAGGCGCGGCCAATGCAGGCCAAGCCCGCTCGGGCTGAGCTCGATTTCCGCAAGGTCCTCGGGCGAAGCTTGCGTGAGCCCCTCCAACTGGCGGGTCGGAACCGTCACTTCCACGCCCGTGTTCAATTCGACCACGAGGCGGGCTCGCCGGCGGTCGAAACGCGCAGTCACAGCATAGCCATGGGCCCGCTCAGCAACACCTGCAGTCTCTGCCGCGTCGAGGTCCATCTCAGAATTCTCCATGTTGCTCGCTCCACTGCCGGCAAAGTCGGGCGACCTCGTCCTGCAACCGCTCCAGGATCCGTGCCAGATCGTTCCCGCGAAAGCCGAAATTCTGCCGCAGCACCGGCGGTCCGTCCGGGCAGTTCAGGATAAAGACCGCCTCTTCCGTCGCATTCATCACATGAACATGTGCCGGCCTGTGATCGTTGGGATAGATCACCACACGCAGGCCATCAAAGCGCAGGACAGTCGGCATGATCAAACCTAGCAGAACCCAAGCGTTTCGGAAACTGTTGTTTGATGTCGACGCCCCGTCCGCGAGCCGTTATACCAAATCTCGGTGATGGGAACCTATAGGATGGCTTTTGGCGGGTCGCTGGCTAGGCGCGGCGCGCCGGGCGATGCTGTCGCATCGGCCAAGCGGCGCAACAACCCCAGGGGCCTGCAATAAGCCACCTTCGGTCGGCTTCTCGCCCCTTCTGGCGTCGTCGAGTTCCTCGACCGATGCGCAAGCATCGCTCTTCGAACCTCTCCTAGCCAGCAGGGGCGATCGAGCCGATCCTATAGGTTCCCATCATCGAGACTTGGTATTACATCTTCAGCACAACGCTTCCTGATTCCGGTAGATCCTGATGCATATCCGCTATGACCGTCCGGTGTCCCGTTCCGCCTTTCTTGCGCGGCGGCTGGCGTTGTTTTCGCTCGGCATGCTCGCGGTCGTCGTGCTGGCGCATCGCTTCGGGCCGCTCTCGACGCCTGATTTCGTCATGCTGGTGCTGGCTTCCGC
>JARXAK010000033.1 GCA_029865885.1 Rhizobium sp. | reverse complement strand
ATCTTCACCTGGGTGGAAAGCGGCATGCTCTCGATCTCGTCGAGGAACAGCGTGCCGCCGCTGGCATGTTCGATGTGACCGACGCGCTTCTTCTGGGCGCCGGTGAAGGCGCCGGCCTCGTGGCCGAAGAGTTCGCTTTCGATGACGGTCTCTGGAAGTGCGCCGCAATTGAGCGCGACGAAGTTGCCTTTGGCGCGGCGGCTCCAGCGATGCAGAAGGGTTGCCACCACTTCCTTGCCGCTGCCGGTCTCGCCGGCGATCAAGACGTCGACATCGGTGTCGGCGATCTGGCGCAGCGTCTGGCGCAGATGCTCCATGGCCGGCGTCTGGCCGATCAGCGGCAGATCGTCGGACGTCGTGTTTGCCGCCTCGCGCAGGCGGCGGTTTTCGAGAACCAGTCGGCGTTTCTCGGCGGCACGGGCGACGCTCTGGACGAGGCGGTCGGCGGGGAAGGGCTTGGCGATGAAGTCATAGGCGCCGTCGTGCAGCGCCTTCACCGCCATGTCGATATCGCCATGGCCGGTGATCAGCAGGACGGGCAGATCCGGGTCGAGGGCGCGGATATGGGCAAAGAGTTCCAGCCCGTCCATGCCGGCCATGCGGATATCGGTGATGACGACGGCCTCGCTGTCCCGCGATAACTGGGCGAGCGCCTGGGCTGCCGCACCGAAATCGCGGACCGGATAGCCGGCCAGTTCCAGCGTCTGGCGGGTGGCGCGGCGCAGCGCCGGATCGTCGTCAACGAGGATGATGTCGATGCTCATGTCCGAGCCCTCTTCAAGGTGATGGTGAAGGTGGTGCCGGCCTTGCTGGTCTCGACCGAAAGCCGTCCGCCATATTCGATGACGATGTCGCGGGCGATCACCAGACCGAGGCCAAGGCCGCCTTCCTTGGAGGTGGTGAAGGGGATGAACAGGTTGTCCCTGACATGATCCGGCAGACCGGGGCCTGTGTCGCTGACGGCCAGATCGAGATCGTCGTCGGTGAGACGGGTCAGCCGCAGAGTGATGGCCGCATCCGCTGTGTCTTCAATGGCTTCCAACGCGTTCTGCAGGAGGTTGATTAGCACCTGTTCGAGGCGGATGTGCTGGCCGAGTACCTTTAGATCCGAGGGGATGTCACTGATTGAGAGGCGATCGAAGCTGCCGGCAAAGCGGCTCTTCAAAAGGAAAAGGGCGCCGTCGATCGCGGCCTTCAGATCGACCGGCTCGGTCGGCTGACGGCCCTTGCGGGCGAGACCCTTCAACTCGCCGGTGATCGCCCCGATGCGGTCTGTGAGCTCGGCGATCAGCTCCAGGTTTTCCTTTGCCGTTTCGGCTTTGCCGCGATCCAGGAAGGCCTTGGCGTTGTCGGCATAGGCGCGGATGGTGGCGACCGGTTGGTTGATCTCATGCGCCACCCCGGCTGCGACCTGACCGAGGATGGCGAGGCGATTGGCCTGGACGAGATCCTGCTGCACGCCCTGCAGGCGAATGTCGGTTGCCCGGTGCTCGGCGACCTCGGCCTCCAGCCTGTCGCGTGCCTCGGTGAGTTCTGTGGTGCGCAGCGTCACCTGACGTTCGAGCTCGGCCTGGGCAGCCTCTGCTTCGGCTGTTCGCCGCGCGGTGCGGCCGCTGCGGTGGATGAGCCAGGCGCCGAGCGCCAGCAGCGGCACGAGAATGGCGAGCGCTGCAAGCCGCCCCTGCCAGAGGGCCGCCCGCTCGGTTTCCGCGCTGGGTGCAAGCACATGCATGCGCCAGCCGCTGCCGGGTATGTCGAGGGCGATGGCGAGATTGATCTGATGCGGCCTGCCTTGCGCCTCTTCGGTGGCGACAAAGGCATGGCCGCCTTCAGCCTCCAGCGACCATATGGGCAAAGTTTCAAGCGGCGCCTCGCCGAATTGCAGGCTTTCGCGGATCGCGAGGCGCTCATCCTGGGGGATGTCGGCCATGGTGAAAAAGCGCCAGTCGGGACGGCTGGTGATCAGCACGATGCCCCTGGTGTCGGTCACGTAGGTGGTGCGACCGGAGCGCTGCCAGTTCTCTTCCAAGGCATCGAACTCGACCTTGACCACGACCACGCCCAGTACGCGTCCGGCATCGTCCTCCACCCGGCGGGAGAGGTAGAGACCCGGCCTGCGGCTGACGCTGCCCAGCGCATATTGCTCGGCGGTGCCGTTGGTCATGGCACCGGTGAAATACTGGCGGAAGGCATAGTTGCTGCCGACGAAGCTGTCGGGCTGGCGGAAATTGCTGGCGGCGATCGCGGTCCCGTCGGTGCGCATGACGTAGATCACCGAGGCGCCGGTGTTCGCGATCAGCGCTTCGAGGCTCTGGTTCAAGTTCTCGATGCCATCAGGCGCTGGTCCCGCCAGAGTGTCTTGAAGATCGGCGTCCTCTGCCAGCACCAGCGGCAGCGTGCGGGATCGGTCCAGCACCGCCAGCAGCAGCGCCCGCTTCAGCTCGGCATCGGACATGACATCTTCGGCGAGCCTATCAACGGCCGCATGCCGCGCTCGCTCGCCGGCATAGAAGAGGCCAGCCGCCAGCATCGTGATCGCGACAAGGGCGTATGCGAGCCACAGGGGGCGGTGGTTTCGGCGGAAGGCTGACATGAAAGCGTGATCTCGTTGTGCGGTAATCCGCACCATATCAGAATAGCTTTGTGTGGAGAACCGCACATCTTCATCTGTTGATCGAGCGTAGATTCACCAAAATCTCCAATTCTGCCAGATGCTTATCGTCGGTCGTTCGATCTGGCACGCGCCTTGCTGACCAAATCTCCAAGCGGCCAAACGCCGCTCCCCATTCAGATCAGCAACCGCCCGGGAGGCCGGAACCCGTTCCGTCAGGGCGACCATGGAGGAAAGCATGCATATCGATACCGCAGGGCACGCGCCCGAGGGCCGGCAGCCCTTCTACAAGCATCTCTATGTCCAGGTTCTGGCCGCAATCGCCGCCGGCATCCTGCTCGGCCATTTCTATCCCGAGATCGGCGCGCAGCTGAAGCCGCTGGGTGACGCCTTCATCAAACTCGTCAAGATGATCATCGCGCCGGTCATCTTCCTGACGGTCGCGACCGGCATTGCCGGCATGACCGACATGAAGAAGGTTGGCCGCGTCGCCGGCAAGGCGATGCTCTACTTCCTGACCTTCTCGACGCTGGCGCTGGTCGTCGGCCTCGTTGTCGCAAACGTCGTGCAGCCGGGTGCCGGCATGCATATCGACCCCGCCACGCTCGATGCGGCGGCTGTCGCGACCTACACCGAAAAGGCGCATGACTCGTCGATCACAGGCTTCCTGATGAACATCATCCCGACGACCATCGTCGGCGCCTTTGCGGATGGCGACATCCTTCAGGTCCTGTTCTTCTCGATCCTGTTCGGCATTTCGCTGGCGCTGGTCGGCGAGCGCGGCCAGCCGGTCACCGATTTCCTGCAGGCGGTTATCGCGCCGGTCTTCAAGCTGGTCGCGATCCTGATGAAGGCTGCCCCGATCGGTGCCTTCGGCGCCATGGCATTCACCATCGGCAAATACGGCATCGGCTCGGTTGCCAATCTCGCCATGCTGATCGGTACCTTCTACCTCACGTCCTTCCTGTTCGTCGCGGTCGTGCTCGGTGCGGTCTGCCGCTACAATGGCTTCTCGATCCTGTCGCTCATCCGCTACATCAAGGAAGAGCTGCTTCTGGTTCTCGGGACATCCTCTTCGGAAGCTGCCCTTCCGGGCCTGATGAACAAGATGGAAAAGGCCGGCTGCAAGCGCTCGGTCGTCGGTCTCGTCATCCCGACCGGCTATTCCTTCAACCTCGACGGCACCAATATCTACATGACGCTGGCGGCGCTGTTCATCGCCCAGGCGACGGATATTCCGCTGTCGCTGGGTGACCAGATCCTGCTGCTCGCCGTTGCCATGCTCTCCTCCAAGGGGGCTGCCGGCATCACCGGTGCGGGTTTCATCACGCTGGCTGCGACGCTCTCAGTCGTGCCGTCGGTTCCGGTTGCCGGCATGGCGCTGATCCTCGGCATCGACCGTTTCATGTCGGAATGCCGCGCGATCACCAATTTCATCGGCAATGCGGTCGCGACCGTCGTCGTTGCCCGCTGGGAAGGCGAGCTCGACCAGACGCTGTTCCATGCCGCCCTCGGTGGCAAGGTTCTCGAAGAGGACGACGTGCAGCCGGAGCTGCAGGCGGCAGAGTAATCTTCCGCGCCGACCCAAGACGGTGATCGGAACAGAAGCGCGGCCCGGCATGTGTCGGGCCGCGCTTTTTGTTTGCGCCAGGATCAGGATCGGAATCAGTGGCTGCGGGCGGCGACCAGCGCCCGTGCCTTGTCCCGGGTCCGGGCGACCACCTGGCGAAGGCGGGCGCTACGGCCATTGTCGTTGTCGCCGACTGTCATGGCATTGCCGCGCCATTCAAAACCGCTGCCGAACCAGGCGGCTGCGAAAAGCGCAGGAAGCAGGAGGTCGCGGGTGATCATCGCCGGTATCATGCGCCAGCCATGTGGCCAGCCATAGGCCCGGGCAAGGGCGATCTCGGCGGCATACCAGGCGGCAAGGTAGGCGAGCACGGCTGCTGGCGCCAGCGTGCCTGTGAGGGCGAGCGTGGCCATGGCCGCCATCGGCAGGGCGGCGCCGGTGAAGATTTCGGGCAGAAAGTACAGCGGGAAGGAGGCGCGGCGCAGCCGCGCCCAACGCAGCTGGCGCTTCCAGACGGCGGCGATCTGGCGCCCGCCGAGCGGCTGCGGGAAAGGCTCGTGCACGAGGCGGACCTTGAGGCCGGCGCTGCGGACCAGGAGTGTTGCGGCGGCGTCTTCGGCCACCTCTTCGCCCAGCCGCTCGAAGCCGCCGAGATGGTTCATCAGCTGGCGGTTGAAAAGCATCGACTTGCCCTGGGCAAAGCCGAAGCCGACGGCATCCGCCAGCAGCTGCCAGCGTGCCTGGAAGCTGTCGAGCCAGGCACTTTCGAGGAAGGCGCCAAAATTCTCAGGCTCGGTGCCGGCGGGCGGCGAGCAGACAAGGCCGGTCTCGCCATCCCAGCGCGCCAGCATGCGTGCAATGTGATCCGGCGGCATCAGCACGTTGCTGTCGGTCATGACAATCCAGTCGTGCCGCGCGGAGCGCCAGCCCTTCACCACGTTGTTCATCTTCGGATTGACGCTGAACAGGTCCTCGCCCACCAGCAGGCGCGCGGGCACATGCGGGTTTGCGGCGATCAGCCGCCGGGTGAGGGAGGCGGCCGGATCGTCTGCCTGTGCGACGCAGAAGATGATCTCGTAGGACGGCCAATCGAGCCGGAAGGACGTGGCGAGGCAGCGCTCGAGATTGTTCTCCAACCCGCAGATCGGTCGGATCAGGGTAACCGGCGGGCGGGGCGCCGCCTCGCTTTCGACGTTCCGGTGGCGCCGCCGGATGGCGATGACAAAGGCGATGCTTGCGAGCTGGACCAGAAGTGCGATCGCGGCAAACCAGATCAGAACAGTCATGGCGAGTCTCCGGATTTTCTCCTCCGGATACCATCGCTGTGTGACAGTTCGGCGAAGCCAGTGCCGGTCAGCGCAAGGGTTCAGTCCTTGCTGCGCAGGGCTCGCAGAAGCTTGAAGCCGAGCACAGCTGCCACGGCCCCCGCCGCCAGAAAACCGCTGACGCTGCCGCTGATTTCAGCGATCTCGGTGACGCTTTCGCTGAAGGTCGCGCCAAGTCCTGTGTAGAGACCGACCCAGACCGCTTCGCCCAGGACGCCGGCCAGCGTGAAACGCAGCCAGGAAAAGCCGGAGGCGCCGGCCATCAGGTTCAAGTAGGGGCCAAGCGGCGACAGCAGCCAGCGGGTGAGGAAGACTGCGACATTGCCGCGTTGCTCCATTTCCCGTTCCGCCCGCTCGATGGCTCTCCGGCGGGCCGGGTTGCGCGCGACCAGGGGGACGAGCCGCCGCCCGGCCGTACGACCGAGCAGATAACCCAGTTGATCTCCCGCCACTGCTGACGCGAGCGCCACCGCAATCACGATCCAGAGGGTGAAGTCGCCGGCGGCGGCCAGCGCGCCCATCAGCATCATCACGATCGAGGCCGGTAGCGGGGCGCCAAGGCAACTCACTGCAACGACAAGTGCAAGCAGCGACAGGCCGTAGGACGGCAGGGACGCGAGCAGCGTCTCGGTCAGAGTCATCGAGACGGGTCCTGGCTGCGAAGCTCCGCAAGGGAGGCCTCGATCTCAGCCTTGAACTCTTCGAATTCCTGGCCCCGCTCGTCGGCCAGACGTTCGAGCGAGGGGCGGGGGCCGTCTTTCGGCGGCGGCGGAAGGTCGAGGTCGCGGGCAAGCTTCTCGACCGGCACGTGCCAGGAATGGGCGACATAGCCAATCGTCATCCATGGCTCCGGCGGCAGGTCCTGGCGGGCCGGATCGTTCCAGTAAACGACGAAGAAGATCGTCCGCCCGGCAAAGAAGATCGCCAGCACCATCGCCAGCACGAAGGCGGAGGTCAGGATCCGGTGGCGGCGCCAAAGTCTGAGGAAGGGCTTCACGGTTCTCTTGTGTGCTCCGCTCGACGCGAGGTTGACAGACCCGGTCGCGGGTCCGCTATCGTCCGACCCATGTAAGCGAGAACGAGGAGCGGCGGCAATGGCGCAAGCAGAGGTCAGGCTCGAGGACAGCTGGAAAGCGGTGCTGGGCGGCGAGTTTGCGCTGCCCTATATGCGCGATCTCAAGGCGTTCCTGCAGCGGGAGAAAGAGGCCGGCAAACACATCTTCCCGAAGGGGGCCGAGTATTTTCGCGCACTCGACCTCACGCCGCTCGACAAGGTCCGTGTGGTGATCCTCGGGCAGGACCCTTATCATGGAGCGGGGCAGGCGCATGGGCTCTGCTTCAGCGTGAGGCCTGGCGTGCGCATTCCGCCGTCGCTCGTCAACATCTACAAGGAGATGCAGAGCGATCTGGGCATTGCCCCCGCGCGGCATGGCTTCCTCGAGCACTGGGCGCGTCAGGGCGTGTTGCTGCTCAACAGCGTGCTGACCGTCGAGGAGGCGCGTGCGGCCTCCCATCAGAGGCAGGGCTGGGAGCAGTTCACCGACGCGGTGATCCGGGCGGTCAACGAAGACTGTGAACATGTCGTCTTCATGCTCTGGGGCTCCTATGCCCAGAAGAAGGCCGCCTTTGTCGACCGGTCCCGGCATCTGGTGCTGAAGGCGCCGCATCCCTCGCCGCTTTCGGCGCATAACGGCTTCTTCGGCTGCCGTCATTTTTCACAGGCCAATGATTATCTTCTGTCGCAGGGCAGAAGTCTCATTGATTGGCAATTGCCCGATGAAGCTTGATGGCGGGCCTGGGTTGGACTTATCGCGCTTTTCTTAAGTAAGTAATCTGTCATTCTACCTGCGAACTAAAATACAGCCTCACGTTTATTGTATGATCTCTTGGCACGCGGCAGATTGCATCAAGATTTCCGCTATTGTGTCCAGGTCTTATCTTCATGCATCCCCCGATCTCGGTTTCGTCCGTATGGCGACGGCCCGTTTCGCCTATCCTCTGTCGCTTCGCAGACGGTGATGTCGATCTGGTCGTCATCGGGGCCGGTTATCAGGGATTGTCAACGGCGCTGCATGCCGCGCGGGCCGGGCTCACGGTGCAGGTGATCGAAGCCGGTGACATCGGCGGCGGGGCGTCCGGGGTGAATGGCGGTCAGGTAATCCCGGGTCTGAAGCAGGACCCCGAGACATTGATCGTCGAGTTCGGTCTAGAAGCCGGCGAAAGGCTGATAGAATTTTCCGCCGGGACTGCCGATGTCGTCTTCGATCTCATCGCCCGCGAGGGCCTTGATGTCGAGCACATGCGCTGCGGCTGGATTCAGGCGGCCCATACGGACATGGCGATGGAGGCGGTTGTTCAGCGCAATCGCCAATGGCGTGTGCAGGGGGCGGATGTCGCGCTTCTCAATGGGGCGGATGTGGCGCTGCTGACCGGTGCCGAGGGCTATCGCGGTGGCTTCATCGACCGTCGTGCGGGGGTCGTCAACCCGCTGGCGCTGGTGCATGAGCTGGCCCGTGTTGCGACCGAGGCCGGGGCGGGGCTGGTGCTCCACGATCCCGTGACCGCTGTCCGGCGGGAAGGGTCTTTCTGGCGGGTCGATGCCCGGTCGGGGCGTTCGCTGCGGGCCCGCAAAGTCCTCGTGGCCACCAATGCCCATTCGCAGGGCCTGGTCCCGAACCTCGCCGAAAGCCTCGTCTGGCTGCATTCGTTCCAGATCGCCACGGAGCCATTGCCGGCGGAGTTCGATTTCATTCTGCCGAGCGGACAGGCGGTGTCAGACAGTCGGCGCATCCTGGTCTATTATCGCCGCAGTCCGGACGGGCGTCTGGTGCTTGGTGGGCGTGGGCCTATGCGTGCGCCGCGGTCAGCCGGGGACTGGGCGCCTCTGGAGCAGGCGCTTCATCGGCTCTTTCCCATGCTCGGCAAGGTCCGCATCGAGCATCGCTGGTTCGGGCGGGTCGCCATGACCCAAGATTACCTGCCGCATATCCATGAGCCGGCGCCGGGATTGGTCATGGCTGCCGGTTGCCAGGGGCGCGGGATCGGGCTGATGGTGGCGCTCGGCAAACCTCTCGCCCAGTATCTTGCCGGCGGTAACCCTGACGCACTGCCGCTGCCGATCTCGCCGCTTCGCGCCATTCCGCTGCACCGCTTCCGGCGCCTGGGGGTTGCGGCCCATATTGCCTGGTACAGGCTGCTCGATGGGCTTGGACGTTGATCCCCCCATTCTGGTTGGGGAAAGGCGGCTCATGCGACCTTGCGCGCTTGCCGTGATCCTGCCTGTGACCAATAGTGCCGAACACCTTGTTTTCCCTCCGCCGGAGCCCGCATGTCCCAGCATTTGAAGTTCTTCATAGACGGTGCATGGGTCGATCCGGTGGAGCCGGCGGTTCTGGATGTCATCGATCCCTCCACCGAAGAGCCTTTCACGGTCATCTCGATTGGCAGCCGGGCCGATGTCGATCGTGCTGTCGCTGCGGCCAAGGCTGCCTTTCCGGCTTTCTCGATCACCGATCCAGCCGAGAGACTGGCGCTGCTCAACCGCATCCTTGCCGCCTACAACGAGCGCTTCGAGGACATTGCTAAGGCCGTCAGTCAGGAAATGGGGGCGCCTCTCGCCTTTGCGCGGGAGGCTCAGGCCTGGGCCGGGCGGGCCCATCTTGAAGCGACGATTGCGGCATTCCAGAGCTTCGCCTTCACCGAACAGCGCGGCACCACCCGCATCGTCAAGGAGCCGATCGGCGTCTGCGCGCTGATCACGCCCTGGAACTGGCCGCTCAACCAGATCGTCTGCAAGGTTGCCCCGGCAATTGCGGCCGGCTGTACCGTGGTGCTGAAACCGTCGGAGATCGCCCCGATTTCGGGCCTGATCTTCGCCGAGGTCATGGAGGCTGCCGGAACGCCAAAGGGTGTCTTCAATCTCGTCAACGGGCGCGGCCCTGATGTCGGTCAGGTGATGGCGGGGCATCCCGATGTCGACATGGTATCATTTACCGGCTCGACCCGTGCCGGCATCATCGTCGCCAAGACGGCGGCAGAGACGGTCAAGCGCGTGGCGCAGGAGTTGGGCGGCAAGTCGGCCAACATTATCCTGCCGGATGCGGATTTCGAGACGGCAGTCCGCAAGGGTGTCGAGGGTTGCTTTGGCAATTCCGGCCAGTCCTGCGACGCGCCGACGCGCATGCTGGTGCCGGCTGACCGCCACGACGAGGCGCTGCATGTCGCGCGCGAAGCAGCAGACGCGCACAAGGTCGGCGACCCCGTGGCCGAGGACACAGTTCTCGGGCCTGTGGTCAGCGAGATCCAGTACAACAAGATCCAGAGGCTGATCGAACTGGGAATTGAGGAGGGCGCGCTTCTGGTGACCGGTGGACCCGGACGGCCCGAGGGGCTGAACCGGGGCTACTATGTGCGCCCGACGGTCTTTGGCCATGTCTCGCCTGATATGACGATCGCGCGCGAGGAGATCTTCGGCCCGGTCCTGTCGATCCTGCCCTATGAGACGGAGGAGGAGGCGATCGCGATTGCCAATGACACCGTTTATGGACTGGCGGCCTATGTCCAGTCACAGGACATCGAGCATGCGCGAAAGGTCGCTGCCCGGATGCGCGCCGGCTCCGTCTATCTGAACTATCCGGACTGGGATACGTCGGCCCCCTTTGGCGGATACAAGCAGTCGGGAAACGGTCGCGAATATGCCGACTGGGGCATTCACGATTTCCTCGAGATCAAGGGTGTCGTCGGCTGGGGAACCTGAAGGTTTCGCAAGCGGGCAACACCCGTTCGCCGTCGCCACAGATCTTCTGATTCTAGACCGGCCTTCGCGCCGTCCGCCCGCAGGCGGCGCGGTCCCTTTCTGCGACCTCCTGCGAATTCGCGGAACGATTTCCCGTGACGTCCGTTCTTTCCGTCAGTGGTCGTCATCGGAAAGGACCCGAGCATGACGACAAAGGCTGTTGCTCTTCCCACTTTCGCACTTGGTGCGGCCGTTGGCGGCATGGTGGGTGCCATTGCCGGCACAATCTTCGCCGCGCCGCTGGCCAAGGTCGTTCCCTAGAGTATCCGGCGAAAGCGGATTCACCGTCACTGCTCCATGCTTTTGGTTTCACGCAGTCTGTCCTGATCAAAAGCCACGTAGTCGGCGGCGTCGTCCAGCAAGCAGCGTCTGCAAACGACCGAACTCGAAACCTTTGGCCGACCGCGTGGCGGTCGACTGTCTCATCCAGGAGGAAATACAATGGACCAACGTTCTGATACCCGCCTCGACCAGCGGCCGCCTGTCACCCAGCACACCACCGCGGGAAGCCGTGCCACATGGGGCATCGCCATTCTGCTGATCGTCGTGGTCGCCGCAGGGGCCTTCTTCGTCTTCCGTGGCAATGATACCACCGATATGAGGACGACATCGACCGAAACGACCGAACCGGCACCTTCGGCGGCGGCCCCGGCGACATCACCTGCCGGCAATACCACCACGCCGCCTGCCGGTTCCGCCACCCCGCCAGCCAGTGATGCGGCCCCGACCACGCCGGCTCCGGCCAATGGCACGACGGGCACACCGGTTCCGGGTGCCGCCCCGACGACCACGCCCTAACCGGCAACACGCCCTAACCGGCAAGACGCAACAATCGAAGGCCAGCACCGTTCGGCGCTGGCCTTTTGCGTTTGTATGGGCTCTTCTCCGCAAAGCGCGGCTGAACGGGAAGGGTGATCCATGGATGACGGTGGTGCCGGTATAGCTGCAGGTGCCGCAGCGCCGCGACTGGTGCTTGAGCCGGGCCGCTATGGTTGCATCTATGCGATCGGCGACGTGCATGGATGCCTCGATCAACTGCTGGCCCTGGAGGATCTCATCCGCGACGATGCGGCTTCGGTTGCCGGACAGAAGTTGATCGTCATGTTGGGCGATTATGTCGATCGCGGACCAAAATCGGCAGCAGTGCTTTATCATCTGACCGCGTCAGCGCCGGCCGGCTTCGACCGGGTCTGCCTGCGTGGCAATCACGACGACGCATTTCTGTCCTATCTGGAGGGCGATCCTGCCGGTGACTGGATGCTTGAGCACGGCGGTGAGGAGACCCTGCGCTCCTATGGGATCGACATGGATGAGGCGGGCGGAGTTCATGGCGGTTCGACCCACGGGTTGCGTGAGGCGATCCGCGCTGCGGTGCCGAACAGCCATGTCGACTTCCTTCAGACGCTTCCGGTGCTGCTGACGATCGGCACGGATGTTTTCGTGCATGCCGGGATCCGGCCGGGTCGGCCCCTCGCCGAGCAGAGTGATGACGACCTGATGTGGATAAGGCGGTCGTTCCTCGACCTCGGCCCTGGCCTGCCGGTCCGTGTCTTTCACGGGCATACGCCGATGCGGGAGGCTTATGTCGGCCCGAATCGGGTCAGCCTCGACACCCATTGTTTTCGCACGGGGCGCCTGACGGCGGCAAAGCTGTGCGATGGCGAGGAGACGATCCTGTCTGTCGGGTAAGGCTTCAGAGCCAAGGGCGGCGCCCTCAGCGCGCGGTCTTGTCCGGTGCGGGCTTGCCCCATTCGGCAATGGCGATGCCGCCGAGAACGAGGACCAGCGCCACGACGTGGAAGACTTCAAGCGTCTCGCCGAGGATGGTGATCGACAGCAGCGTTCCAAAGACCGGCACGAGATTGATGAACAGGCCGGCGCGGTTGGCGCCGATGCCTTCGACGCCCTTGATATAGAGGATCTGTGAGATCAGCGAGGGGAAGAGGCCGGCATAAAGGATGATCAGCCAGCCGCGCGTGTCGGGCAGGATCAGTTCGCCGCGCCCGGCTTCCCACCACAGGAGCGGCAGGCAGGTGATGGCGGCGGCGAGTGCCGGCACGGCCATCAGGCTCTTCCAGTGGACCGGCGGCTTCCAGCGCAGCGACACGGTGTAGATCGCATAGGCGATGCCGGCGAACAGCATCAGCAGGTCGCCGTAGTTCAGTGTCAGGGTGAGCAAGGTCTGGAGATCGCCATGGGAGGCGGTGACCGCTGCGCCAATGAAGCTGATCATGAAGCCCAGGATCTGGACCGCAGAGACGGCAATACGAAACAAAAGGAAGTTGATGACGAAGATCAGGACCGGGATCGCGCCCTGTTCGATCGCGCCGTTGACGGCGCTCGTGTATTTCAAGGCTGTGTAGAGGAAGCCGTTGAAGGCGGCATAGCCGACCGCACCGTAGAAGATCAGTAGCTTCCAGTTGGCTTTCAGCACATCCCAGTCCTTGCGGATCTGCGGGATGGCGATCGATGCGATGACAAGGGTCGCAAGCGCCCAGCGACCGAAGCTCAACACCATCGGGCTCACATGGCCAAGTGCGAGCTTGCCGGCGATGGTGTTGCCGCCCCAGAGCAGGGTGGTGATGACGAGAAAAGTGTAAGCGCGGATGGGCAAAGGCGGCTCTTCCCTGCATGCGGGCACCGCTGCCGAACCCGTCTCCTCCCGGTCCGTCACGGCGCGAATTGCCTCCGAAATAGGCGAGGGGGCATGGTTTGTCACGTAAAAAGCCAAATCGCCCGTCAAGACGGGTCGATTTCCCAAAAACAACACAGTATAGATGCGCGGGTTTGGGTAGGCGCAGGCGCTGCGCATTATACAGGATTATGTGATGACGAATGTCGTGGTGATTGGTTCGCAATGGGGTGACGAGGGCAAGGGCAAGATTGTCGACTGGCTCTCCGAACGTGCGGACATCGTGGTTCGCTTCCAGGGCGGACACAATGCCGGCCACACGCTCGTCATCGACGGCGTTTCCTACAAGCTGTCCCTGCTGCCGTCGGGCGTCGTGCGCCCGGGCAAGAAGGCCGTCATCGGCAATGGCGTGGTCGTCGATCCGCATGCGCTGATCGCAGAAATCGGCCGGCTGAAGGACCAGGGCGTTGAAGTGACGCCTGACAATCTGCGAATCGCTGAAAACGCCACACTCATTCTTTCGCTGCATCGCGAGCTGGACGGCATGCGCGAAGACGCAGCCTCCAACAGCGGAACCAAGATCGGCACGACGCGTCGCGGCATCGGCCCGGCCTATGAGGACAAGGTCGGTCGCCGTGCGATCCGCGTCATGGATCTCGCCGATCTCGATGCGCTGGAAGGCAAGGTCGAGCGCATCCTGACCCACCACAACGCGCTGCGTCGCGGCTTTGGCGTGGCCGAGGTCGAGCACAAGACGATCATGGAGGAACTGACCTCGATCGCCGACCGCGTTCTGCCCTTCATGGATTCGGTCTGGGTGCTGCTCGACAAGGAGCGCCGCAAGGGCTCGCGCATCCTGTTCGAAGGCGCTCAAGGGTCCCTGCTCGACATCGACCACGGCACCTATCCTTTCGTGACCTCGTCCAACACGGTTGCCGGTCAGGCCGCTGCCGGTTCGGGCATGGGCCCGGGTTCGCTCGGCTATATCCTGGGCATCACCAAGGCCTATACGACGCGCGTCGGTGAAGGTCCGTTCCCGACGGAGCTGCATGACGAAATCGGCCAGTTCCTTGGGGAGAAGGGCCATGAATTCGGCACCGTGACGGGCCGCAAGCGCCGTTGCGGCTGGTTCGATGCAGCGCTCGTTCGCCAATCGGTCGCTACCAATGGAATCACCGGCATTGCGCTCACCAAACTTGACGTGCTCGACGGTCTGGAAGAGTTGAAAATCTGCGTCGGCTACAAGCTCGATGGCCAGGAAATCGACTATCTGCCGGCTGCCCAGGCCGCTCAGGCGCGAGTCGAACCTGTTTACATCACGCTCGAAGGCTGGAAGGAATCCACCGTCGGAGCCCGCAAATGGGCGGATTTGCCGGCCCAGGCGATCAAATATGTCCGCCAGGTCGAAGAACTGATCGGCGCGCCGGTCGCACTTCTGTCGACAAGTCCCGAACGCGACGACACCATACTTGTGACGGACCCGTTCGAGGATTAATCTAGGATTTTATTGAAATTTTGCCGGCGTGGCGGGCCGGCTCTCAAGAGAAAGTGCTGATGGCTGACTTTATCGCTGTGATTCGGCGGGCCGTGGACGGCCTGTCGAACAATACTCCGGAGATGCGCGCGCGGGTCTA
The DNA here is from genome assembly GCA_029865885.1 of Rhizobium sp. Lineage (GTDB taxonomy): Bacteria > Pseudomonadota > Alphaproteobacteria > Rhizobiales > Rhizobiaceae > Allorhizobium. The sequence continues at coordinate 14,313 of JARXAK010000033.1, read as the reverse complement.
TGAAAAGGCTCGCGCTGCTGTCGTTCGGCAGCTCGAGAACATGTCACCGCGCCCGCCCGAGCACATGCTGCAGCGTCAGCTCGACAAGCTCGATGCCGCAATCCGCGAGGTGGAGGCGGAGCATGCGGATGCGCTGCCGCCGCTGGATGAAGCGCCTGAGACTTTCGCGCCTGCTGCGGCTGGCGTGGCGGCAGCGGCAACGGTCGCCGCCTCCGCTCCAGTCTGGGCGGAGCCTCAGCCCGAACCAGAGGCACAGCCTGAGCCAGAGGCACATCCTGAGCCAGAGCCTGAGCCGGTCGCGCATGACGGTTGGGGTGCACAGGAGCCTGTTGACGATACGGTGGTGAGTGCGCCGGTCGAACCTGCACCTGCGGTCACCGGTGACGACTGGGCCGACGCCCATATGGCCGAACCCGCCGCGCCTGCCGAGGCAGACGAGGCAGACGAGCGCTTGGTCGTTGTCGACGAGCCCGTCACCCTGTCGGTGGAGCCTGTCGCCGTGGCGTACGAGCCTGTCTCGGAACCGGCTGTTATGGTCGAACCGGTGCAGCCCGAGGAGAATAGCTGGCAGCTTGAGCCGGCCTTTGGCCGTGACGAGCAGGAAAGCGATTACGCGCGCCTCTACGAGAGCCGTGTCGAGGAACCGGCCGCTGTCGAGCCTTTGCAGGAGGTTCAGCCGGAAATACAGGCCTATCAGGACGTCGAAACCGAGGTCGCTGTTGCGCCCTCCATCGATGCGCCGTCCATTGATGCGCCGACAGCCGAGGAGACCTGGCTGCGGGATGAGGAGCCGGAGCCGACTGCGCCGGCCTGGGATATCGCGCCTCCAGTCGCGGTCCAATCCGAGCCCGAGCCGTTGGCAGAAGAGCCGCCAGCCGTGAACGCGGTCGAGGTTGAGGCCGAAGGCCAGCGTTTCCCGGTGTCGGAAACACCTTCCGTCGGCCTGCGCGTCGATTCGGTCGAAGACTGGCTGCAGAGCCGCGCGCTTGATCCGGTCCCGGCTATTCCGCCGGCGAGCTGGGATATGCCGGCTGCGACCGAAACGGCTGCCAACCGCGTTCCCGAGTTGCCGGAGATCGACACGGGGCCAGCCGCCGTTTCCTACACGCCGACAGACGAGTTTCCCGCCTATGAGGAACCGGTGCATGTCCAGGCCAGCCGTGACTATGTCGCGCCTGAGGGCCTGAGCCTGCCGGATGCCGATCCTATCGTGCTTGGAAAGCTCGCCTCGACGCCGGCTCAGCCGGCGATTGATGTGGACGACTTCAGTCAGTGGTTCCAGGAGCATGTCGAAGAGGGCGGGACGAAGAACAGCGCTGCCGCTTCGGCGTCCGCTGCGGCCATCCCTGTTGCTGCCAGCGAATGGGATGAACACATTGATAGCTTCGCGCCTGGTGCCAAGGGCGCCAAGGTCGATGTCGCCGGCCAGGCCGACGGCATGGAAGCCCTTGTCAGTGGCTATGGCCAGCAGCCTGCCTATCGCCTTGAGCCGAAGAAGCGCCGCAACCCGGCGCCATTCATTGTCGGTGCGCTTGTGCTCGCAGTGCTCGGGGGCGGTGGTTATCTCGCCTGGAGCATGCGCGACCAGATCGGCGGCATGGTTGCCAACCTGACGGGCGAAATTGCACCAGTGGAAACACCCGCAGAGACGCCGGCTCCGACACCTGCCACGCCTGAGGCTCCGGCGGAAACCGCGACGGCACCTGCGGCTCAGACGCCGCCGCCTGCCGATGGGTCGGCTGCGGGACAGAAATTCAACCAGCGGCTTCTCGCCGATGGCTCCGAGGTTGACGAAGGGGTAGGATCCGCACCGATTGCGGGCGCGCCTGCCGAGGGCCGCTCTGTTTCGGCCCAAACGGTGGCCTCCACCGTGGAGCCGACCGATCCGCCGGCTGCAACCAATGGCGCCGCCGCAACCCAGACGCCCGGCACCGCTGCCAATACGGCAGCCGTTGCCGGTGGTGAAAAGCTCTTCCTCTACGAAGAGCGCATCGGCCAGGCGACGCCCGTTGCCGTGCCCGGTTCGATCACCTGGGCGGCGGTGCGCGAGAACGGTCCCGACGGCCGGCCCGACCCGCAGATCCAGGGGCGTATCAACGTTCCCGAGCGTGGCATCTCGGCGCTCCTGACCTTCAAGCGCAACACCGACAATTCGCTGCCGGCCAGCCACATCATCGAAGTGGTCTTCTCCCTGCCGCCGGATTTTGAAGGGGGCGCGATCGAGAACCTGCAGCGGATTGCGATGAAGCGGACCGAACAGGATCGCGGCGATCCGCTGGTGGCGGTTACCGCCAAGGTGACCGACGATACCTATCTGGTGGCGCTCAACGATTTCGAGGATGTGGTGAAGCGCAACATGGAGCTTCTCTCCACCCGCGCCTGGATCGACATTCCCGTCACCTACCGCAACGGCCGCCGGGCGTTGATCACGCTCGACAAGGGCACGACGGGCGGCAATGTCTTCGACCAGGTCATCCGCGAATGGGCAGCACTGACGCCCGCGGCACCGGCCAACTGAGGTCTTTACCGCCGCTTTTTCTCATGATCCGCCGGGAATTTTCCGGCGGATTTTTATTTTTGCGCCGAAGGCGGAGCGTCAGACGCTTGCCTTGATGGGCGGGCATTGTCGACCGCACACCATCAGGATGGCGAAGCAGACGCAAGGGAGACGGAATGTCAGCGCAGACGCAGGACGCGGTGGTCCGCCCGCAGGTGGATCAGGGGCGGGCAGCGGCAATCGAGCTGGTTTCGGTCAGCAAGAGCTTTGGGCGTGGTGGGGCTGCGGTGCAGGCGCTCAATGGTCTGAGCCTCAGCATTCCCCAGGGCGTGGTCTACGGGCTGCTCGGTCCGAACGGTGCCGGAAAGAGTACCGTTCTCAGGATTCTGGCCGGGTTGCTGCGGCCCGATGGCGGCGATATCAGGATCTTTGGCGAGGCGGCAAACCCCGACCAGCGGGCTCGCCTCGGCATGTTGATCGAATCGCCGAGCTTCTATCCGTTTCTGACCGCGCGAGAGCACCTGTCGATGCTGGCCCGGGCAAGGGGAACTTTGCCTTTGGTGGAGCCGGTTCTGCGGCGCATCGGGTTGGACAAGGCTGCGGACAAGGCCGTGTCCGGCTTCTCGCTCGGCATGAAGCAGCGCCTCGGGATCGGCTGCGCGCTGATCGGGCAGCCGGAAGCGATCGTGCTGGATGAGCCGACCAACGGGCTTGATCCGGATGGCATTCTGGAAATGCGGGCCCTGATTGACGAGCTGGCGCATCGCGACGGTCTGACCGTGCTTCTGTCCAGCCATCTCCTGGACGAAGTGGAGCGCGTCTGCGACCGCGTGGCGATCCTGCAGCGGGGTGTGCTGGTTGCCGAAGGTGCCGTGGCGGACCTGCTCGACCGCGATGGGCGCTTCTGGCTGAAGGTGGAGGCGCCAGATGCACTGCTTGCCCGTCTTGGACGCAATGCCGAGGCTGGTGATGGTGGTGTCTATGTCCGCATCGAGCGGGCCGAGGTCCCGGACCTGATCCTGTCGCTGGCCACGGCCGGAGTGCGCATCTTCGAGGCGAAATGGATCAAGCCGGATCTGGAGACCGTTTTTCTCTCCGAAACGCGGGAGGTCAGCCGATGAGGTCGCTTCTTTCCGGCGAGATGCTCAAGCTTGTCCGCCAGCCGGGGACCTTGTTCTTTGGCTTCCTTGCCGTGCCACTGGTGGCTCTCCTGGTGAAGCTGGTGCTTGCCGGCTTCATCTATCTGCGCATGGGGCGGCAGACAGGCGATGTCGATCTCTTTCTGTCGGCGGCAAGGGGGCTCAGCCTGTCCGGCAATTCGCTGGGCCACCTCCTGTTTGCGATGGGCATCGCCACCGTGTTTTTCCTCGACTACCGCTATGCCACCTGGAGGCTGCTGGTGCCCCGGCATGCGCGCTCGCACCTTTTTGCCGCCAAGCTGCTCATCTCACTGATCTGGCTGGCGCTCGCGCTTCTTCTGGCAGTGGTCGGTGACATGGTGCTGACGACGCTCTTTGCCATTCTTCAGGGGCAGGGCATCGCAATTTCCATGAGTTCCCTGCTCAAGCTGGTGGCGGCCTTCGGCATTGCGTCTCTTGAGCTTGCGGTGTTGGCTGCGCTCGTCGCCGTGCTGGTTGTCAGCTTTCGGTCGATGATCGCCGCCGTCATTCCCGCCTTCCTTCTGGCGATCGGTTCGACCCTGCTGCAAATCTATCTGGGGGCGGATGCGGAACGGCTGCCTTTGCCGAGCTATGCGGCGCAGGCGCTCAGAGACTGGCTGCTGGCGGGCGGCGCGCCTATGGCAGCGCTGCTCGGCCTCGTGGTGCTGGTGCTGTGGGCCGCTGTCCTGACCGGTCTGGGGCTCTTCGTATTTTCACGCCAGCAACTGGCGGCGGAATAGGACGTGGGGCAGGGGACATAAGGAAAAAGCCGCCCGCGATGCGGACGGCTTGCAATCGTGCCGGCAGATGCCCTCAAGGGTGAAGCGTTACGCCTCTACCACCCTCAATGCCTTGGCCCGTTCCAGGGCGTCCTTCTGAACGGCTTCCTGGACCTTTTCGAAGGCGCGGACCTCGATCTGGCGGACGCGTTCGCGGCTGATGTCGAACTCGGCGGAGAGCTCTTCGAGCGTGACCGGATCGTCGGCGAGACGACGGGCCTCGAAAATACGGCGTTCGCGGTCGTTGAGCACGGCCATCGCCCGCTTCAGCATGTTGCGACGGGTTTCAAGCTCGTCCTGCTCGATCAGCACCGCTTCCTGGCTCTCGTGGTCGTCGACGAGCCAATCCTGCCACTGGCCGCTCTCGCCTTCGGAGGCGCGCAGGGGCGCGTTCAGCGAGGCGTCGCCGGAGAGCCGGCGGTTCATCGAAATGACCTCCTCCGCCGAGACATTGAGCTTGGTGGCGATCTCAGCCACCTGGTCGGGCTTCAGGTCGCCTTCCTCGATCGCCTGGATCTTGCCCTTCAGGCGACGCAGGTTGAAGAACAGGCGCTTCTGGTTGGCGGTCGTGCCCATCTTGACCAGCGACCAGGAGCGCAGGATGTATTCCTGGATCGAGGCCTTGATCCACCACATGGCATAGGTTGCCAGGCGGAAACCGCGCTCGGGATCGAATTTCTTCACCGCCTGCATCAGGCCGACATTGCCTTCCGAGACGACTTCGCCGATCGGCAGGCCATAGCCGCGATAGCCCATGGCGATCTTCGCCACGAGGCGCAGATGGCTCGTCACCATCCGGTGTGCGGCGTCGCGGTCGCCGTGTTCGGCATAACGCTTGGCAAGCATGTATTCTTCCTGGGGTTCCAGCATCGGGAACTTGCGGATCTCGTCCAGGTAACGATTAAGGCCGGCTTCTCCGGCTGTGATCGATGGCAAACTGCTGCGGGCCATATAGCACCCCCTCTTTCTTCGCGGGCTCCCAATTCCCGGCGAGCCGCTTGTCCGTGGATCTCTCTATCCCACGGAAATCCGTATGACAGATAAGTATGGCAAAACGGCGATACAAGATTTGCGTTCCGTCATGAGGCCGTGACGGAGTGTCAACCGATACAGAACGGCCGGGCTCAGAGCGTCAGGGTCTCACATCACCTTCAGCGCGTCGATCACCTTCTGCAGGTCCGCCGGGATCGGCGCTTCGAAGCGCATGGTCTTGCCCGTTGTCGGGTGTTCGAAGGCGAGCAGGTAGGCGTGCAGGGCCTGGCGGTGGAACTTGTTGACGGCGCGCTTGGCGTCCTCCGGCAAGAGGTTCGCCTTGGTCTTGAAGGCGGCACCGTATTCCTGGTCGCCGATCAGCGGATTGCCGATATGGGCCATGTGGACACGGATCTGGTGGGTGCGGCCTGTCTCCAGACGGCATTCGACCAGCGAGGCGAGGCAGGTGGCATCCGGCTTCTCGCCGTAGCGTTCCAGCACGGTGTAATGGGTGATCGCCTCGCGGGCGTCGTCGGTATCCTCGCGCTTGACTGTCCGCTTGGTGCGGTCGGCGCCGGAGCGGCCCAGGGCCGCATCGATCGTGCCGGCCAGCGTGCGCGGGCGGCCCCAGACGACGGCGCGGTAGGCGCGCTCCAGCGGGCCGGTGCGGCCATGGTCGGCAAACTGGTCGGCGAGGTGACGGTGGGCGATATCGTTCTTGGCAACGACCATCACGCCCGACGTATCCTTGTCGAGGCGGTGGACGATGCCGGGGCGCTTGACGCCGCCGATGCCCGAGAGCGTGTCGCCGCAGTGATAGATCAGCGCATTGACCAGCGTGCCGTTCCAGTTGCCGGCGCCCGGATGGACGACGAGGCCGGGGGGCTTGGCAATCACGATCAGATCCTTGTCCTCGTAGAGGACCTCAAGCGGGATGTCTTCGCCCTTCGGCTGCGGATCCTCGGGCTCGGGCAGATCGATGACGACGCTGTCGCCCGGCTTGATCTTGCGGTTGGGGCTGTCGAGCGGATTGCCGTTCAGCTGCACCGCGCCCTGTTCGATCAGCGCCTTGACGCGATTGCGCGAGAACTCGGCCCCGAGCGCTGCCGTCAGCCAGGCGTCGATGCGGCCTGAGGCATCGGGTTCGGCAATCAGCTCTTTCCTTGATGCGGCGGCTTCGTTAAAGGGGTCGGTCATCATGTCATCCCGTCTCACGGCGGCCGGGGCTTTGGCCTTTGTCGCTGCCATTTGGCACAGACCGGGGTTTTCGACAATCGACAGCCGGTCTATGCGGCGATTTTCTCCTGTTTGTTCGCACCGGGGAGAGTGTCGAGATCAGCGCGAACGCATTTGGGAAACGACTGCTGCCATGGCCGATATCGACGACGAAAACCAGGAAGACAAGCCGCTTGATCCTGTGATGGAAGGCGTTCGCCGCAAGATGGTCAAGCTGCAGCTGATCTCCGGCGGCATCATGGCCGTGCTCTTTCTCGCCGTGCTGGTGTCGATCTTCTACAAGCTGACGCGCGACGAAGGTGGCGCCGAACCGGTCGCCGCGACGTCGCAGCCTTTCTCCGTGCCGTCCGACCAGCCGCTCAGCCTGAGCGCCAATCTGCCGGCCGGTTTCCGGGTCGGACAGACCTCGCTGTCGGGCAGCCAGATGCTGATCTATGGCGAAACGGCTGCCGGTGAACGCAAGGCCTTCGTCTTCGATCTCGCGCTCGGCCGCATCATCGCCGACGTAACGCTTGCCGGCGACTGAGGCAGGCGTGGAGCCCGATCGCCTCATCGAGATCAGCGACCCCGGCGATCTGCGGATCGCCGAGTTCACCGCGATCCGCGAGCGCGATCTGACGGGCCGTCACGGCCAGTTTGTCGCCGAGGGCACCGTGGTGCTGTCGATGCTTGCCAGGGCGCATGCGGGCGCGGGGCCCGTCCGAGCCGAAAAACTGCTGCTCCTGAAGAACCGCGTGGCGGGGCTTTCAGGTCTGTTGTCACAGTTTCCCGAGGATGTGCCGGTCTATGTCGCCGAGGCGCCCGTCCTTGATGCGATCGCAGGCTTTCACCTGCATCGCGGCGTGCTTGCTCTCGGCAGCCGTGCGGCCCCGCCTGATCTCGATGCGATGATCACATGCCTGCCGCAGGACGCCCTGGTGCTGGTCGGCTGCGGCATTTCAAACCACGACAATATCGGCTCGCTGTTTCGCAATGCCGCCGGCTTTACGGCGGATGCGGTGCTTCTGGACGAGACCTGCTGCGATCCGCTCTACCGAAAGGCACTGCGCGTCTCCGTCGGCGCGGTGCTGACGGTTCCCTATGCGCGGCAGGGCAGGGCGGAAGATGTGCTGGGCGCTCTCACCAAGGCCGGCTTCGAGATCTGGGCCCTGTCGCCTGCCGGCAAGACAGAGATCGGCGCGATTGCGCCGGGGCGGCGCGTCGCACTCGTCATGGGCACCGAAGGCGAAGGGCTGCCGCAGGCGATCCTCGAACGCTTCCATTCCGCCCGCATCGCACAGGCGCCGGGGCTCGACAGTCTCAATGTCGGAACGGCAAGCGGCATTGCCCTTTACGCCCTTGCGCGCGCCATGGGCCGGCTCGGCTGATTTTCCAGTTGGTTGAGCAGGAGGGTGCGCAGACGGGCCTTGGCGCCCGACCGTTCACTCCGCCGGCGTTGCCATGCCTGCACCGCGCCCGATCGACGGATCCATGGCCAGCACCCGGTCGACAAGGCTCTTCGGCTTGTCACCGGTCTTCGGCTGTGCGGCGACGAGGTCGGTAATCATCACGGACGGCCCGTCTTCGCGCGCTGCGGTCAGCACGATCATCTTGGCGGCGATGTCACCCAATTCCTCGCGCAGCGCATCGTCTTCGGTCGATGCCTTGGCCTTCAGCAGGCGCTCGGTCAGGGCCGTCTGGCTGCGGCGGATGTCGTTTTCCAGCGCCACCGTATCCGTTGCGAGGTTGGAATTGGCGATCTCGTCTTCGGGCATCAGCGTGTCTTTCATGTCGGGCATGGCGATGCCTGCCTCGCGCAGGGCCCGCTGGGCTTCGCGGAGCTGGGCATTGGCCGTCTTCAGCTTGGCGCGCAGATCGCGGAGGTCGCGTGTGCGGCGATCGAGGAGCGAACCGGTATCGGCGCGTTCAGCGGCATCACGGGCGAGGATGTCTTCGAGACGCAGCACCTTATGTTCTTCCTGGGCGAGCCGCTGTTCCGCATCCTTGGCGCGCTTGCCCAGCAGCTTATTGTCGCGGCGCAGTTCCTCGCGCTCGTCGCGCATGCCCATGATGCGTGTCTTCAGATTGTCGATCTCGGTATCGCGGCTCATGGCCTCGATGCGCATCGTATCCATCTCGCTGATCACGCGGGCAATGCGATGGGCGCGGTGTTCGAGTTCGACATCCTTGCCCGCTGCGGCAATTTCCACACGCTTCAGGGTCTCGCGGATCGTCGACATTTCCACATCGCCGCGCCGCAGCCGCGAGCGCAGATCGGCCGCTTCCGTGCTCATCTCCTCGATCTGAACCTTGAGATCCTTCGTCTCTGTGACAAGGCGTGCCGCGTCGCTGCTGAGCGTTTCGCTCTTCAGCCTGAGGGCAATGGACTTCTCGCGCTCGCGGGTGAGTTCATGCTGGGTCCGGGCATTTTCTGCCGCATAGAGCGCGCGCACCATGTCCTTCTGGGCACGGATTTCCTGCGGGCTGAGCGGCATGGTCGCTTTCAGCCGGTTCTCCGTGTAACGGACGATGCGCTGATGCACCGCTGGCGCAACCAGCATCACCAGCAGCGCCGCCGCCATAAATCCCATTGCGAAAATCAGGCTATATTCAATCACGACGGCGCCACAGCACTAGGGAAGCATTAGGATATAATTAAGCATGCGGACAGCCGCCGGGCAAGCGGAACGGCAGGCGCCGCGCTGTCCTTCCATCAACATGGCTAACGACAAACCCGATGGAGCTTGCGCGAGCCTGAGCGGGCGGTCTCCGTGGCTCAGAAAGGGTTCCAGGTCGGTGCGCGCGTCAGCTTCAGGTAACCGACATTGACGCCGAGGCGTGCACCGATGCCGGTGCGGATCGGCACGAGGATGACGTCGCGGCTCTTGAGCACCGTCATGCCGACGCCGGCGACGATATAGGCCGAACCGCTGACGCCGCCGTAGCGGGCATAGAGCGTGTCGACATCGGGCAGGTCATAGACGAGCATCATCGTCCGGGTGCCATTGCCGCCGTAGTCTATGCCAAGCGACGGACCTTGCCAGAAGACGTCGTGCTGGCCGACATTCTTGGTGTAGAGCGTGCCTTCGCCGTAGGTGAGGCCGGCGATCAGGGCGCCGGAGCCTTCCTGGCCGAGAATGTAGCCGTTCGGCAGGCCGTTCTGCTGAAAGGCCTGTTCGATCACTTTGGCCAGGGCGCCGCTTGTTTCGCCGAAGAAGCCATGGCCTGCATCGACCACTTCCTGGATCGAGTATTCACCGGCAGCCTCGGCGGGGCGCTGGACCGCAAGCAGGCTGATCGTCGCCAGAACGGCCAGGACCATGGACCGGAAAAGCGGCAGAGAGCGATTGGACGGGTGACGCATGGTGCCTCCTGAATGCGAAGCCGATGGATTCGGCGTCTTCCTTGGGGGTAATTAAACCTAGCGAGCATCGTCTTAATAATCGGTTTACCAAATATGGTGTCATTATGGCCGAACGGCATCCGACCAAGTCGCGGCCAGCGGACGCGTGTCCGCCTGTTGCGCTCAGTGTCCACATTTTCTGGAGACGACCATGGCGAAGAACCCCAACCTCACGCTTGCAGGTCCCGACCTTGCTGCCCTGCTCTGCAGCCGCGTCTGCCATGACGTGATCTCGCCGGTCGGCGCGATCAACAACGGGCTTGAGCTGCTCGACGAGGGCGGCGCCGACGCCGATGCGATGGATCTGATCCGCACCAGCGCGCTCAATGCCTCCGTCCGTCTGAAGTTCGCGCGGCTTGCCTTTGGCGCATCCGGTTCCGTCGGCGCCTCGATCGACACCGGTGAGGCCGAGAAGGCGGCGAAGGATTTCGCGCTTGCCGAAAAGAAGACCGAGGTCACCTGGAGCGGCCCGCGCGCGATCATCCCCAAGAACCGCGTCAAGCTGCTGCTGAACCTCTTCCTCGTCGCCTATGGCGCCATTCCGCGTGGCGGCTCGCTGGACATCACGCTCGAAAACCCGGAGACGGACGCGAAGTTCAAGATCGTCGCCAAGGGGCGCATGCTGCGCGTGCCGCCGAAGTACCAGGAAATCCTCTCCAGCCATCTCGAAGAGGCAGTCGACGCCCACACCATCCAGCCCTACTACACCGTTCTCTTGGCCGAGGAATGCGGCATGGAACTGAAGTGCCTGCCCAGCGAGGGCGAGATTGCCTTCACCGCCGAAATTGTCGCCTGAACGGTCCCGTTCCGGGACGGGAGGGTGCTGTAACCGGTAACCTTTCCTTAGGTGAGGCCCGCTAAGGTGGAAGATACATTTCAGGTCCCCGTTATCGGGGAGGGGAGTTCACCATGAAGCGCATGATGATCGCAGATGGATCAGACATTGTCCGCAAGGTCGGCAAGAAGATCCTGTCGGAGCTCGGCTATCAGGTGACGGAGGCGGCTTCTGGCCGCGAGGCGCTGTCGTTCTGCGAGCGCGAGTTGCCCGACGTGATGATCGTCGATGCTGGCCTGGAAGATGCTCTCAACCTGATTTCGAACGTGCGCGCCTTGCCGGAAGGCAAGGCCGTGAAGATCTATTATTGTGTCGTGGAAGCCGAGTTGAAGGTGATGATGGCCGGCAAGCGTGCCGGTGCCAGCGACTTCCTGCTGAAGCCCTTCGACCGCGAGATCCTGACCAGGACCTTCGGCGACAAGGCGATCGCCGCCTGATCTGCCAGACCGGCTGACAATTTGAAAAGGCGGTGCTCCCCGGCACCGCCTTTTTCCGTTCAATCCTTTGCCGCCGGGGATCGCCTGCGCGGCTGACCGGGTCCCGGACATGCAAAGAGGCCCCGCGTCGTGGACGCGGGGCCTCTTTGCAAAAGCGATTTAGAAAAGGCTCAGGCCGTTTCCATCAATTCCGCGCCATCCGGTTCGCGCAGCACGTAGCCGCGGCCCCAGACGGTTTCGATGTAGTTGGCACCGCCGGCAGCATTTGCGAGCTTCTTGCGCAGCTTGCAGATGAAGACGTCGATGATCTTCAGTTCCGGTTCGTCCATACCGCCATAAAGGTGGTTGAGGAACATTTCCTTGGTGAGCGTCGTACCCTTGCGGAGCGAAAGCAGCTCCAGCATCTGGTATTCCTTGCCGGTCAGGTGAACGCGCTGGCCGCCGACTTCGACGGTCTTGGCGTCGAGGTTCACGATCAGCTCGCCGGTGACGATGATCGACTGGGCATGGCCCTTGGAACGACGAACGATCGCGTGAATGCGGGCAACCAGCTCGTCCTTGTGGAACGGCTTGGTCATGTAGTCGTCGGCGCCGAAGCCGAGACCGCGTACCTTGTCTTCGATACCCGCCATACCGGAAAGGATCAGGATCGGCGTCTTCACCTTGGACAGGCGAAGGGTACGCAGCACCTCGTAACCGGACATGTCGGGCAGGTTCAGGTCGAGCAGAATTATGTCGTAATCGTAGAGCTTACCGAGATCGACACCTTCTTCGCCGAGATCGGTTGTGTAGACGTTGAAGCTCTCCGACTTGAGCATCAATTCGATGCTCTGCGCCGTCGCGCTATCGTCTTCAATGAGTAGAACCCGCATATTTATCCCCTTTACCGCCGCCGAAAGGTCAAGATGGCCCCCTACGCGATACGGATCCAGTCGTTGCCTGATTTGAAGGCTGCCACCAATTGGTTAACAAATTCTGATTCCCTCTGGCAAGGTGTATCGAATTTATTAAGCAAAGATATCAGCCTCCTGATTCTTCATGTGTTTCGGTCATCGCCACACCTGAATCAGTGTCTCAGGAAAATCCCGTAACCGATTCATTTGACTCATCATTGTCACGAGCTCTTTTCGGGCTCTGGCATTTACTGACCCTTAAGTGATCGGCCTTATCATTAACGATGCCCGTAAACGAAAGGTTACCAAAGGTAGGTTTTTGTTAACGCCGCGGACTTTTTTTGGACGAATCGGTGGCGGGCGTGTTGAGTAGCAAGTGTGGCGGGGGGTCTCGCATCACGGGAGTATTGCGTATGAAGTCGCGTGAGAGCCTGGTACGCCTGAAGGGTTTTCAGGTTACCGAAAAGCGTCGGCAATTGCAGCAGTTGCAGTCTATGATGTCGGAGTTCGAACGAATGTCGAAGGAGCTTGAGGCTCAGATCGGCATCGAGGAAAAGAAATCGGGCATCACCGATCCCAATCATTTCGCCTATCCCACCTTCGCCAAGGCGGCACGCCAGCGCGCGGACAATCTCCAGGTCTCTATCCGGGAACTGAAGGTCCAGCAGGAAGCGGCAGAACTGGCGTTGGAAGAGGCTGAAGCGGAATACCAGAAGGCTGCTGCTCTCGAAGAGCGCGATGGCCAGATGCGTGTCCGGGCCTGAGTTTCGAGATTCAGTCTGGTTGAGATACGACGTTGAAGGCGGGCGCGGTTAATTCTGCGTCCGCCTTTTGTCGTTCATGGAACCGGTTGGCAGGCGCTCACTTGCGCACGTCGTTCCAGTCCGGATGCCTGTCCATCTGCGCCTTCATGAACGGGCAAAGCGGGATGATCTTCCAGCCACCCTTGCGGGCTTCGGCCACCGCATGTTCGGCCAGCGCCTGACCGGCGCCCTTGCCGCGCATGGCATCGGGCACTTCGGTGTGGTCGACGATGATCAGGCTCTCCGAGGCCCGGGAAAAGGTCATGATAGCCGGGGCCTCAATGCCCTCAATTCGTCCGACATAACGTCCGCCGGATCCTGCGTTCTCGCTGGTGATCTGCATTCCCGCCTCCTGTTGCCGCGTTTCGACGGTTCTGATTAACATCCGATCATGGGCAGCGGCAAATCAACCGGTGGACACGCAGTGTTCGATGTCTGGGGAGGAACCTTCTTGCTGATATGGTTGAAGGCCGTTCTTCTCGTGGGCGCATCTGCGTCTTTCGCTCTCGGGGTGAGCCTGCCGCTGATGCGGTTCGAGAGCTTCTATGTCTTCTCCACCGATGCCTCGCTGATCGAGGTTGTCGTCTCGCTTTGGGATGGCGGTGACAGCGCACTCGCCGTGCTGGTCGGTCTCGTCTCGATTGTTTTTCCGCTGGCAAAACTTCTCCTCATCGCTGCCGAGGAAATGGCTGGTGAACGGCAAAACGGGCAGGGTGTGCTCGCGCGCCTTGTGCCCGTGCTGTCGAAGTGGTCGATGATGGATGTGCTGCTCGTCGCCATCGTGATCTTTGCGACGAAGACCAGCGGTCTGGCGCAGGCTTTCACGCAGCCGGGGCTGTGGTTCTATGCCGGTTCCAGCATCGCTGTTGCCGGAATGAGCGCATTGGCGACGAAGAGCGTGGCCGGAAAAACATGAAACCGGCAGGCGGGGCCGTGCCGGTTCAGGTATGGGTCTGTTGCAAATGGTTTTGTACCGGGCGAGCCGGTACGTAAATGGACTAATGGCGATACTGTTGAATACGGGTTGTACGCAGACCAGGCAGGCCGTGATCGTTGATGGAAGACTGCCAGGAGAGAAATTCCTCGACCGTCAGGGTATAGCGTTCGCAGGCTTCTTCCAGGCTCAACAGGCCACCGCGTACTGCCGCGACAACCTCGGCCTTGCGGCGGATCACCCAGCGGCGCGTATTGGCCGGCGGAAGATCGGCAATCGTAAGGGGGCTGCCATCGGGGCCGATGACATATTTCACTCGTGGGCGGATCATTTCGGTCATTGGACTCTCTATACAAACTCAAGACCACACACCCGCATACTAGGA
>JARXAK010000244.1 GCA_029865885.1 Rhizobium sp. | reverse complement strand
GATGGGCGGTGTAGCCGGTCGAGGCGATGGCCCGGGCAAGATTGACCGGGTCGGTCTCGACACCGTCGACGGCCTCTTTCCAGACGACCGAAACGCGCTTGGTCGACAGGTTGACGCGCGCACGCTCGACCTCGGGAAGCGCCTTCAGCACCCCCTCGACGGTCGTGATGCAGGTGCCGCAGTGGACTGCGGGCACGCTCATGTCGACCTGCCAGAGGCCGGGGCCGACCGCACGGCTGGAGAGCTTCAGCTCTTCCGCCGACGGCAGGGAGACCCCTGCCCGCTCCATGTCCAATGCGCCTTCGGTGCCTGCCGCGCAGCAACTCATCGTCATTCTCCTGAAACGGTGACCCGCTTCGCCTCATGCATGATCAACTTGCCGTCCTTTGTCGCCTGTATTTCGACGATCCAGCTGCCGGGCAGAACCACAGTTTCCGCCAGATAGAGACCGTCGCCGGCGGGCGTCAGCTGCAGTTCGAAATCCTGGGCGATGCCGACGGGCCGCTTGAAATGGGCAGTCACCGCATCGGCAACGACGGGCGTGTTGCCCGGCAGCGTCAGCCGGTAACGCATGCCCTTGGCATCGACCGAGAGATCACCGGTGATGCCGGTCGCCAGCATTTCACGGATGGCAGCCGTCTTGCCGTTGAACTGTTGGCTCGCGACATAGGTGTTCTTCACCACCAGACCGCTCCAGCTCGACGTTGCGAGATAAGCCATGGTGAAGTTGACCGTGATGATCGTGCCGAAAAAGGCGAGCATGATCGCCAGCATGTGCCAGCCGGTGAAAGTGAAGGGCTTTTTTGCGTCAGTCGTCATCTTTTTCTCCCGGTCCCATGAAGACGGCTTCATAGACATCGCGCTCGTCACTGCCCTGATCCTTGGCAATGAACTGGAATTCCTGATTGTCGTCCTCGACCTTGTCACCCGCCAGCGTCACGAAGACCTTGAGCGTGGTCGCCTCGTCCGGCTCGACCGAAACGGTGAAGGCACGGGCCGGCGGCTGGTTGATACCGTTGATCTTCATCGTGGCATCCGGCAGGCCCTCAAGAGACACCTCGATCTCGCGCGGGGCGGCGATCATGTTGAGGATGCGCACCGTATAGCCATTGCGGATCGAGCCATCCGATTCGAGCACGAATTGCGGATTGCGGTCATGCAAAACGTTGACCTCGAGACGATCGCGACCAAGCAGAGCGACGAGCATGGCTACACCGACGGCGGTCCACACGGCCATGTAGAGCAGCGTGCGGGCGCGGAAGATCACCCGCCAGTCGAAGTGGCGGATCTTGTCGGAGAAGCTGCCGTCTTCGTTGCGCACCTTCTTCGGGTCAATGCTGGTCATGCCGCCACTGGTCGCGAGCGCCATGTTCGACTGGTATTCGTCGAGCGTCGCATAGGCGATCAGTCCGCGCGGCTTGCCGACCTTGTCCATCACGCCATCGCAGGCGTCGATGCAGAGCGCACAGGTGATGCATTCGAGCTGCTGGCCGTCTCTGATGTCGATGCCCATGGGACAGACGGCGACGCAGGCATTGCAGTCGACGCAATCACCCACCGATTCGCCTGATGCAAGCGCCTTCTTGGCATGGCGCGTGCGGGGCTCGCCGCGCCAGTCGTTATAGGTGACGACCAGCGAATTCTCATCCAGCATGGCGGCCTGGATACGCGGCCAGGGGCACATGTAGATGCAGACCTGCTCGCGCATCAGGCCACCGAAGACGTAAGTCGTGGCGGTGAGGATGGCGACGGTGATGTAGGCAACGGGGGCAGCACTCCCGGTGAGAAAATCCATGGCAAGCGACGGCGCGTCGTCGAAATAGAAAATCCAGGCGCCACCCGTCAGAACGCCGATCAGGATCCAGGTGGCGTGTTTGGAGACCCGCTTCCAGACCTTGTCGAAGGTCCAGGGCGCGGACTCAAGCTTGATGCGGGCGTTGCGGTCGCCCTCGATGAAACGTTCGACGACCAGGAAGAGATCGACCCAGACGGTCTGCGGACAGGTGTAGCCACACCAGGCGCGACCGACGGCGGAGGTGACGAGAAAGAGACCGAAACCGGCCATCACGAGCAGGCCAGCAACGAAGAAAAATTCCTGCGGCCAGATCTCGATGAAGAAGAAGTAGAAGCGACGATGCGCGAGATCGATCAGCACGGCCTGGTCGGGCGCGAACTCACCGCGATCCCAGCGCAGCCAGGGCGTCAGGTAATAGATGCCGAGCGTAACAGCCATGACGATCCACTTGAAACGGCGGAACGCCCCCTCGGCACGCTTCGGGAAGATCTTCTTGCGCGCCTCGTAGAGCGGACCTCGGCTCTTGGCCGACATCACCGCCTCGGCTTCCAATCTCTCGACCTCTGGCGCGTCGGCGGCACGGGGGTGATCGGCATGCATGGTCATGGCATTTCAACCTTCTTCTGATGCTTGCCTTGTCCCATCTCGAAGGCCAGCCCGCCTTGACTTAAGTCAAGCAGCGGCGAAGCGTCGCAACACATAGAAGTTCTTCTATGCAAAACGAAAATGGGCCGCATCGCGGGATGCGGCCCAAGGTCGGAGAACCAGCAGAGGCTTACTCGCCGCCGCCCAGCTGGTGCACATAGACAGTCAGCTGCTTGACGGTGGTATCACCGAGACGAGCGGTCCAGCCGGGCATGGCGCCGTGACGCGGTTGCCGGATCTGGGCTGCGATCTGCGCCTCGCCATCGACCTTCAGCCAGATGGCATCGGCGAGATTCGGCGCACCGAAGTCGCGATTGCCCTTGGCGTCGTCGCCATGGCAGGAGGCGCAATTGTCGGCATAGATCTGCTTGCCGGGTTCGACCATCGCCGCATCGTTCGGCGTCCCGGTCAGGCTGACGACATAGGCCGCAACCTGCTTGACCTGCTCCGGCTCGATGATGTCGGCGAAAGCCGGCATTTCGGAGATGCGGGTATCCGGATCCTGATCGTAGCGGATGCCATGGGCGATCGAGGTGTGGATCGATTCGAGATCACCGCCCCACAGCCAATCGTCGTCGTTGAGGTTCGGATAACCGGCACCACCGGCAGCACCCGAACCATGGCAGGGCGAGCAGTTGACCTTGAAGGCAGCAGCCCCGCCGGCAAGTGCAAACTGGGTCAGGTCCTTGTCGGCGACGATCTGGTCGAGCGGCAGGGCGGCGATCTTCTCCAGATAGACCGACTGCGCAGACTTCGCCGCCGTCAGTTCTGCTGCGACTTCCGCGCGGCTGGAATAGCCGAGCAGGCCCTTGGTGTTGTCGGTCAGGAGCGGCCAGGCCGGATACATGATCGTGTAGCCGATGGCCCAGACGATGGTCGCGTAGAAGGTATAGACCCACCAGCGCGGCATCGGGTTGTTCAGCTCGCGAATGCCATCCCACTCATGGCCGGTGGTCTCGACGCCGCTGATTTCGTCGATGTGTTTCTTGTCTGCCATTGTTCAATCCTCCTTGAGAGGGATGCTGGCCGCGTCGTCGGCAGGCTTCTTGCCGCCCGGGCGGAATGTGAAGAGCACGACTCCGACGAAAAACAGGGTCATGGCGAGCAGAGCCCAGCTGTCGGCGAAGTGGCGCATGGCGGTATAGGTTTCCATGGTGCTCTCCTCAGCGGTAACCGCTTGCGTCGTCATAGGTGGAGAAGTCGACGAGCGTGCCGAGCATCTGCAGATAGGCGACGAGAGCGTCCATCTCTGTCAGCTGCGCCGGATTGCCGTCGAAATCGGCGACCTTGGCCTTTGGATAACGCTCCAGAAGACCGGTCGTATCGGCGTTCGGATCGGCCTGTGCCGCGAGATCGGCCTCAGCCTGTGCCAGCATGTCTTCGGTATAGGGCACACCGACGAGGCTGTTGGCCTTCAGGTCCATCGTGACATTGACGACCTTGAGCGGCGTCGTCTTCAGATACGAGTAGCTCGGCATGATCGATTCCGGCACCACGTCGCGCGGCTCGGTCAGGTGCTGGACGTGCCATTCGTTCGAATAGCGGTCGCCGACACGGGCGAGATCCGGCCCGGTGCGCTTCGAACCCCACTGGAACGGGTGGTCGTACATCGACTCCGCAGCCAGCGAGTAGTGACCGTAGCGCTCGACCTCGTCCTTGAACGGGCGGATCATCTGGCTGTGACAGACATAGCAGCCTTCACGGATGTAGATGTTGCGGCCGGCCAGTTCGAGCGGAGAGTAAGGGCGCATGCCCTCCACCTTTTCGATGGTGTTCTCGAGGTAGAAGAGCGGAGCGATCTCGACGATGCCGCCGATGGTGACCACCAGAAGCGAACCAAGGAAGAGAAGGCTCGTGTTCTTCTCGAGGATTGCGTGTTTATCAAGAATGGACATGGGAGCCCTCCTCATTCAGCCGGCTGCAGGGCGGCGGGAGCGACCGATCCGGGGATCGGGGCTTCCTGGCGCTCATAGCCGAGGATGGTCATCAGGATGTTGTAGGCCATGATCACGCTGCCCAGGAGGTACATGGCACCGCCAACGGCACGCAGGACATAGTAGGGGAACATGGCAGCGACAGACTCGGCGAACGAGTAGACCAGGAAGCCCTGGGCATCATATTCGCGCCACATCAGGCCCTGCTGGATACCGGCAACCCAAAGGACAGCCGCGTAGACGACGATGCCGAGCGTGGCGAGCCAGAAGTGCCAGTTGACCATGCGCATCGAGTAGAGGCGATCGCGGTTCCACAGCTTCGGCGTCAGGTAGTAGATCGCGCCGAAGGAGATCATGCCGACCCAGCCGAGAGCGCCCGAGTGAACGTGACCGATGGTCCATTCGGTATAGTGGCTGAGCGAGTTGACAGCCTTGATCGACATCATCGGGCCTTCGAAGGTCGACATGCCGTAGAAGGCAATCGCAATGACCATCATGCGGATGATCGGGTCGGTGCGGATCTTGTCCCAGGCGCCAGACAGCGTCATCAGACCGTTGATCATGCCACCCCAGGAGGGCATCCACAGCATGATCGAGAACACCATACCCAGCGTCTGCGCCCAGTCGGGCAGAGCCGTGTAATGCAGGTGGTGGGGACCTGCCCAGATATACATGAAGATCAGGGCCCAGAAGTGGATGATCGACAGGCGATAGGAATAGACCGGACGACCGGCCTGCTTGGGCACGAAGTAGTACATCATGCCGAGGAAGCCTGCGGTCAGGAAGAAGCCGACGGCGTTGTGGCCGTACCACCACTGGGTCAGCGCATCCTGCACGCCCGAGAAGGCCGAGTAGCTCTTGACGCCGAGGAAGGAGACCGGGATCGCCAGATTGTTGACGATGTGCAGCATCGCGATCGTGATGATGAAGGACAGGTAGAACCAGTTGGCCACGTAGATGTGGCTCTCCTTCCGGGTCATGACCGTGCCCATGAAGGTGATCAGATAGGCGACCCAGACGACCGTCAGCCAGAGATCCACATACCATTCCGGCTCGGCATATTCGCGGCCCTGGGTAATGCCCAGAAGATAGCCGGTGGCGGCCATGATGATGAAGAACTGGTAGCCCCAGAAGACGAACCAGCCGAGATTGCCGCCGAAGAGGCGCTGGCGCGAGGTGCGCTGAACCACATAGAAGGAGGTCGCGATCAGCGCATTGCCGCCGAAGGCGAAGATGACGGCCGAGGTGTGCAGCGGACGCAGCCGTCCAAAATTCAGCCAGGGCTCGATGTTGAGATCGGGATAGGCGAGCTGCAAAGCGACGACCACGCCGACCAGGAAGCCGACGACACCCCAGAAGACGGTGGCGATGACGCCGTAGCGGACGACCTCGTCGAAATACTCGGACTGCGGCGCCTTGGGCTTGGGTGCGGAGGAGGATGCCGTGGACGGAGCGAACTGCATCCGGCGCAGCATGACGATCGTGCCCGCCGTGAGCACGAAGAAGGCAACCCACATATGGGCTGCGAAGAGGCTGTCATGGGTGAAGGCCACCCCGAGCAGCGCGGCGAAGGCGAGAACCGCCATCACCAGTGTCTCTAACGTGTAGTTCATTGTTGGAATCCCCCAACGCTTGCTGATCTCATCGCGGGGGCCTCGGCCAAAGGGAGTGACCTCCCGCGTCGAATGGACCAATCGCATTGGTGACGCCAACCCACATTGATCCAGGTCAATGCGCGTCCCGCTAAAATTCGCGAGATTCGGAGCTGCAATCGGGTTCGCGATCTTTGGACACCAAGGCCGACAATCGCATGGCGTAAAGCCCGCTGCGCGTGTCTTGGAGCACTGGGGTGCCGTGCGGCGGACAACCCGTTGGAGAAAACGGACATGCTGACGAAATTAGACAACAGCAAACTGAGTGCAGGTCATACGAGGACCGGCAACCGTCTGCTCGACGCGGACAAGCGCGACCTCGCCTGGCTCACCCGCGCCCATACCGAACAGCTCGCGCTCTGCCGCGAACTGGAGGATATCGCAGACTCACTGCCGGCAAGCATCAACCGGCAGAAATGCATCTATGCGGCAAAGGCGCTCGGCCCGCTGATCAAGGGCATTCATCACTATGAGGAAACCGTGCTCTTCCCGCAGCTGCAGTCCAATCCGGATGCAACGGATGCTCTCGGGCCGACGCTTGAGAGGCTGAAGTTCGAGCATTGCGAGGACGAGTGCTTCGCCGAGGAACTGACCGACGCGCTTCTGAAGCTCGGATCAGGCGAGCGGGTCAACATGGAGGCCATCGGCTATATGTTGCGCGGCTTCTTCGAAGGCATCCGCCGTCACATCGCCTTCGAACGCGAGCATCTGCTGCAGGGTGTGACCGACGGGGAATTGCAGCTCAGGTCAGTCTGACGCGACCGTCCGACTGAGGCGCATTCAAAAGAGTTCAGGCGGCGACGTCGCCGAAGACCGGCTCGATTTCGCCAAGCGTCAGGATCGCCCCGCTGATGCTGCCGTCGCCAGACCGCAGCGGGCTGAAGCGACCCGGCACGTCGCCCGTGACGGTCGCTGCAGACATCCGGGCGACAAACGATCCCGAGCGGCCAGCAAACGCCGAATCAAGCGCCTCCTGAAGCCAGTCATGACACCCGGCGGCCAGGCCAAGGTCGAAGACGCTCAACCCGATAAGCTCGATCTGCCGCATGCCGAGCATGCTGGCCATGGCCGTGTTGGCAAAAAGATAGCGGTAGTCACGGGTGACAACGGCAACCCGCTCCGGAAGATTGTTGAGGATCACCTCGTTAAGCTGCTCATCGTCGCCATCGCGCAGCTGACGCGTCTCGAATGCACCGGGCGCAGGGCTCTGCTGGCTGCGCCTTGGGCCGAAATAACGCTCGACCAACAGCGACAGCATGGATGCATGACGCATCACGCATGACCCATCATCCGCATCCTCGCGCAGCAGCTTGGTCAGAAGCCGCATCTGCAGATAGATGTCGTTGAGGTCCTCGGCCCGGTAGCTGATGAGGGTCGCGATCATCGGATCGATCTCGCGATCGAGCATGCGCACGAGCTGGTCGTCACCGTTGCGGATCGCCTGCTGCAGCTGAAGGTTCTTCAACGAGACCGCTTCGAACATTGCCCGCAGATTCGAATCACGGAATTCGCCAAAAGACATGCGCAACCTCACCCCTCAAATGTGACAAAAGAAAAGAAGACGTCACACCACTTTCGGCGTCCGTAACATGAGGTCGCGTCACCTTCAATCGGTACGGGCACGGAGGCACAGCGCAGCCCAAAAAATATCTGCTACTTTAGCGTAATAGAGAGAGAAAAACCGCAGAGACGCGACGCACGACGCCCTGAAACAGGATCCATGCGAATCAGTCCCTTGGCAAAGTCAGGGGTTGAAAGCGGTCAGATCTTATCCTTGATCGCCCAGCGATCATGATACCACAGCCACTGCTCCGGATATTCCCGGACCCAGGCCTCGACCTTGTCGTTGAGCAATTGCGCGGTGGCATTGACGTCCACCTGACCCCGCTCGTTGCGCGGAACGGTGATCCTGGGCTCGATTTCCAACCGGAAACGGTTGCCGGGCAGACGAATGCAGCGTGCCGGGTAGACTTCGCAATCGAACTGGCGCGTGAGCTTGGCAAGCAGCGGATTGGTCTTCACCGGCTGACCGAAGAATTGCGTCTCGACGCCCTTCCAGAACTTCTGGTCGACGAGCACGCCGACACCGCCGCCCTGCTCCAGCTGCCGCGCCAGCGCAAAGGACGAGCCGGCATGCGACGGCACGAGATTGCCCATGCGCTTGCGGCGGAACTCGAAGACCTTTTCCGCGATGTAAGGGTTGTTCGGCGGACGGAAGAGAACCGTCACGTAAAGCCCGAAGGCGGCACCCGCGACCGGCAGCAGCTCGAAATTCGCGGTATGGCCGGTGAACACGATGAAGGGCCGCGGATTGTCGCGCAGGTCGAGGAACTGCTCGACGCCCGACACGTCCACCCTGCCCTCACCCGGTTTCTGCGGATCGAAGTCGAAGAGACGATCGAGGAACACATATTCGGCGGCAAGCCGGCCCATATGACCCCAGCTCGCAAGCGCAATCTCTTCGCGCTCGGCCTCGGACTTTTCTGGAAAGGCATTGCGCAGGTTCACCTGCATCAGCCGATGCCGCTTCGTCTTCGGCCCGATCCAGCGCATCAGACGGTCGGCGAAATTGATGGCGGCATCCGCCGGCAGGATCTTCAGCGCCGTCAGGAAGCCGAACGCGAACTGCGCCACGGACCAGTGATAGAATTTCCGCAGCGCCAGAACGATGCGCGTGACGAGCATCCGCACGCGGTCAATCCATCTTCAGGATGATCTTGCCGAAGACCTGACGGCCTTCCATCCGGGCGAGCGCCCGGTCGATATCGTCGAAGGAGACCTGCGTGTCGATGACGGGATGCACGAGGCCGCGCGCCATCTTCTGCATGGCGTCAGCCATGTTCTCCATCCGGCAACCGAAAGAGCCGATGAGCTTCAACTGCTGCTGGAAGAGCATCATCAGGTTGACTTCGGTCGAAACACCGGAGGTCGAGCCACAGGTCACGAGGCGGCCGCCGCGCTTCAGGCAGAACATTGATGCAGCGAAGGTATCCTTGCCGACATGTTCGAAGACGACGTCGACGCCCTTCTTCTTGGTGATCTTGCGGACCATGCCCTCGAAGCGGTCGGTGCGGTAGTTGATGACGTGATCGGCGCCCAGCGCCTTGGCCGGCTCGATCTTGTCGTCGGAGCCGACCGTGGTGATGACGGTGCAACCCATCTTCTTGGCGAGCTGGATGGCAGCCGTGCCGATGCCGGAGCCGCCTGCATGGACGAGGATGGTTTCTCCCGGTTCAAGCTTGGCATTGTCGAACAGCATGTGCTCGACCGTGCCGAAGTACACCGGGGCATGAGCCGCACCGATGGCATCGACACCCGGAGGGGCCGGGACCAGCAGGCGGGCCGGCAGGTTGATCTTCTCCTGTGCGAAACCATCGAGATGGAAGCCATGCACGCCGGAG